>JBGQMY010000008.1:0-43389 GCA_041500865.1 Candidatus Micrarchaeia archaeon | reverse complement strand
TTTCCAGGCTTAAATAACCTTTAAAATACATATTATACAACATTAAGCGATATGGACATGAAGCCCGCTTCCGGAAAATCGCATGCTGCCAGGCGCATCCGCAAAAGGCCTTTCAGATTGCTTGCCGCGGCTGCCACGGTTCTTGCGGCATCAGTATTGGTTGCAGGCTGCAATAAAGAAAAACAGGACCACCGTGCGGAAGCCGAGGCTGCGTCCCAGGAGATGCAGTCGTCAATTGAATCCATACACCAGCAATTGGCGGATATGAACGAGGCGCGCATAAACCAGCTGAGACGGGGTGGGGAGGAGGAAATAAACAAGCTGGAATGGGAAATGAGGGGAAAAATCACGCACGCAAAGCGCCGTTTGCTCCTCAGCGGCATTGTTGATACATTCCAAACTATGAATCGGGCGATGGCGCTGGCCGCAGACGGCAATTCCGTAGACAATGACAGCAACAAGGTAAATCCGCTCGCTAGGAAGGAAGACTCGTTGTTCATACGGAAAGGCATAATGAAAAGAGATTCCATGGACCTTGTCGAAGCCATGAATGATTATCTGAAGAGGTCGCAACCGTCCGTTGTTCCAACAAGATGGCGCGGCTCGCCAATAAGTGCAGTTTTCAATTCGTTCAAGCCGATGCTTCCCGAAGCCAGGGACAGGCACCGGGATTCGCTGCTTCTGCGCCCCATCGTAACATCTTATGTGGAATGGGAAAACGGCGGGCTAATGGACTGGCTTCGCGGCGATGACAGCATAATGGATAAGTATGAAAAAATGAAGCTGCCTGACGGCCTTACGCGGAAGCAGGACGGCCTCAGGATTGCCAAGCGTTTTGCGGTGGACCCAAAGGTGGAAAAGGAGTGGCAGGAGCATCTGGCAGAAGAGCATTACAAGAAATGGGGAAACCTAGGCAACTATCCGTCGGGCGGAGTGGAAAAAAGCCCGATTGAGCCCCACAGGTCGCGTTAGTATCTGTTATATGATTGGCGGTTTCCAGGCTTAAATAACCTTTAAAATACATATTATACAACATTAAGCGATATGGACATGAAGCCCGCTTCCGGAAAATCGCATGCTGCCAGGCGCATCCGCAAAAGGCCTTTCAGGATGCTTGCCGCGGCTGCCACCATTCTTTTGGCGTCCGCATTAATTGCAGGCTGCCAAAAGAGCGCTCCCAAAAACGCGCCTGCTTTGCACCTGGGCTCCTCTTTCCTCAATCACAAAACAAGAAGCTCCGCAATGTTCTTCCTGAGCGAAAGCGAGCAAAGAGGCGAAATGAGGCGGCTGGGGGAAGAGGCCATCAGGTATGCAGACATGGAAGGCGAATTAAGATCCGCAACAAGCGCCGGGCGGAAGGCGCTCCTAAGCAAAGCAGTGGACAAATTAGAAGCGCGTAGGGTAAGCGAGGGCGAGGGATCAGCTGAAGGCAGCGACTCCCTTGATTCCGAAATCAGGAAGGAAGACTCGCTGTTCCTGGTGAAAGCGATATGCGAAAATGATTCCGAATGGCTTTTCAAGAAGATGGAATGGGAAATCACGGATAAGGAGATATGGTCAAAGGATTCTGTGCTGCCTGCAAGGACAGGAGACCGGAAGAGAGTGAATGCGGCCAGATGGCGCGACTCTCTAACATGCGCACTCCTAGACAGTTTGCATCTAATGCTCCCTGAAGCCAGGGAACGGCGCCATGATTCGCTGCTCCTTAACCAGGCCATAATCGCCCATGTAAGGAAGAGGAACCCCATCATCCTGAAGAATATTTTTTATGACAGCACATATACAGATGAAAAAATCCAGGACTTCCGTGTGCGTAAGAAGTACCTGAACATTTATGAACAAATGAAGTTGCCGGACGGCAGCACGCGGAAACAGGATTCGCTCGAGCTCATAAGGCGGTTTGCGGCCCTAGAGAGGCAATGGGATGCAGACCAGAGGGCTGAGGAATTATTCGAGAAGCGGAAAATGGAGCGGAAACATGCAAAACACAGCAACACGTATGTGCCAGGCAGCGCGCCGCCGCCCGGTTACAGCCCATGGGGGCACGAATGGAGCGTGAGGGACATGCCTGCGCCGCACTGGGTCGGGCGGGAATGATGCCGCTGCGCTAAAACAGCATCACAACGCCAACCCTTTCCTTTTTTAAATCCTGATTTCCTATCCATCTATGCTCAGACTGTTCAACAGCCTCTCAAGGCAACTTGAGGATTTCAGGTCAATCAAGCCAAACGAGGCTGGCATTTACACGTGCGGGCCTACGGTCTACAATTATCCGCACATAGGCAACTACCGCACATACGTTTTTGAAGACCTGCTAAGGCGCTGGCTTGAATACAGGGGCTACAGGGTAAGGCACGTAATGAACATAACGGACGTGGACGACAAGACGATACGCGATTCCAGGGCAGAGGGCGTTCCGCTCGAGGAGTTCACAAAAAGATACGAGAAAGCCTTTTTTGAGGACGTGAAAACGCTAAACCTCCTGCCAGCCAACGTTTATCCGAGGGCGACTGAGCACATACCCGAAATGGTCTCAATGATAAGAACGCTGACGGAAAAGGGCTATGCGTACAAAGGGGAGGACGGCTCGACCTATTTCTCAATCGCCAAATTCAAGGGATACGGAAAGCTTTCCCACCTGGACATATCCCAGCTCAAGGCAGGCGCAAGGGTCTCGCACGACGAATACGAGAAGCAGCAGCTTGCGGATTTCGTGCTATGGAAGGCCTGGGACGAAAACGACGGGAATGTTTTCTGGGAGACCGAGCTGGGAAAGGGCAGGCCTGGCTGGCACATCGAGTGCTCGGCCATGAGCTCGAAATACTTGGGCGAGACATTCGACATCCACTGCGGCGGCATTGACAACATGTTCCCGCACCATGAAAATGAGATTGCGCAGAGCGAGGCGGCAAGCGGCAAGAAATTCGTAAACTATTGGCTCCATACGGAACATCTCATGGTTGACGGGAAGAAGATGAGCAAGAGCCTTGGCAATTTTTACACTCTAAGGGACATCCTGGCAAAGGGGCACCATCCGAAGGCGATGCGCTATCTGCTTATCTCAACGCATTACAGGCAGCAGCTGAACTTCACTTTTGAGGCGCTGGACTCTTCAGCAAAGACCGTGCAGAACCTGCTGGACCTTGCCCTGAAGCTCAGGTGCGCGAACGGCAAGCAGGATTACGAGACTGACAGGAAGATTGAGGAGATGATTTCATCGTTTGCGGCAGGCTTCGAGAAGAACATGGACAACGACCTGCATATCCCAGAGGCGCTCGCGGAACTGTTCCATTTTGTTTCGGAGGTCAACAGGCTGCTTTTGCAGGACAAGGTAAGCAAGGCGAATGCCCAGAAAATCCTGGATTCGCTGTTCGATGCGGACAAAGTGCTTGGCATAATTGGGAAAGGTGAAAAGCTGCCGGAAGAGATAAACAAGCTCATTGGCGAACGCAAGGAGGCCAGGAAGTCAAAGGACTGGAAAAGGGCGGACGAACTGAGGGATAAAATAAAGGCCATGGGATACAACGTCATGGACAGCGGCGACGAAACGCTGGTCGGCGTTTCCATAATAAGGCAATAATGCCTTGTGGCATTCGGTCCTGATACCGCCAATGGCTTAAAACCCGCGGCCATACCCGGAAACGCCGGCATTCCGCCATTCAACCATTCCATCCCTCTTTTTACCCTATACTCTATACCAATATGGCAGGAAAAAGGCAAGTTTTTTAAATGCTTATTTTAAAACAGCATCATGGCATCTGACAAAAAAGCTGAAAAGACAGGAAAGAATGACCCCGAAGGCCGCTTTAAGCGCATGCTCAAGAGATACGTCGCCATGTTCCCGCTTGTGAGGTCCGACGAGCTCGGCAAGATTATCACTGAGCCGGACAAGGAGATGCCGAATGAGATAGAGAAGGCGACCGTTGGCCAGGGCCTTTCGGACGCCATAATAACGTCCATGATATTCACTTTCGTGCTTTCAATATTCTACCTGATATTCTCGCTGACGAGGCTGATGCCGCTGCTCCAAACGATACCCGACATGATAATCATGATGATAGTGGGCGTAATGGTGCTGTCAGTAGCGTTCGGAGCAATGACGGCGGCCGTAGGCAACCTGCTGACTGCCATAGGGTATCTGATAATGACGAAAATCCTTGGCGGAAAAGGAAGTTTCGGGAAGACGATGGGCATGCTTGGCATAATCTCCGCCCCGATAAACCTCATCAGCATTGCGCTTGTCGTCGTAGCAGGAATCGTCGCGCTTATTGGCGCAGTTTTGGCAGGCGCATACTGGTCTGCCATCTGGCCCATCCTTTACACGCTCGTGCTGCTTGCCGGAATATGCATCTGCCTGTTCCAGCTTTACCTCAATTACAAGATGGTTAGGATACTGCACCAGCTTTCAAAGTGGAGGGCCATTGCAGTCGTCGTGATATCGGGGTTCGTAGTCGGGGCTTTGATATACTGGGGAGTGGCGTTCCTGTCCAGCATTGCGCTGGCGATATGACATTGGCTTTCCTTTTTTAGCCTTTTCAATTTTCGCAGCAGGCTTTGCCTTGCGCATGGTTTAAATACGTTTTCAATCCAACCAACCCATGGCAGACGATTCTCTTGTTATGGGCCTGAAGGACCTTATAAGGAAGTATTTGGCGCTGTTCCCGCTTGTGAGGAAGGCGGACTTTGTCGAGCTTATGCTCAACCCCTCCGCGGCATTGCCGAAGGAGATAGCGTCTTCTTCAATAGGCAAGGGGTTCAGGGACGCCATAGTGCCTGCGTATTTCAGCACAATACTCGTCTTGATAGCCGGCTTTGTCGTGGAATTGGCCATCCCTGCAGCCGGCTTAGGCACCGCGGCGGTCCTGTCGGCATACGGCCTCATAGCCTTGGTATCGCTCATCGCGCTTCCGTTCATTGTCATCATCAGCATGGCATTCACTGCCGCCGCCTATGCCGCAGCCGCAAAGCTCCTGAACGGAAAAGGCGAATTCGGCAGAACGATGGGCGCGCTCGGAACCATATCAGGGCCAATCGCCCTTCTTGGGATTGTTCCCAGGATAGTGGAAGCCATACCCATTTGCGGGATAGTGGGCTCGCTCGCAGCGGCGGTGCTGGGAATATACCAGCTATACCTTAACTTCAGGCTGGTCCAGTCGTCCTATGGGCTGGGCGGATGGAAGAGGCCCTTGGCAGTGGTGCTTTCGCCTATTGTGCTGATGGTCATATTGCTGATAGTGCTTGCCGCTGTGCTCATCATGACCTTAGGCTCAGCCGCGCTTCTGTCATACATGAACGGCATGGCCCCAGGCCTGTCTTCCTAGGGCCGGTCCAGGATACCTTTAAAAGTCTTTCCGGGCATAGGGTTGCACTTAGACGCTAGATTTGATATTGGGTGATTGTTTGGGTTCAAAGCCGAGGAAGTGGAAGAAGAAGGGAAAGATGAGATGGAAATGGATAAAGAAGAGAAGAAAACGGCTAAAGAGGAAGCTAAAAAGAAGGGTCGGCGAGCTCTGAGGTTCGCCTGCCGATTTTCACTTCGTCTCCTTGTATAGTTTTGCCATTTTCGCGTATATCTCCTTTCCGGCCTTTTCGGACGTCTTTTCGTCCATGGAGCTTGCCCACACCCTTATTATGGGCTCAGTGCCGCTTGCCCTTACGAATACCCAATAATCCCTGTAGTCCGCCCTCGTCGTTTCGTCGTCTATGCTTATCGCGCCGTCCTTCTTGAGCGTGTTGCGCACCCCTGCCATGAACTTCGGAATCTTGGCCCTCTCGACAGCCATCTTTTCCTTGTGCACGTGCCAAACCGGCAGCTCGGCAACGATGTCCCTCAGTTTCCGTTTGTCGAGCATCTCCAGCACCTTGAGCGCAGTGAACATGCCGTCCTTTGCCAGGCTCAGCTCCTTCCATATGGTGCCGCCGACCTCCTCGCCGCCGGCCATCATGCCATCCTCCAGCATCTTTTCCGCGACGTAGGTGGCGCCGACCCTTGTGTACCTCACCCTGAAGCCCGCGCTTTCCACGACGTGGTTTATGAGCTTTGAGCTTGCAAGAGTGGCTGCAACGTCGCCTTTCATCCCCTCCTCGTACATCTTCCTTACCGCAAGCGCGAAGACGACGTCCCCGCTCACGAAGTTGCCGCCCTCGTCCACCATGCTCAGCCTGTCGCCGTCCCCGTCGAACGCTATGCCGGGTATGCCGTGGCTTTTGCACGTCTCCATCAGCTTTTTCAGGTTGTCCTTCAATGGCTCGGAATCCCTTCCCGGGAATGTGCCGTCCATCGTCGCATTGAGCCAGATGGTGTCCAGCCCCAGCTCCTTGAGCAGCTTGGAGAACACGTCTATCGTGACGCCGTTTCCGTAGTCCACGACGAAACGCCTGCCTTTCAGCCTGTTTTTGTTCAGAAGCTCCAACACCCTCTCCATATAGAAGGCCGCGGCGCTCTCGCTCCTGTCCCTTTCCTTGCCCACGCAGTTCCAGTTGGCGAGGCTCATGCCCTTTGCCACCATCTGGGTGGAGGTCTCCTTGTTGATTATTACGCCTCTCTTGTCCACCACCTTTATGCCGTTGTACTCAGGCGGGTTGTGGCTTCCGGTGATTATGAACAGGCCGTCGTACCTCTTGAACGTGTTATAGAATTCCGCAACAGGGCTGGGGCAGTACCCAAGCTCTATGGCGTCGCTGCCCCCCTCAAGTATGCCTGACACGAGCCCGTGGTACACCGACGGAGAGGTCAGCCTGTGGTCCATCGCGACCACTATGTTTTTTCCCAGCTGGGGCGCGAATATGTTGCCTATCTCATAGGCGGTCCTGCCGTTGATTTCGTCAAAAAGCCCCCTTACGCCTGCTGTTCCGAAGTTCATGCAGCCTTTTTCCCTGCAACCTTTTTAATGGTTGCAATAGCGGCCTGCAACAGATACATATAAAAACAGTTATACACACTTATATATACCTAATCATCAAAATCCGTGATATAATGGACAGGCAGAAAAACAGGGAACAGCAGAAGAACGGGAACCGCCATCCAGCCACAGGCCTGCAAAAATTCTTCGACCATGATGGCGGCGGCAAAGGCCTCAGCCTAGTCAGGAAACTAACAGGCGTGGTCGAGCGGGAATGGTTTGAGCGCGAGACGATAAGGGCAATTGAGGAAATCTCCTCAGACGCGATATTCATAGCCGGCATGGACAAGAGAATACTTGAATGCAGCGCCTCCGCACCTGGGGTTTTCGGGTACGAAAAGGGCGAACTGATAGGGATGGACGCGGCCCGGCTCCTGTGCAACAAAGACAACAGCCAGTTGATGCAAATGCAGCAAAGCGGCATCATAGGCAAGGCCGCATGCACATACGAACGGAAGGACGGTTCCAGCTTCCCCGGAGAGTTTTCAGGCAAAATCATAAGGGACGGGGGCGGCAAACCGTCATTCATGGTGATTGCAGTCTGGGACACGACAGAGAGGGAAATGAATCTCATGAAACAGAAGGCCGAAAGCGTGACGATAGTGGCAGGCGGCATTGCGCACGACATAAACAACATGATGACCAGCGTAATAGGGTATATGGAGCTGGCAAGGATCAATGCAAAAAAGGCTGACGAACTCCAACATAAGGGAGCCTTGGAATATATTAACAGTGCCATGGACATGGCCGTGGAAATAAGGGCGCTCATACAAAGGTTCAACACAATCTCCGGATTCAGCGTAGCCAGGGATGAACCCGTCTCCCTTGATTCATTGATGCCGCACCTGGAATTCAAGCTCAAGGATATGGCGGCCGCCAAAAAGGCGGTCCTGCATTTCACCGCAGGCAGCGATTGCACGATATTGGGCGACAACATGAAGATGATTGAGCTCCTGGAGATACTGGCTGTAAATGCCATTGAGTCGCTGCCTGGGGCAGGAGGAGAGGTCAGCATCACGGCGCGCAGGGAAGCCAACAAGGTGACGGTGACTGTTTCAGACAATGGAAAGGGAATAGACGACAAGATAATAGGCAAGATATTCGACCCCTATTTCTCCACAAAGGACAGGGGCTCGCAGAGGGGCATGGGGCTCAGCCTCGCAGTAGCGCATTCGCTTGTGATGCTTTTCAAGGGCGACATAGGCGTGCAGTCCAGGAAGGGCGAGGAGACGACATTCACAATGAACTTTCCGGCGGCCGATGCACACATTTAGACATCCTTTTTAACCTTTTTGCCTCTATATCAGGTTATGCCGACACCAAAGCTCGCAAGAAACATGCTCGCGCGCGGTTCCCCGTTACATCTGCAATATTCTTACATCGATGAAGACAGGCCGGCAAGGCGTAACCGGATGGGGATGCAGAAGAAGCTTGACATGATGCTCCTGGATGCGGCATGGAACGGCAGAAGAAGCGCAGTCAAGCGGCTCCTTAGGTCGGGAGCATACCTGCTTGCAGCAGACAAGGACGGAATGACCTCGCTTCACCGCGCTGCTTTGGCAGGCAGCGCCGGCACGGTGAAACTGCTGATTGGGCACGCCAAAAAACAGAAAAACGGCATCGCGAGGAGCCTGCTGCTTGCAGGCACAAGGGAAGTCAGGTGCACGGCGCTGCAATATGCCGCATGGAAGCAGCATCCGCAAATATGCGACATCATCCTCGGGGCTGCGCAGGAGATAGGCCAGCTGGACTCCTTGCTTGCCGCAAAGGACGCCTATGGCAATGATGCACTCATGAGCGTCATACAGTCCAACTGCTCAGAAACGCGCAGGGTCCTGTTCATGTACGAAGACAGGGCAAGCGTGAGCATAGGGTCCTGACGCCAACAGCTTTGCCCCTAAGCTTCCCTTCCTGTTTCTAAAGTTGAGCTTTTCGATGGGATTAGCAGCAAGCCCCGCAAACCGCAACATATAAAAGGGATTCGCCTGATTATTTTTCACTAAACTCACGATTAGCAGGTGTCAAGAATGGGAAAGAAGGAATTTGTCGTAGACGAAGTGCAGAGGATAATGGAGAGCCTTGAGCAGGTAAGGAACGTCGCGATAGTCGCGCACGTGGACCACGGAAAGACCACGCTCACTGATTCGCTTGTCGCAAGGGCCGGGCTCATATCGAAGGAGCTTGCAGGCTCCCAGAGGATGATGGACTATGACGAGCAGGAGCAGGCAAGGGGCATAACCATCAAGGCCGCCAACATATCCCTCGGGTTCAATTACGAGGGCAAGGACTATCTGATCAACCTCATTGACACGCCGGGCCATGTTGACTTCGGCGGCCACGTCACAAGGGCCATGAGGGCCGTTGACGGCGTCGTCGTTGTCGTGGACTCCGTTGAAGGCGTCATGCCCCAGACCGAAACCGTGCTCAGGCAGGCGCTCAAGGAAAGGGCCAAGCCGGTCATATTCATAAACAAGGTCGACAGGCTGATAACAGAGCTGAAGCTGACCAAGGAGCAGATGATTGAAAGGCTGACCAAGCTGATTGTCAACGTGAACAAGATAATCCAGACTTCGGCCCCCCCGGAATACAAGGAGGACTGGGCGGTTTCCGTTGAGAACGGCAAGGTCGTGATAGGCTCCGCGTTCAACAAGTGGGCGCTCAGCATAACGTCCATGAAGAAAACAGGGATAAACCTCGGGGACATTTACACAAAGGTTGAGGCAGGCGACCATAAGTCGCTGGTGGAAAAGTCGCCGTTGGACGAAGTCCTGCTTGAGATAATAATAAAGCACCTTCCAACGCCTTATGTTGCGCAAAAATACAGGATACCCGTGCTGTGGAAAGGGGACCTTAACTCTCCGACGGGCCAGAGCATGCTCAACTGCGACGCCAACGCGCCGGTCGTCGGCATCGTTTTCGGCGTAGTCCATGACGAGCACGCAGGCGAGGTCGGGGTGGCGAGGCTTTTCGCCGGAAAGGTGGAAAAGGGGACCCAGCTTTACATCGCGTCAAAAATGACATACTCCAAGGCCCAGCAGGTCGCGATATACATGGGGCCTGACAGGATAGGGACAGAGAAGCTGACCGCAGGCAACATCGGCGCCATAATCGGCCTTAGGGACCTCTATGTCGGGGAAACGATATCATCGGAGCCCATAGAGCCCTTCGAGCAGATAAAGCACTATTCGGAGCCGGTCGTGACAAAGTCCATTGAGGCGAAAAACAGCAAGGACCTTGGCAAGCTGATTGAGGCCCTCAGGGGCATATCCAAGGAGGACCCGACGCTAAAGGTGACGCTCAACCAGGAGACAGGCGAGCACCTCATAAGCGGCATGGGCGAACTGCACCTTGAAATCGTGGAATACAAGATAAGGGAGGAGAAGAAGATACCGATTGAGACCTCGCCCCCGATAGTGGTTTACAGGGAGACCATGACAAGGCCAGGCCCCGTCAGCGAGGGAAAGTCGCCTAACAAGCACAACAAGTTCTACATAAAGGCGGAGCCTTTGTCCAAGGAAGTCATGCAGATGCTGGACAACGGCGAAATCAAGGAAGGCGTGCCCAAAGGCAAGAACCAGGACGTGGTGGACAAGCTGGTCAAGTCCGGATGGGACAGGGACGAGGCAAAGGGAATCTGGGACGTCTACAACAGGAACATAATTGTCGACGCAACGAAGGGGGTCCAGTACCTCAACGAGGTCCAGGAGCTCGCGATACAGTCCTTTGAGGACGCCATGGACAAGGGGCCGTTGGCGCAGGAGAAGGTTTCGGGCCTGAAAATCACGATTGACGACGTTTCGCTCCACGAGGACAACGTGCACCGCGGTCCGGCGCAGATACTCCCTGCCGTCAGGAACGCGATATACATATCCATGATAATCGGCGGGATAGTGCTGCTTGAGCCCAAGCAGAAGGTGCTGATACAGGTCCCGCACGAGTACGCTGGGGACATAATCAACCTGGTCAATGGCAAGAGGGGCCAGATGGTCAGCATGGAGCAGGAGGAGGACCTCACGAAGGTCGTCGAAGTCCTCCCGGTCTTCGAGATGCTGGGGTTCAGCAACGCCGTGAGGAGCGCATCCCAGGGAAGGGCGATATGGTACCAGGAGTACGCGGGGTATGACCCGCTTCCCGCAGCCCTCCAGGCGAAGATAGTGGAGGAAACGAGGAAGAGGAAGGGGCTTCCGCCGAATCCGCCCACGCCTGCGACGTTCACGGAATGAGCCGAGGAAAAGGCTCCTTCCGTCAACCCTTTATTTTTTTTTAATTTTCTATTTTGAGAATTTTACATTATCTGGAGTAATAACGACCTTGCTCCTTACGAGCATTTCCCTGTTCTTTCTTGTCTTTTCCACAAGACCCTCTTTTTCAAGGAGACGCACGTAGTCCGCGCATTTCGTGTATGAGAGCCGAAGCGCCTTGCTAAGTTCCGTTATATTCATCTGCTGGCCTTGAGTCAGTTCCAGTATTCTAAACCTGTATCCGTTGGACATGGCGCGTATCCGACGGTATATGCCGTTATGGATTTGCTGGACTTTTAACATTACCCCGAATGTGGCGTAATGGCAATATTTATAAATAAAACACCATAAATGGTGTAGTATGTTGGGGAAATCATTGTTTATATCTGCGGTATTAGCAGGTCTTTTGCTATCAGGTTGTTGCGGTACGACTGGAAATATTCAAAATAGCGGCCAAAGCAACACCTCGAGCCACACACAACAAACTGAATCACCCAAGAGTATCGAAAACGGGCAACTTGGTACAGTATATACCGTAGAATATATGGGTTCAAAATATGAAGTGACCTTGACGCAAACAGCATTTGAAACAACTTCTTCAATATATGGAGGAAAACGCTATTTGCTTGCGAATTTTGAGATAAAGAATGTAGGAGACGGCTCCGAGTACTTTGCCCCTGACATATATGCGATAGATTCCTCATCGGAAAAATATGACAAGACAATTGCATTTGGGATATCCGACAAATATGATAAAACCCTGGATTCCCTAAAGAAATTGACGCCTGGAACAAAGATGAGCGGATGGGCAGCCATTGAGGTGCCTAGCGATGTCAATAATTTTGACCTTTATTTCGAGTATACAAACTCATTTGTCACAAAAACACCTATGTATATCAAATAT
This sequence comes from Candidatus Micrarchaeia archaeon, assembly GCA_041500865.1. Lineage (GTDB taxonomy): Archaea > Micrarchaeota > Micrarchaeia > Anstonellales > J096 > JAPLWW01. Next base: position 31,342 of record JBGQMY010000008.1, on the reverse strand, counting down.
AAAATCATAGCGTAATGGAATGTCTGTTTACTTTTTCCCAAGTTTCCTGTAAAGCGCGACTAGCTTTTTCGCCTGTTTCCTTATGTCATAGTTTGACGCGACGTCCCTACACTTCCTGCAGTTTCCGTGCTTTTCCGCGAATTCAACGGCGCCTTCGAATTCCCTTTCGTTTGAGAATATGAGCCTTTCGTCCACGTCCTTCGCTATCTCTGCGCCTGACGTTCCCTTGGCGGCGATGACCGGCATCCCGGACGCCAGCGCCTCAATCACGACAAGGCCCTGGGTGTCGAAAGGCGAGCAGAAAACGAGCGCGTTCGCCTTGCTGTAAAGCGCGTTCAGTTTCCTGTGCTCTATATATCCGGTGAATTTGACGCTCCTTGAAATGCCGAGCCTTTTCGCCTCGGCCTTGAGGTGCCCAAGCGCCGGTCCCATGCCTACGACGGTAAGGCTGATATCCTTTCCCTTGGCCCGCATCGCGCGGACCATCTCCATCGCAATGTCTATTTTCTTCTCCTTTACGACCCTTCCGACGTGCAAAAGAGCGAATCCTTTCTTGGACGGCGCCCTCTTAATCTTGAAATAACTTTCAAGCGCTATGCCGTTCGGGAATACCGTTGATTTTATGCCGTGGCCGCGCAGCAGGCCGGCGGCGGTCTCGGAGGGCGCAAGCACTGCGTCGTAGTTTGAGTAAAGCCATCTCAGGTAGTGCCACGCGATTGACTCAAAGTGCCTTTCAAGCATCTTGAACTTTGAGATATAGTGCGTCGCGCCCGCGACGTTGGTGTGGAACGTAATCACTTTGGGCACGTTGAGCCTCTTCGCCACCCTGTACGCCGCTATTGCCGTGAACGCGATTCCGTGGCTGTGCACCGCCTCTATGCCCAGCTCCTTGCACTTCCTTGCCAATGCGCCTATGCCGAGCGTGGCCTCGTGCGCCATCGCTATCCTGTATTGCGGGTAAGGGGCAAAAGGATGCGACTCAAAGTAATGGACCTCCTTGTCCACCTTGCTTTCCATGGACGGCGAGGGCGCGAAAACATAGACCTTGTGGCCTTCCTTCTCAAGCTCATGCTTGAGCAGCTCGATGCACCTGACCACTCCGTCAACATTGGGCTTGTAGCTGTCAGTAAAGAACGCGATGTTCAATGTTTCACCTTATGGGCTCGTAGCTGTCGTGCGTCCTGTTGAGCAGGTTTGCCTCAAGGAAGTTCCTGGTATGGAAGAGCGTGAACCTCAGGTAGCCCCATTCCCTTACCCTCCTTGGGCTGGTGAATGCGAAGGCGTCCTTCTGGTATACGACCCTGCCGTGCTTCCTTGCCCTCTTGATGAGCATGGCGTCCTCTGCGGTCATCACGTGCGGGAAGCCCCCTATCCTGTAATAGAACGCCCTTTCTATGGCCATGTTGTCTGCATTGCCGTACATCAGCTTCAGGGCCGATGTCGCTGGGAGCAGTACGCTGTTTATGATGTGGCTTCCCACTTCTTCTATCGCAGTCGACTGTTTTATATAGAGGCTGCCTATGACCGCATCCGCCCTCTTGGCATTGATGGGAGCGGTTATCTTCTCAAGCCATCCCTTGGGATAGACCGCGTCGGCAGAGCAGCTTATGAGTATGCTCCCCTTTCCGGCCCGCATGGCCTTGTCCCTTGAGCGGCCGGTCTTTCCGAAATGGTCGAATATGACCCTGGCGCCATAGTCTTCGGCTATCTTGACGGTCCTGTCCTTGCTGTAGCTGTCTACCACTATCGCCTCAATCTTTCCTTTCTGCTTAAAAAGGCTGTCAAGGCACTTTCCGATATACTTCTCCTCATTGTACGTCGGTATAGTGAAGGTTATCATGCAATATGCGTATGAGACGAACCTTTAATAACCCTTTCTGATGCCGCCTTGCGCAGCAAGCAGCCTGCCGTCGCCCCTGAGGTCGTCCTGGATTATCGTAATCTGGCATTTTCCGCCTGCAATGCGCTCTGTCTCCATCGCTGTAAATGGCACAGTTATTGCCCCCTTTATGAAATTCACGTATAAGCCATGGGCCTTTTTCAGCCTCAAGGCCCTTTCTTCCAGAACAGGGAACTTGAATCTCTTTTCAACCATGCCCTTGAAGCGCTTGGAAGGCGCAACAGAAACGAAGGCGCCGCTGCCTATCATAGCCTATATTATGATAAAAAGTGTTTAAGAATGTATGCAATACTGTCATAATCTTGCGGCCTTGGCAATCCTTCCAGCCACCGCCTTTGCCGCTGCCTTGTCCAGGTATTTGTTCTCATTGCCGCACATGGCGTCCAGTATGCATTTCGGGCACCCTTTTTCGCATTGGCATTTGGAAAGCCGGTCAAGGCTCATGCCTGCAAGCCTCCCGAAGCTGTTGAATATGATTTTTGCTATCCCGATTCCGTTAGGCACGCTTTCGTAAACATAGACCCTTCCGTCAGGGCTGCTCAACCCCCCAAGCTCCTGCGGCGAGTTTCCAGCCACGGACGGCGTCATGTTTATGAACACATGCTCGTATGCATGCAGGCCGCTTGGGAAGTTCTCTATTTCCGCAAATGCCTCGTCAACGTCCAGCCAGAACGCATGCGCCACGTAGTTGTGCACGTACGGCCGCTCAAAGTAATGCTCGCCCATCTCCTTGCCGCTGTACTGCTCCTTTGCCGTGTATCCGACAACGGACTTTGATATGGCGACGCTGCCCATCCCTATTCCTATTTCGTTGTTTATCTGTTTTTCCTCAAACGCCTGTTCCGGCTCTATCTCCGTCTCGTATATCGGGATTGTGTAGAATTCCGGGTCGGGGCATTCCCTTGCATAGGCCTTTTTCGCATTAAGGTCAAGCCTTTCTATGACATACGGCTTGCCTGAGCTGAAGTATATCGCGTCCTCGTACAGCTCGCCAAGCGCCAGCGGCAGCTCCCTGTCCCCTATTTCCTTGCCCCTGTCGTCGCATATGGCAACCCTTTCGCCGCAGCCCCTTATGCCAAGGCCCTTTGCGAACCTCTTCCCCCTGTCTGTTGCAGCAACGAAGCTTCCGAGCCTGGCAAGCATGCCGTCCCCTATCAGCTTTTCAATCGTTGCCCTGTTTGAGTCGTTTATCTCGTCCTTCGTAAGCAGCATCTCGGATGCCATGCTAACAAGGTGGTATTTCAGTATGTCCGCATTGTCAGGGTTGGCATAGCAGCTTTCAGGCTCGCCGCTGAAGAACTCGTCCGGATGGTCCATGTAATACTGGTCCAGCGGCCCTCCGTTTGCTACTATTATGGATTTCGCCTGCTGGCCCCTCCTGCCGGCCCTTCCCATCCTCTGCCTCGCCCTTGATATTGATGGCGGGAAGCCGAGCATCACGACGGTTGAGACGTCGCCTATGTCCATGCCCAGCTCAAGCGCGGACGTTGTGGCCAGCACCCTTGTAGAGCCCTGCCTGAACCTGTTCTCTATCTTCCTCCTTTCGTCCTGCGGTATGCCTGCCCTGTAAGGCTCCACCTTTATGCCGTTCTTCTGGCCTATGTACGCGACCCTTTCAACTACGGACCTGCTGTCCGCAAAGAGGAGGGATTTTTCGTCCAAATCCTCGGCTATCTTGAGGCCCATTGTCACAGGGCTTCCGATTGCATTGACAAGGTAATGCCGGATTTCCGCGCTGTTGAACGCGACCTGGACCGCCTCAAAAGGCTCGCCTACTATTTTCTCGACGAACTCCTTCGGGTTCCCTATCGTTGCCGACGTTGCCACGAACCTTAATTGTGCCTTGTGCTTCTTTGACATTATCCTTTTTAGCCTCCTTATGATGTTCGCCGCATGGGAGCCGAAGATGCCGTTGCACGTATGGGCCTCGTCTATCACGACAATGGAAAGGTCCTTCAGAAAATTGGAGAACAGGTTGTGGTTTAGCAGTATGTGATGCAGCATGTCAAAGTTGGTTATCATCACAGAGGGCGGCATCTCCCTTATCCTCTTCCTTTCAGCCTGCGAGGTGTCGCCGTCGTAAATCGCATTGGTCATGCCGTAAATTGCAAATTGGCCGAGCCTGGAGCTCTGGTCCCTGCTGAGCGCCTTTGTCGGGTAGATGAGCAGGCTTCTCCTGCCTTTCCTGAAGCTGTCAAACATCGCGCTGACGTAGATTTCCGTCTTTCCTGATGACGTCGGCGCAGCTATGCAGACGTTGTTTCCCTGCTGCAGAAGTTTGATTGCATCAGCCTGGTGCCCGTAAAGCTTCGTTATCCCCCTTTGCGCGAAAATCTCCCTGAGGGTGGGGTCAATCTCCGCCTCCCCGAATCTGGGCTCCTGCCTTTTCTGGACAAGCTCTATCGCGTTAAGTTCGTCAAGCAACATCATGCCTTTTGTTGCTGGAAAAATTTAATAAGAAGGCGCATTTATTTGCCAATCAGGCATTGCGGGGCTTCAGCACATTATCATTGAAATGCAACCCATATCAAGCTTTATTTAATAGATGCCTTCGCATAGAATTGCCTTTGGATCATACATTCCCTTTGAATCAGTGTTAAACTCATACTTTAAGTTAACTTTCATTCCGTGTATCGAAACAATTTTCCAATTTCTCGGTATAAAACAGGTTTTCCCTTTCCTAGCTGTTTTTTCAAGCCCAAAACCAACTATGATATGTCTGGCATCATAGATTATCTTTGATTTATCTGGTTTTGGCGGAGAAATATAAAATGCCCGAAGGCCGCCCCTATTGACATCCACGCGGTATTCATGTGTTTTTACTTCCAGATAATTATGCCTCCCAGCCCTGTCCTTGAGGTATATATCTGGATACCCAACCGTTTGTTTCCTTCCTTTTGCATCTTCTGGAATGCCTGCTTTAAGACCAATATTATTTAATGCTTTTATCAGGAATGGTTCCATCTCATTTCCAGCTTCATTTGGCCTTGCCGTAAATATGCCTTGTTTTCTCGCATCTTTTCCAGCAGTTATAACTGCGTTTTTCAAATCAATTAAAAGGTCTTTGTCTGCCTTGCTATTTGTTATCGGCAAAACAGCATTTCCAAAAATGCTTTTAATAACGGTGCTAAATAGGATATCTTTCTTTGGTTTCAATGTTTTTATAAAACTCTCTATATTATTATTGCATGCCATTATGTGCTAACCCATATGCTGTTGATAAAGCTTTTGCTTTGCTATTTTGATATATTTTTCATCAATGTCAAATCCAAGATAGTTGCATCCGAGCCTTTTTGCCACTACACAGGTTGTGCCCGCTCCGAGAAATGGATCCAATACAACAGTGTTGTCAGTATAGCCATGAAGCTTAATGCACATTTCAGGAAGCCTTTCCGGAAACATCGCAGGGTGCTCTTTCTCCGTTTGGACTGTTTTATATGGTATATACCAAACATTCCCCCTGTCCCTCAAATCATTTTTTACAGATTTCCAGCGGCCGATATTCGATTTGTCAACATAGGGGACGCCTATGGCTAGCTTATCCAATTCGGCATCCTTATTTTTTGTAAAATGGAAAATATATTCGTGGCAATTGTTCAGAAATCTTTTGCTGTTCACGGGTTTAAAATGCCCGACATTTATTTTTTCTTCAGGAATGGCAATGGATTTTACCCAATGAATCGTGTTTTGCAGTTTTAGGTTTTCGCTATTTACCATTTTTGCCACTTCAAATGCCTTTAATTCATCGCTTGATTTATCTCCAACATTAAAGAATAGAGACCCATCTTCTTTCAGAACCCGTTTGCATGCCTTTCCAAATGCATTCATCCATTTAAGATATTTGTCAAATGGCATCAGGTCGTCATGCGAATTATATTTTATACCTATGTTGTATGGTGGGGAAGTAATTATTATATCGATGCTTTTTTCTTTGAGCATACCCATTCCTTGTATGCAGTCCATCTGATAAATCTGGTTAAACTGAATCATTTTTCCAACCCGTTTTTGGCCCTATATTTCCATATGCGGTATATATCATCCAACATCTATTATATCTCCATCCTTGCTTTTTAAACCTATTTAGACCTCGTTGCCAGTTGACTTACTGACCGGGCTAATAAAGATAAAAAAACAAAAGTCAAAGATGGAAGTACTGGTCAAACTCGTAGGAGTTCGGTATCATGCTTCCCATCCTCTGCTCCTTTATCTTCTGCTCAAGGTAATCGACAAGCAGCTCAGGCGTTATGACCCCCTTGACGAACTCAACGTCGTTCTCCATGGCCTCTATCGTCGTCATCAGCTCCCTTGGGAACTCCTCGACCTTGAGCTTCTGCCTTTCCTTTGAGCCCAATGCGGAAGGCCTTTCAGTCAGCATTTCCATCTTTGGCTCGGTCTTCTTCTTCACGCCGTCAAGCCCTGCCGCCACTATGACAGAATAGGCGATGAACGGGTTGAGCATCGGGTCAGGGAACGTCGCGACTATCCTCATGTCCTTGGCTGACGTGTCGACGAATATCGCGTTGGACTTGTCCGCATTGCCCCAGGATATGTATTTGGGGTCCTCGTAGAACCTCTTGTATGAGTTCGTGGTCGGATTGGTGAAGAGCATTATGGCCTTCATGTGCTCCAGTATGCCCCCAATGAAGTACCTTGCGTTGTCGCTCAGCCCGGCCTTCTTGTCGTAGAACAAGTTTTCGTCCTTCTCGCCCTTTGCCGCTATCTCAAGCTCAAGGCCGCTGCCCTTTTCCGAGGGTATCGGCATGGGCATGAACGTGGCGTTAACCCCGTTCAGGAAGCCCACTGTCCTTGCCACCTGCTTGAACGACGTGAATGCGTACGCCGAGGTGATGAAGTCGCTGTCCTTTATGGACATGGCCTGGTGCGAGCTGCTGTTCTTGCCGTGCATGTGCCTTTCAACGGCATAGCCGAATTGTGAGTATACTTGGCATATCTGCTGCCTTATGCCGTTGTAAAGGTCGTTCGGGAATGATGCGCTGTTCATGTTCTCGAGTATCGGGGCGTTGGGCGTCCACTTGCTTTCCTTGCTTCCGAGCGTGACTGCCGAGCCGCCTTCCTTGTACGTCCGGTCTACGCCGTACCTGTCAAATACGTAGAACTCAACCCTCTGCTTGATGCTGAACTGGCTTATGCCGAGCGCCTCTGCGTTCATCTTGAGCCTGTCGGCGGCGTAAATCGGGTCCTTGAGGTGCCTGGTGTTGTCGGTTTTCTGTATCCTGCAGATTAGCCGTGCATTCCTGTCGCCCATGTCAACGTAAGTGTCCAAGTCCGGAACCAATATCAGCTTCTCGTAGTAGTCGTCGTTGAAGACGTTGCCTATGGTGTCAGTCTCCATTCCCTTGTCGATGTCATTGGCTGAAATGAGCTCCCTGTTTATCGAGACCTCCCTTATTGAGCCAAAAATGTCAATGAACTGCAAATTCAGCCATTTTATCCCGTTTGCGTTTATCTTGTCCATGATTTCGTTGGAAGTCGGCATAATATCACGCTTTCCTATTGGGGATAACGTGTTTTTAAATGTTTTAGCGCTTCACACTCAACCTTACATTTCCTACAATTGAATCGTGGTTCACTGAAACAGACTCCCTTTCGCTGCCAGTGCATCCTGACTCCAGGCTGCAGGACGGCGTCTCATAAGAGATGCATAGCCCCGTGCTTTCAGACATGTTGGCTATGTCAGCCTCCAGCCCAAGCGGATTTGCGCAATAGAACATGCCTGCGCCATGCCTGGCATAGAGCGTTGAGAGCATGTCATTGGCTATGGCGTACTGCGCAGCGCGCCTGTCGTCTCCGTTATACAGCATCGGCACAAGCGGAAGCATGGCAATGAGCAGCATAAGGGAAACCGTTGCCTCAAGCGCCTTCATGATAGGGTATGGGATTGGGCCGTTTTAAACAGTAATCCCGTATTAAAAACCTTTTCCCGCACGTTATTGGTGTTTATACAGCAAGATGGGGCTCGTAGCTCAGTTTGGCCTTGGAAAAAGCGGCCAAATCGCTCCGAGCCAAGACAGACGAAAGATGGGGCTCGTAGCTCAGTTTGGCCTTGGAAAAAGCGGCCAAATCGCTCCGAGCCAAGACAGACGAAAGATGGGGCTCGTAGCTCAGCCTGGTAGAGCGTTCGACTGATAATCGAAAGGTCCTGGGTCCAACTCCCAGCGGGCCCATCAAAACACCCAAGGATATATTTTTAAACACTATTAGGATAGTTATCAGAAAGGTATTATTATGGCAGAACAGACCGTCGCAACAGGGGCAAGGCTGAACCCGCATTACAGGAAGCTTGCGGCAGGCTATCTTTTTCCCCAGATAAAAAAGAGGGTGAACGCATTTGCTGCAGGGCACGAGGGCACAAGGATAATCCGGCTCGGCATCGGGGACACGGCGCTGCCTTTGACCGCAACCGTTGTTGAGCACATGCATAAGGGCATTGACAAGCTTGCAGACCAGAAGACATACACCGGCTATGGGGACGAGCAGGGAAACACGGAGCTGAGGAAGGCAATATCACAATATTACGCTAAAACAAGATTGGTCAAGGTTGACCCAACAGAGATTTTCGTAAGCGACGGGGCGAAATGCGATTCAGGAAATATACAATCAATATTCGACACAAGCAACATTGTTGCTGTGCAGGATCCGGTATACCCTGTCTATGTTGACACGAACGTGGCGTCAGGGAGGTCCGGCGAATTCAATATTGACCTTTCGTGCTATTCCGGAATCGTGTACATGCCGTGCAACAGCTCAAACGGGTTTTTCCCGGCCCTTCCGAAACAGCACGTTGACCTGATATACATCTGCAGCCCGAACAACCCGACAGGCGCTGTCGCGACAAACGCGCAGCTGAAGAAGTTTGTTGAATATGCGAGGGCTGAAAAAGCCGTCATACTGTTTGACTCGGCATATTCAATATACATAAAAAATTCCTGGCTGCCAAGGAGCATCTACGAGATAAGCGGCGCAAGCGAGTGCGCGATTGAAATCAGCAGCTTCTCAAAATGGGCAGGCTTCACTGGCGTGAGGCTGGGCTGGTCCATCGTTCCCAAGACCCTCATAACTGCGGATTCAAAGCCAGGGGATATCCACACCGCATGGAGCATGTGGAACAGGAGGCAGTGCACCTTCTTCAACGGGGCTTCAAATATCGCCCAGGAAGGAGGGCTCGGCGCCCTGGCAGACAAGGGCATTGAGGAAAGCCAGGGGCTGATTGACTATTACATGGAAAACGCAAGGATATTGGCAAATTGCTTCACCAAGCTTGGCTTTACGGTCTATGGCGGGAAAAACTCGCCTTTCCTTTGGGTGATGACGCCAAACAGCATGAAATCCTGGGAGTTCTTTGACAAGATGCTAGATGAGGCGCACGTCGTCATAACGCCTGGCTCAGGGTTCGGGCCAAGCGGGGAAGGGTATTTCAGGGTCAGCGCATTCGGCATGAGGGAAGACATCCTTGCCGGCGTTGAAAGCATAACGTCAAACTTGAAGCTGTGATTATGATGCCTGAAAAAACGCTGCCGTTCACGAAGCAACAGGTCATGAGGCTTGCGGAGAAACACCCCACGCCGTTCTACATTTACCACGAGAAGGGAATAAAGGAGACCGCAAGGCGGCTTAATGGCGCGTTTTCCTGGGTTCAGGGAGGATTCAAGAACTATTTTGCAGTCAAGGCATGCCCCAACCCGTATATCGTGGAACTGCTGAAGCAGGAGGGCTTTGGCGCTGACTGCAGCTCATTGCCTGAGCTGAAGATAGCGAAAATGCTCGGCATAATAGGGGAAAACATCATGTTCACGTCCAACGACACGCCTGCCGAGGAATTCAGGTATGCGAAAAAGCTTGGCGCGATAATCAATCTAGACGACATCACGCACCTTGATTTCCTTGAAAGGCATGCAGGGCTTCCTGACATAATCTGTTTTAGGTACAATCCGGGCAAGCTTGTGGAAGGGAACATCATCATAGGCAAGCCTGAGAATGCAAAGTATGGTCTGACCTATGACCAGCTTTTCAAGGCGTACGGCATGGCACTTTCCAAAGGCATACGCAGGTTCGGCCTGCATACGATGGTGACGTCCAATGATTTGGATCCATCGCATTTCATTGAAGAAATGAGGATGCTCGTTGAAATCCAGCTAAGGCTGAAAAAAGAATTTTCAATAAATCTGGAATTCATCAACAGGGGCGGCGGAATCGGAATTCCCTATCTGCCGAGGCAGGACGGCGTCAATCTTGAGTTTGTTTCCGAAGGGATAAGAAAGGAGTTTTCCAGGCTTGAAGGCGTCATTGAGCCGATGCCCAGGCTGTTCATGGAATGCGGACGGCTTATTACGGGACCGCACGGCTACCTTGTCTCAACTGTCAGGCACGTCACAAAGAAGCACAAGGATTTTGTCGGATTGGACGCCTGCATGGCAAACCTGATGAGGCCGGCGCTTTACGGGGCATACCACCACATAATCGTCATGGGAAAGGAGGGCATGCCAAGGAACCACAAATACGACGTTACCGGCTCCCTTTGCGAGAACAACGACATGTTCGCGATTGACAGGGAATTGCCTGAGATTGTGCCTGGCGACGTCGTTGTAATACGTGAAGTAGGCGGGCACGGCTATGCCATGGGATTCCAGTACAACGGCAAGCTCAGGTGCGCTGAGTTCCTTATGGGCGAGGAAGACAGGTTCAGGATGATAAGGAGGGCTGAAACGTTTTCGGATTACATGTCAACCTACGACTTCCCAGGCTCCAGATTCTCTTCCAAGCTGTTTGGCAGGATTTTCTCCTTGCTGAGGTAAAGGCGCCCCCTTTAAATTTTTTCCCTTTCACACATCAGCAATGATATTCGTTGTGGATATCGACGGGACCATTTTCCAGGAAGGCGCGGGCGCGGTTGAAGGCGCAAAGGAGTTCATAGAATACCTCAAGACCAAGGGAAAAGTCTACATCATGTCCAACAATTCCACCCAATCAGCCATACAGATGGTGGAGAAAATCTATCCTGTTGACGTTCCTACTTCAAACATCCTTTCAACGCTGTCCATGGTGGAATACGTAATCAAAAGGGACAGGATAAGAAGGGCGTTCTACATCGGCAACTTCGTGCTTGAGCAGTATATCTCAAACGCCGGGGCTGCGATTGACAGCAACAAGGCGGACGCGGTGTTCGTAGGCTACACAAAAAATCCGAAGTTCTCAAACATAACGACTGCGGCAAGGCTGCTCAGGCAGGGCGCGAGGCTCTACGCGCTTGGCATAGACTCGTTTTACCCCATATTCGGCAGGCCCACGCCAGGCGTCGGCTACCTTGTCGGCTCGTTTGAGTACCTTTCTGGCCAGAAGCCCATCCTGCTTGGCAAGCCGGGCACCACGATGCTGGACTTCATCGCGCAAAAGGAAAAGGCAGGCAAAAACGAGATACTCGTAATCGGCGACAACCCCCAAACCGACATAAGCATGGCGAACGCCTACGGATGCAGGAGCATCCTTGTCGGAAAGGAGGACAAAAGCGCAACCTATTGCGCAAAGGACCTCAAAGGGGCTGCCGCGATAGTCAAAGGCCTATGACCTGTCAAATGCCTCAACAATCTTTTCTGCATCCCCTTTGTACTTTATACCGCGCCTGTCAAAATGCGTCTTTACAGCGCTCCCGCCAAGCTTTTTGAAGTTTGATATCACGTCTTCGGTCTTTGGCGGGCTTTTTTTCCTGGCTCTTGAAGCGTCTGAAAGCGAAAGGAAGAACGGCGGATACCCGATTTCCCCGATTATCAATTCAAGCATGCGCCTTGCCTCGCCGCCCGCGTTCTTCAGCGCCTTTTTGGCCATGCCCCTTTCAGCAAGGTCGCCCATCCAGAGCGGGCCCGCGTAGTCATAGTATTTTTTTCCGATTATCGGCTTCTTTGACGTTTTCACGAAGACGGCGTTTTTGTCAAGCGAAAACACGTAGCCGATGTTTTCAAGGTTGGCGTCGCAGTGCTCCGCCCCGCGCCTCAGCCGCAGTATGATTTTCATCTGGTGCCTATAATAGAAACAAAGCAGCGGCTCTATCCCGAAGTTGAACTCATGCGCGCTTTCCATAGTCCGCTTAATCAGTATCCTCAGCCCAGTCTCGTGGCAGAACTCGTTACGCATGGGCTTCGCGTGGTAATTCTTTATGCACGGCTTTGGATGCGTCCCGCAAAGCACTGCGGTGTCGGTTGCAGTAGCCGAAATGTAGGCGACCTTGTTCTTTCTCATTGAGCGGATTGCGGAATGCAGGAACGGGGCTGGGCTGCCGAACGGGTCCAAATCCACGAAATTGTATTTTCTGTCCCCTTTGCCGAGCATGTACCCTATTGCGTCCGAGTTTATCGCCTTTCCGTTTATGCCGTGCCTCTTGATGTTCTTCCTTATCGATTTTATGGCATTGGGGTCTGCGTCCACGAAATCAACGCTTTCAACATTCTTGCATTCCAGCGCATAGCGCATGCCCCGTATGCCGGATGCCGCGAACGCGTCAAGCACGCTGAGCCTGTCGCCTATTTCCCTTATGGCAAGCGAGGAAAGCGTCCTGCTGAGCTCCATGAATGGGTTGTAGAAGATGCCCTTGCCTACATAGAATTCGGAGCCGTTCTCATTTACGGTTTTGGCGGCTTCAGGGAGCATCTTACTCAAGCGCTCCGAGCACCCTGTTGAGCAGCATGTCAGGCGCAAGCGCCCCGTCAACCGCAACGATTGTCTTGCCGTTCGCGGCCACTATCGTCCTCGGGACGCTCCTCACGCTGTTCTTGTCCGCCCATTCGCTGAATTCAATAGCTTCAACCCCACAGCCAGTGACGTTCTTGTTCAATATCGCCATTGCCTGCGCAAGCCTCACTGCGCCAGGGCAGTACGGGCACTGCGGCGTGACAAAAACGTCCAGCCTCAGCGGAACGCCTATGGACGCAATCTGCTTCTTCATGTCGTCGTTGAACTCTATCGTGTCGCCTTTTGAGACTTCCACGATTGTGGCAAGGAACCCGCCGAACTCGTGGCCTGACGGTATGCCATAAAACATGACACGGCCCTTGTTTTTTCCCTCAAAGATTATCAATGGCGCCTTGTCCGCCCCGTGCTTCTCTGCCGCGGCCTTGTCGCTTATGTTGTGCCTTTCCACCTCTATCTTGTCGGTTGATTCCTTTATCTCGTCAAGCAGCATGCCTATTTCGCCGCAGTAGGCGCACCCGTCCCCGCTGTCGAAAAATACGATTTTTATCCTGCTTTCCATCCCGTTGAGGAAGTTTTTTACCTCTTTTTTCGTGTTTTCGTCAAGCAAAGGCATAAGTGCGCACCCCAATGGCAGTTTGTTACGGAAGTCTTACGATGCCAACGTTTAAAAGAATTCCTAAAGCCCCTTTTCTTTTCGAAAAAGAAAGCTCTCGTGGAAAGAAAACTATTTTTGGGCGCTGCTGAGCTGTTTTTAACCCCTTTTGCGCACAATAAGGGCATGGAGCAGGCGAGTGGGCAATCCAAGGCAGGCAAGGCAGCAAAGAAGAAAAGCCCGACTGAAATAATAGAATCCGCTTCCAACCCTGACCTAGAGCACGCATTCGTCAAGTTCCGCGGTAAAGAGCTGGAAGACATCACCATTGATTCAAGCACCGATAGGCAGTCAATCCAGGTTCCGGTTGGTTCCAAAGAGCAGCGCATGCGCGTCCATACTCACCTCTCCTCCTTGCCGAAGGAAAGGCGCTCGGCTTTGGACACCATGTTCCCAGGTCTATTCCATCCAGAGTCAAAATACAAGGAACGCAAAGAAATATCTTATGGCGCGCTTCCGTCCCCAAAAGACATGGAATTGTTTTTGGAGGCGAAAAACGAACGTGCGGCGGCAATCGCAGTCAGGGAGCCGGAGACCGGAAAAGTCAGGGGATATACTGTCATCATGAAGACAGACAAAACCCCGAAACCGGGCATTCTTGGGTTAAATCTTGCAAAAGACATTGACGAATACCGCAAAGGATACAAAATCATAGGCGCAATGCATGCGTCCTTTGAAACTCTTGCCAGCAAATACCATTTGAAATTCCGGTTTTTGCCTGCCGAAGGATACCAGCTCAACGAAACAAAGACGCAATTCGTGAAAAAAAAATAGCCGACGCCGCCACCCTTAAAAACCCTCGCCATTATTAATTCCACCTGCGAAGGTGCATTATGGGAGATTACGGAAAGCTTCTTGACAACATATACGAAAAGCTGAACGTCAACAAGGCCGGCTCAGGCGAAAGGTTCGAGGTCCCTGCCTTCGACGTGCTAAACGAGGGAAAGAACAAGACCATAGTCAAGAACTTCAAGAGGATATGCGACGCGATAAGGAGGGACCCTGTGATGCTCGCAAGGTACCTATCCAGGGAAGTGGGCGCCCCGGTTGACATAGACGGCGAAAGGATGATTATACACAGGAGGGTCATGGGCCCTGTCCTGCAGAAGAGGATAGACTTCTTCGTTAAGGAGTACGTAATATGCCAGCAGTGCGGCAAGCCCGACACGAACCTCGTCACGATAGAGCGTACGAAAATGCTAGTATGCGAAAGCTGCGGCGCAAGAAGGCCGGTGAAATAATGGGACGCAAGGAAAGAGAGAAAAAAGCGGCAGAGATGAAGAGCACCATATTCAGGGTGAGGATGCCGAAAAGGGAGGAAGAGGAGATGTTTGGCCTCGTCGTCTCAACGCTCGGCGGGGCAAGGATGCTTGTTGTCTGCGAGGACGGCAAGGAAAGGGTGTGCCGCATACCTGGCAAGATAAAGAACAGGATATGGGTCAAGGAAGGCGATTACGTGATAATCCGCCTTTGGGTGACGGAAAAGGACACCAAGGCGGACATAGCCTGGAGATACAGGGAAACAGAGTCAAATTTCCTCAAGTCAAGAGGATTATTGAACTTCCTGGGCAGCACTTAGGCATAGCCCGCAGAGGGGCGCCAAGGCAATAGCAAAGGCAATGGAAAAAGTTGATTCCGTGCTTGGCGTGCTTTGACCTTCCCAAATTCTTATAAACCATTGCTGCCCATATCCGCGCATGCAGGCCTTTGACATCGTTACGCTTTTCCTTATGCTGGTGCTTCCGGCATATGTGGCCAACGCGGTCCCGGTCATATTGGGCGGCGGAAAGACCTTCGACGGGTTCATCAGGGGCAAGGTGTTCGGGAAAAACAAGACGATAAGGGGTTTCATTTCCGGGATAATATTCGGCACCCTCGTTGCCTTTGTGATAGCGATGGCGCTTCCGGACTACATGAGGGCTCCGTACATGCTTTTCGGATTCCTTTCCTCCCTTGGGACGATGGTTGGCGACTTGTTGGGCAGCTTCATAAAAAGGAGGTCCGGCATAGAGGAGGGAAGGCAGTTCTTCCTGGACCAGGTGCTTTTCATAATAGTGGCGCTTGCCTTTGGCTATCCTGTTTTGGGCGGCTATTACACGATAGGGCTCCTAGCGGCAATACTGCTGCTTACGTACGTGTTCCACGTGCTTTTCAACGTCATCGCGAACAGGCTCGGTATCAAGAGGGTGCCGTGGTAGTCAGCGCATGGCCTCTATCGCATCTATGGAAGCAGCGCTCCTTGCGGGCAGTATGCCGGCAATGACGCCGATTGCCACGCCCACTATGACTGCGACTGCCGCGACCATGTAATCAACCGCAAACGGTATGCCGTATAATTCCTTTATCGCTATCCCAACAAGTATTCCGAATGCCGCGCCCAGCGCCGCGCCTATCAGCGACAGCATCACGGACTCAAAAAGGAATATGTTTATTATGTCGCTTCTTTTCGCCCCAAGGGCCTTCATGATGCCTATCTCCTTTTTCCTCCTGAACACGGACGTGAACATGGTGTTCGCTATCCCTACGGCGCTGACGAGGCTGGCTATGAGGCCCACCGCAGTGGCGCCTATATACAGCACATTTAGCGAGTCGTTGACCTTGTCTATTATGAACTGCGTTGTGACAACGCTGAAGTCTGCGTTCTCCACGCTTGTGCCGCGCCTCCTTGCAAGCAGGGACTCGATATTTGACTTCACTGCGTTGATGTCGCATCCTGGCGCCACCTGTATCTCGGCCTCGTCCCTTTTCCCCTGCATGTTAAGGATGTTTTCCGCCTCCTTCAGCGGGACGTATATCTGCTCGTCGTCCTGCTGGCTGAACGACGTTCCCACCTTCCTCATCACGCCGACTACGGTGAACGTCCTGTTCCCTATCATTATCTTCTTGCCCGGCGTCACGTCCTCCCCGAACATGCTGTGCGCTATCGTGTATCCAATTACAACGGAAGAGGATTCAGTGTCCTTGAACAGCCTCCCCTTCTCAACAACCAGGTAGTTGGGATACATGTCAAAGTATTCCGTCGTTATGCCGAGCACAAGCGTGCTGATGGTCTTGTTCCTGTATTCCACGTTCGCGTTCTTGAATATCGCCTCGCCCAGCCGGCTTACGCAGCTGATGCTCCTCAGCGAAGTTATGTCGCTTGCGCTGAACTCGGCCACAAGGCTGAACCCGCTGCTGCCGCCTGCCATCACCTTGTTTATGTTGATCGGGATCACGATGATTTTGTCTGTTCCGAACTGGCTCACAAGGTCCTGGACCTCCAGTATTATGCCCTTGCCAACGCCAAGTATGATGACTGCTGTGAAAAGGCCCAGGAATATGCCGACAAGCGTCAGCGCGCTCCTGACGCTGTCCCTTTTCAGCGACTCGAATGCGAACGAGGCGACCTGCTTTGCCCTCATCTACTCATACCTCAGCGCGTCTGCGGCGTTTACGCCCGAAGCTATCCTTGCAGGGATGTAGGATGCCGCCCCTGAGCCCATCGTTATGAATATTATGGCAGCCCCTGTCTGCATGGCATCCGGGCTGAACGGCACTATCCCGCTCACCAGCGTGCCTATGGCAATACCGGCCAGTGCGCCGCCCACGGCGCCTGCTGCGCCAAGCGCGGCCCCCTCAAGCAGGTATATCATAAGAATTTCGGCCCTCTTTGCGCCTATGGACTTCATGACCGCTATCTCCCTGGTTCGGTCCATGACATTCATGTACATCGTGTTGCCGACCCCGACAAGCCCTATTATTATCGATATCGAGGCAACCGCTATGAAGAAGAGGTTCAGCGTGCCTGTCACATTTGAAACCTGGGAGTCTATGAAGGCCGGGGTGACCACCGTGAACCACTCCTTCTTAGGGTCAGTTATTTTTTTGTAGAACATAAGCGTCCGTTCAATATCCGCGCCAACGGCGTTTGAGTCATAGCCAGGGCTGACTTTTACGACAATGGCGCTTATCTCGTCAGTGCCGTACGTGTCCCTGAACATCTCCCTTCCTGTGTCATACGGGATGTATATGGTGTTGTCAAGGTTCGCCTGGCTGGCCCCCGTCACGTTCATTATGCCGACTATCGTGAACGTTACGTTGTTTATTGACATTTTCTTTCCAATATCCATTTTCACGCCGGTTATGTTCTCTATGGAGCCGCCGAGCACGGCGTCATACCTGCCGCTCAGCCACCTTCCTTTTTCGATTGTCACTCCGTTTATCACTTGGTCGGCGTCAATGGGCGCGGCGTATACGCTGAGCCTGAAGCTCTTGTCGCCGTATTCAACCAGGGAGCTGCTGGACAGCGTAGGTATCGCCTTTTTGACGCCTTCAACCATCAGTATTTTCTTGACGTCGCTTTCCACAAACTTATCTGTGATTGCCCTGTATTGGGCCATGCTCGCCGAGTAGGTGCCGCTCTGGACCAAGTTTAGCGGTATTATGGTTATGACGTCAGTCCCAAGGGATTTCAGGCGTGATGTGACCTGCTCTTCCGTGCCTTTTGAGATGCCTGTGAGCAGCGCAACGCTGAACACGCCGATTATTATCGCTGTAAGCGTGAGCAGCGTCCTTACGTTGGAGTAGCCCATCGACTTGACTGCAAAGCCAGCTATAGACTGCGCCTTCATTTTTTAGCTTCCTTCTTCCTGAACACGAGGTATGCCGCAGCCGCGACCACTATTATGCCGACTACGGCCAGCATGCCGCCGTCGCCCGTGCTCTCCGCCGCCTTTACGTTTATGGGCACCTCGGCCGTTTTTGTGTGCTCTATCCCTGACGGGTCCTTGAAGATGACCGTTATGTTCACGGAGCTGTCGGCCGGAGGGCTGCCTGCCATCCTGACCTTGAACTGCTGGCTGCTGAAGTCGTCGTTGTTTATGGAGCCTATGAACTTCCTTTTCTCAACGTCCAAAACGTCGAAGCTGTTGGATTCAATGCTTACTGAGACGCCGTCCATGCTGTAGCTGGCCTTGTTGGCCACTATCACGGATATGGTGTGCTCCTGGCCTGCAACGAGCGGGCTCGGGTTGGCCTCCATGTAGATGTCCATGGAGTCCTCGGATTCAACCGTTATCGGCACGCTTATTTCGTCGCTCTTGTCCTGGCCGTTCTCCTTCCAATGCACCGTGAAGTTTACCACGTTGACGCCAGGCTCAAGGGACGTGTAAACGGTCTCGGAGAATGCCTCCTTCTGGCCCCTGGTCAGGTTTCCTGCCTCTATTTCGCTGCTCTTTGTCAGCGTTATGCTTGCGTCGGGGGATATCCTGAGGTCCTCGGCGAACTCGCCCTTGTTCTCTATGATGAAGCTCATCGCGCTGTCCTTCCTGTGCGTTATCACGCCGTTTTGGCTTATGATGAACCTGCTCGCCTCCTTTGAGATTGTCATCGGTATCTGGAGAGTCTCCGAATAGGTTCCGCCCAGCGTGTCCGCATAGCTGAGGTTGAACGCTATGTTGCTCGTGCCCTCGCTGAGGCCGGATGCGTCATAGCTCGCGTTTACGGTTGTGCAGTTGTCCAACCCATCCAGGAATATTTTGCCGCCTTCAAGGTAGAGCGAGGACGAGAGCTGTATGTTCCTGGGCGCCCCCTTCTTCGCGCAAAGCGTCAGCCCTATGGTGCCCTTCTTGCCTATGTTCTTCTGGCTCGCCTCGAGCGTTATGACTGGCTTTGAAATGACTTTCATGGTTGCGACCGCGATGCCGTTGTCTATCTTGTCGGTGGTCGCCCCGCCTTTCTGCACCTGGGCAATGCCAGATATGCCGGCGGAAACGGTGTATATGCCTTCAGGCGTATTGCCGCCTATCTTGACTGGCACAGTTATCAGGATAGTCCCCTTTGTCATGTCGCCGAAGCTTTGGTAATAGTTGGAATTTATGAACGACGACGTCGAGGTGACGGTCACAGCCTTGAACCCGACCAGCGTTTCGTCGGAAGCAAGCCCGGATGCGTCCATCAGGACATTCAGCGTTATGTATCCCGAGTCCCCTGGCTCGTAGCTGGCCTTGTCCGTAGTCCATGACGTTATCGTTATCGCAGATGATGCCGTAGCCAATATGGCAAATACCGCCATCGCAACCAAAACCCTGTTTTTCATTTCTTTTCAACCTCCTTTTCAATCCTTCCGTCCCTTATATATATGATTCGGTCGGCATGCGCCGTCAAGTCCGAATCATGCGTCACTATCACTATCGTTTTGCCTTCGTCGTTCAGCTCCTGGAATATCCTTATGACGTCCTCTCCGCTTTTTGAGTCAAGGTTTCCGGTAGGCTCGTCAGCCAGCAGGAACGACGGCTCCATGATGAGCGCCCTTGCTATCGAGACCCTTTGCTGCTGGCCCCCGCTCAGCTGGTTGGGCCTGTTCATGAGCTTGTCCCCGAGGCCGAGCCTTTCAAGTGTCTCTTTGGCCTTTTCCCTTGCCTCGTCCTCGTCCCTGTCGTAAATCAGCATGGGCAGCATTACGTTCTCCAGCGCGTTCAATGACGGTATCAGGTTGAACGCCTGGAAAACGAAGCCTATGTCCTCCCCCCTTTCGATGGCAGCCTCGTCTTCAGTAAGCTTTGACACGTCCTTGTCGTTGAGGAATATTTTTCCTGTTGTGGGCGTGTCCAGCAGGCCCATCATGTGGAGCAGGGTGCTTTTTCCGCTGCCGCTCGGCCCCAATATCGTCAAAAGCTCGCCTGGATGCACCTCCAGGTCAATGTCCTTCAGCACGTGGGCCTTTACCACGCTGCTGTTGTATATCTTGTTGACCTTTTCTAGCTTCATCGTATGCCTGTGCGCTGGGCCGTTCTCATCATAGATTACGCGCGCGTTTTTCCGCGCTTGCGCCATCGGCTTGGTTACTGGTTGCATCCTGCCATCTCCCTCATGAACTGCCCGCGCATGCCGTGGCTCATGAACCCCTTCGCCGTGCTCAGGTACTTTCCGCCCTTTGACGTCAGTGTGTAGCAGACCTTCCTACCCTTCTTGCTCCTTGATATGAGCCTCTCCTTTGCCATTGAGGACAGCAGGGGGTATATCCTTGACGCCTTCATGTATCCCATGCCCATGGCATTCAGGTCCTTCATTATGGCATAGCCGTGGGCGCTGTGCCTGCCGATTATCCAAAGCACGACGACGGTGTGGTTCATGCGCATGACCTTCCGCACAAGGCCCATGCTGAGCTTCCCGTGTTTAGGCATGCATATATCCATAATCAGATATATCTAGGATTGGATATAAAAAGCTTTGCCTTTTTTGCGTTGCGCCGATAGCTGAAGGGTTATAAACCTATAACAGGATATCCTTCTGATGCCAATGTCGGACTCAAAGCCCTATGTGATAAAGTCGATAGAAAGGGCCGGGGACATAAAGGTGTTCCGGCTTTTTCCCGAAGACGGCAAGCCGATTGCGTTCCTCCCGGGTCAGTTCGTCAACCTTTTCAAGCTGGACGAGAAAACTCTCACAAGGGCTTATTCAGTCGCATCGCCTCCGGAATGGCCGTACATCGAGCTGGCAATCCAGATAATCGGCGGGAAATTCACGTCCTATGTTGATACCCTTAATGTAAATGACAAGATAGGGCTGATGGGTCCTTTTGGGGCCAACAGCTATTTAGGCGAGACAAAAGTTGTCATGATAGCGGGCGGGATAGGGATAACGCCTATGATGGGCATCATTAGGCACATCGCCGCAAATAGGATAAAGGGCGATTTCCGTCTTTATTATTTCTGCGGCAGAATGGAGGGCGCGCCGTATGTTTCTGAGCTGGTGTCATACCATTCGGCCGGCATAATCAAGGCAGATTTGAGGTTCACGAGAGACACTTGCGCGCCGTTTGGCACAGGAAGGATTGACATCAACAAAGTCATGGAAAGCCTTGGGCCATCGTTTGCGGAATATTCGTTTTACCTTTGCGGGCCTGTCGCCATGGTGAAGTCGTTCAGCGACGCAATCGTGGCAAGGGGCGTGGACAAGAAAAAGATAAAGTCCGATGCGTTCGGCTAATCTTTTAAACTGTTGCCTTTAATCACCAAAAGTGTAATTAAAATGCCAGAAACAGCCCAGGCCATCCGCCCTTCATTTGCTGAACGCGTGCTCGAAAGGCACGGCGGCTCATGGCAGATAAGGAAACTGGAGAAGCTGGATAAGCTAAAGAAATGCGTCGAAATCTCAAGGGAGATTGGCAACGAGAAGGCGCACCAGGCCTGCTTGTCAATGCTTGAGCACGAGATGGACAACAACAGGCATTGGGCAGGCGAGCCGAGGTTCATCTCAAATGGAAAAGATGGAAAAGAGATAAGGTTTTATCCGCAGAAGATGCCTGCATACGCGCTTGCAAAGGCCCTGCATTTTGTCGGAAGGATGGACAGGGAGTTCCTTTACGAGCACTGCCTCATCAGCCAGTTTTCGTACCACATAAACGACGTGTTCAACCGCATGTTCATGACTGAAAGCAAGCCGTCCAAAAAACAAAGGCAAATCCAGAAACACGAGCACGAGAAAAGGGTAAGGGCGTTCAAGGACATCCTTGCAGCCAACCTAGGCCCTGTGCTGAGAAGGATATTCAACATTGAAAGGAAGGGCGGATACGCATTTATATCGCGCGCAAACCCAAGCGCGGAAGCATTTGAGCCCAGGCGCATGACAAAAGAGGAAAAGGACGCGAACAACGCAATATTCAGGCACCTTTTCCAGGAAGAGATATCGTTCATGGCAAACAGCGAGGCATTCGAAAACGCGTGTTCCGACTATATGCTGATACAGGACGTGCTGGCAGAGCCAAGGCGCTTCAAGGAGATTGAGGCGCTTTGCTCATGGTGTTTATGGGACTTTGCCAGAAACAAAAACGTGAAAGGCATGCCGTTTGAGGAGCAATACCAGGAAGGCAGGCTTGTAATCTGGGAAGCCGCAAAAAAATACAGGGCAAGGGGCCTTGCGAGGTTCAGGACAATGGCAAAAAAGGCGCTCAACAATAGGTTTGTTGATTTATTGAGGTTTTCGCTTGCCGACATAAGGAAGATGAACAGGAAAATGGAGTATATCGGCCTTCCTGTCGGCCCGCATGAGCACGGCCTTGCAGGCGCGCTGGAAAGGATAAGCTACGGCGCATGGGTTTCCAGCCAGAACGGCCATTTCCAATCTCCGCCGGATGCCGAAGGCGATGACCCATACCTTTCGCAGCATCTTGCCGAACTGATTCAGTCAAGCCCGTACAGGCCAGGCGAGATGGTCGCATTCTTCGGAAATGAAGACGGCTCTCCAAAGGAAATAACCGAGGCGTACCCCTGGGACTCCCCGCACAACAGCGATGAGCGGGTCCAGCTGCTTAACATGAATACGATTAATTATGATTTCTATGGGCCAAGGAGGCTTCTTTATAGGTATCTAAGGATGGGCGGCAATCCGAAGGCCGCTGCAAGGCACCTCCTCAAACAGAGCATGAATACATGCTATTCCGGGCTGTCAAAGCTGACAATAGAGCAGTTTAATTTTACGGAACAGGAAGTTGATGAAATAAGGGAGCCAAAGAAAGTCGGCAATCTGAATGATGATTTACCGTTCTGATTGCCGGAAACGTCAACATGCCCCATTTTTATTCCTTTCCATACACAATTAAAATATGCAAAGCACAGCGGCGCTAGTGGCCGTAGGCTTTAATGCAAAGGAGGCGGCATTCCTGCTCCAGCATGACGGCTTCCACCACAAGACAAAGACAGAAGAGGAGTTTCGCGCGCTCATCGCAAAAATCGCAGGCATTTATGGCTGTAGCGAGGCCGCAGCCAGGAAAGCAATACTCAAGTATCCCCAATTCGCCGGCTATGACAATTCCCGCGTAATCAGGGAAGCAATTGCAGTTTACGGCAACGGAAAGAAGGTAAGGTCAATAATCCTGAAATGGCCAAAATTCGCAGGACTGAACCACGCCCGCGTTGTAATGGGCGCAGTTAAAGTCTACGGAGACAAACAGGCAGTTAAGCAGGCAATACTCAAGAATCCGCAGTTCGCAGGTCTTGACCATGCCCGCGTAATCAGGGAAGCGACTGCAGTCTACGGAAATGAACAGGCAGTTAAGCAGGCAATACTCAAGTTTCCCCAATTCGTCAACCTAAACCATGCGCGCGCCATCAGGAAAGCTGCCGAAATATACGGAGACAAAGACAAGGTAACGTCAATAATCCTGAAATGGCCCAAATTCGCCAGCCTTGACCATGCCCGCGTTGTCAGGGAAGCGGCTGCAGTCTACGGAGACAAACAGGCAGTGAAGCAGGCAATCCTCAGGCATCCCCAATTCGCAGGCCTTGACCATGCCCGTGTTGTCAGGGAAGCGGCCAAAGTCTACGGCAATGAGGGCACTATAAAGTCAATAATCCTGAAGTGCCCCTCATTCACCAACTACGACCATGCCCGTGTTGTCAGGGAAGCGACTGCAGTCTACGGCGACGAACAGGCAGTGAAGCATGCAATCCTCGCGTCACCCCAATTTGCCAGCCTTGACCATTCCCGCGTCATCAGGGAACGCACACGGCTGGGGCGGCTTGCCGGGCTGTCCAAGAAGGAAGTGATTGAAAAAATACTGGCAAAGCCCGTTCTTGCAGGATACTCGGCAAAACGCTATCTTGCAGGGCTTGACGTTGGGCGGAAGCTTGCAGAGGAAGGCTTCATGCCGGACAAAGACATGCTTACAGTATTCTTGAAAAATTCATCAGAGAGCCCCTATGTGCCGGGCACCAACCGGCTGAGGATTTCAAGGGCGCCGCCAGGCTCCCCGGAGCCGCCCCTTCTGAAGACAATGAGAAGGATATGCTATGCGCGGATGAAGGCTGCGGCATAATCACAGCGAAAAAACAAGGTAGGGGATTATGACGGCCCCTAAAAGCGACGTCTTCTCGTCGTAAAATTTGCTTCCTACAATGTAGGAGGCAAGCATCAGCGCAATGCCCTCAATGCCGAACATGGCAGCAACAGCGAGCGATATGGCTGCCGCAGCCAATGCATATCCTGCCCTGCTCCTGCTGATGCTTTTGTATATCGGCTCCGCAACCGCAATGACAAGCAAGGCGCCTGCGACGTACCCCATCACGAACCACAGCTCATTGCCTTTCGCGGCATTTCCAATCTGTATCGTTGCGCTCACCCTCGGGGCGCCTGCCTCAGAGCCAGCGAAGCTCATGAAATACTGCGACGCAGAAAACGAAGAGAAGAAAGACAGCATGGAAACGTCCTTCAGCAGCGGGTACGCGAACGCGCCCATTGCGGAAGGGGCCCCTACGGCCGGTATGCCAAACGAGGCAAGGGCAAGCAGCACGCCGAGCACAGCGCCTTTCAGCGTCTCTTTTGCGTCCGGCATGCGGTAAGGCGCCGGCCGGATGGGGTTATCAGTCCTTCCTGACATCCCGCCAACAAGGAACGGCAGCGCGAAAAGTCCCGTAAATATCGGCATGAACGGGTTGTCCATATGCCATGATATGCCGATATAGCCGATTGCGCCCGAAAGCAATAATCCCAAAACCCACCCCATGCGCCTGTTGAACGCGAGGTTCAGGAAAAGGACAAGCAGCACAAGGTAGAATGAGACGGGCTTGAGCAGCGTTGCGGCAGCCTTGACATAGTCTCCGGGTATGGCCAGCGAAAGGATTAATCCGATGAATCCGGCAGCAAGCCAGCAGAAGACGTATTCCTTGAGCCTGCCCTGGTTCAGGAACCTGTGGACCAGCGGCAGCGATATGGCAGCCTCGCCAGGCGCATACGCGTAAATCACGGTCTGTATTATGACAAGCGCGGAGAACGAGCCGTACATCAGCATGAGCGCCTCAGGGGACAGCATGCTGTTGACAAGGCTCAGCACAAGCGCGATGTGCACGCCTGGCAGGAACGAAAGGAGGAACATCAGGGCCAAGCCGGCAGCAAGGTCCAAGGCAGCCATGGATTGGCATCGCAACCGGTGTTTTTAATTGCTTTGCCGCACAATAGGAGCATGGAGCAGCGCCAGAAGGAAGCCAGCAAACCGAAAAAGCTGCGGCAGCGCACAAGGCAGGCGCTGGCGTCCGCCGCAAAATCGCTAAAAAGGGTTTTTGCAGGAAGAAGACTGGACGAAGCGCTCCTTAAAGCCGCCAAGGACGGCTGGATAACGGCCATTGGCCGCCTGCTGGATGCAGGCGCAAGCATCAATATGGATAACAAATGCGGCATTGCTGTGCTTATGGTTGCCGCAGCGAACGGGCGCATTGGCGCATGCAAGCTTCTTATAAATAAAGGGGCAA
Source organism: Candidatus Micrarchaeia archaeon (assembly GCA_041500865.1). GTDB lineage: Archaea > Micrarchaeota > Micrarchaeia > Anstonellales > J096 > JAPLWW01. The sequence goes on along the minus strand of JBGQMY010000008.1, from coordinate 5,865 downwards.
TCATAGACGAAACTGACAAGGCAGGCAACACTGCGCTTATGTATGCGGCAATGCATAGGCAGAGAAAAACCTGCGCCTTGTTGGTCAGAAAAGGCGCAGACGTTGGAGCGATGAACAAAAACGGCAAAACCGCGCTCGCAATTGCCGAACAAGCCGCGCCCATGATGCGCCGCACGCCCCCAGAATACAAGGAAATATGCGGATTCCTAGGATTTATGGAATCCATGCAGAAATCAATAGGCAAGGCAGCGTTCAGCTCGTTCCTTTCGGCGTTTAGCGAGTGCGTCGCAAGCCCATAAGCTTTATATAATGTTTGCACCGTAATAGCATATAGTTTAATTCGCGGTGAAACATGATGCCCAAAAGGACAGAGGGAATAGGCCCGTTCCTGGCCAACGACGCCGTGAGAAAGGAACTCATAAGCTGCGCAGGGGAGAACGCCATAGACATCCTCAAGCTTCTAGGCAAGGAGACGGAAGACGAGAAGATAGCGGGCCTCCTCAGGCTAAAGGTCAGCGATGTGCGTTCGGTTCTCAACAGGCTCAACGAGATAGGCATAGCCTTCTATGACAGAACCAAGAACGAGGACACAGGCTGGTATTACTACAACTGGTCCGTTGACATGAAGAAGTTCAGGGACTGGGTTAACAACACGCTCAGGAACCAGGACGCAAGGATAAAGTACGCATACCTCATAGAAGAGGAGCATTATTATTGCCCACAATGCGGGATAGGCACAAGCTTCGCGTTCAACGACGCTGCTGATTTGGTGTTCAAGTGCCCGTCATGCAGCAACACGCTGGAGCTGATTGAAAGCGGGGTTTTGGACAGGTATTTCGGCAGGCCGGCAAAGGCCGCAGCCATTCCCCATGCGCCGCATGCCCCGAAGCCAAGCTTCCAGCCAAGGCATGACAGGGGCAAGGTGGTCGCCAAGTCAAAGGCAGCAAAGAAATCCGCCAAACTGTCTCCTAAGAAGAAGGCAAAAGCAAAGAAAAGAAAGTGAATTCTCAGTCATACGCCGTGTAATTGCCCATCGTCCCGTTAGTCACGTTTGCAGGAACCCCGGCGCTTTCATTGAGCGCAGTCGCATTCCCGGGCACTGTCAAATTTGCGGAAACAGTCTCGTTCTTCAGGCAATCGGCCTTCAGCGCCCCGTTCGCTATGTTTGCGCAGTATGATGCGTCCTTATTGTCTACCAATTTCCCGAAAAAGTACCAGCATTGGTCCTTGTCTCCGCCTGAAAGCAGGGGGCATGCGTTTGCGTCCTTTGCCATTGCCGTGTAAGCGTCTATGCAGCTGGAGAAGTTTGACGCCCTGGCGCACAGTTCCGGCATGTGGTATCCTATTATCAGCTCCATGAGGCCGCTTTCCGACGTTATGTTGTTGTACTTTGTCCAGAACTGGGAGAACGAGGCGAAAAGCGCCCTGAACATGGTGTCGTTGACCGGCATTGGCTCGGATATGGCCTCCGAAGACTGCGAGAACGCCGTGACGCCGTTGGTTTCGTGATAGCTCCGCCCCGCGTAACCGTAGTCCAGGTTGTCAACGACTTTCATGCCGTCCGATTTCCTGAACGCCAGCCTTTCGCTGAATGTGCTTACGCCCACCTCGGGCGACGTCGGCGAGAGGTAGAGGCTTGCAAGCTCCGCACCGGTCAAATCCTTGAGCGAATAGTTCACGTCAAAGGCGTATGAGTCGCTGCTGTTCGTGAAATTCAGCACGTTGAGCGAGCCATGCCTCAGCAAACTGTTGTATTTTGTCGAGATTTGGCTCGCCTGCGCCCTTGAAAACAGCACGGATTCCAGGCTCGCCACTATGCTTGCCGGAGTCCCTGCAAGAGTGGCGTTGTCGTTTGTGCATTCCATGTCGTTCCCGAATCTCAGGCAAAGGAATGTCGTATTGTTCTTCACCACTGCGCTCCATGTGTAAAAATCAGACCCCAATGAGACGGCATTGTCGCTCCCGTGCCTTGAAACGTTGACTATTGACGTCCTGTTGGATATTTCCATCGTTATGCTTTCCGAGTAGTCGCCTGCGCCCCTGACCAGCCCGATGTACCTGTTGATGCTCGCATTGAACGCGTCAATCGGGCTTGCCGCCCCGCCCTTGGTTTCTTCGCCTATGCACCCCAGGCTCAGCGCGAACGACGCCAGCAGCGCCAAAACCACAATGTTCTTTAAATCCATGGTAAAACCTCATTTTTTTGCCGTTGAGACGATTTTGATTACATCTAGGTCTTTAATAATGTAATCCTTCGCGACCTTCATCCTCTTCCGTGCGTCTATCGCGTAAAGCATGTTGTTCGCTATGTCGGTGTGGACCGTTGCAGCCAAGTCGTGCGCGGTCTTTCCCTTCTCAATCAGCTTCACGTTAGGCAAGACATTACCTTTCCTGTCCGTCCATTTTGCCTCGTCTTCCACCGGATAGGCGGTTATGTACCCAAGGAGCTCGAAGGCCATCGCATTGAGCGCCCTGGTTATGCCGGTTCCGTTGTTCGCATCCATGAATTCCTTTATCCTGGCAAGCGCCGCCCTCTGCTCTTCCGTGCCTCCGTTGACCGCGAATGCGGAATCGCCGGGCGTGTAGCTTATCACGCCCGCCTTTGCCGCCTTGACGAGCGCAAGCTCGTATGCCCCTGAGCCGTAGATTACGGGCCTGGAGCAGACTATCCCCTTTCTTCCCTTGTCTGATTTATTCCCGAAAACGAGTATCGGCTTGTCCTTTACGATTTGCTCCGCAAGCGCAGCCGCGATTTTTTCGTCCATCCTGACCTTTTCCTTGTCTATGCCCGCGCTTTCTGCCGCGCGCAGCATCCTTTCCGGGTCAATGTTAAGCGAGGAAAGTATTTCCATCAGCTTTGAGATGTCCCTGTTCTCGTAGTCCTTCCTGTTCCTGAAGATTATGCCCTTTATCCATTCCCTGAGCTCGGTTTCAACAAGCTCAACCTCCTTTGAGGGATCGCAGTCACCGGGGTTTCCCTCAAGGTCGCTTTGCCCAGATGCGTCAACCACAATTATGATTCCGTCGGCCTGCCTGATGTCGTCGAGGAACTGCAGGCCGAGCCCCTTGCCGGCGTGCGCATCCGGGACTATGCCGGCCACGTCAAGCAGCTGCACCGGTATGAGCCTCACGCCGTTTATGCATACCGAGTCCTGCGGGCTGCATTTCGTGTGTAACTCTAAGCAAGGGCAGGCCTTCCTCAGGTATCCTACCCCCCTATTGGGCTCTATGGTGGTGAAGGGATAATTGGCTATCTTTACGTCTATATGGGTAGCTGCCGAGAAGAACGTCGACTTGCCCGAGTTGGGCTTGCCCACTATTCCAATCAGCATTTACCTCTTTCTCTTTTTTGATTTTTTCTTTGCCCTTGCCCTTGCCTTTGCGACGGCCTTTACCGGGACGATGACGTCCTCTTGGGGCTCCTCCTTTGGAGGTTCCCTGGCCTCTCCTTCGAGATCCTTCTCAACATCCTCGTTCTTTTCGAACTCCTTGACGTCGTCAGGCTCAAGCTTGATTTCGTTTGTATCCTTCCTTCCCAAAAATGAATTCAACCAGTCCATTAATCCCATTCTACCACCAACTATAATTTATGCTCGTTGTATTTATAAATATTACCGTTTTGACGTGGGCAGCGGCGCTGCTGTGCTGTTTTTAACCCCTTTTGCACACAATGGCGGCATGCAGGAAAGGAAGGCGCCCCAAAGGCATGCGCAGGCAAAGAAACCGAAACAGACAGCAGACATAATGCCGAGCGAGGCCCTGGCATCATCCGCAGATAAACAGGAGGCGCTCAACAACAGACTCCAGCAAGCCGCTATTATCGGAAATAACACAGAGAAACTAAGGCAGCTCGTCAGGGCCGGCGCAGAAATCGCCTCAAAGAATGTTGTAGGAAATACAGCCTTGCACTTTGCCGCACAACGGGGGCACAATGAAAACTGCATCCTGCTAATAGAGGAATATGCAAAATCCGGCAAAGACATAAGGGAACTGATTGCCGCAGAGGACAATGAACACAGGACGCCCAGGTTTCTTGCCGCATCCTGGTGGTACCAAGACACCATGCAGTTGCTTGATTCCATTCCGCTGTTGCAGGATTGGATGGGAAAGGAAAGCTTCGGCTCGTTCCTTTCAGCTTTCAGGGAATGCGTTGCAGCCTGATTTTTATTCCCTTCCGCAAAGGGAGATGACATGGCAGAATCAGAGATGCTGGACATTGTTGACATGGACGATAACGTAATCGGCGCCAGCACAAAGGAAGACAAGATTGCCAAGGGCCTGGTGTCCAGGAACGTAGCGGTTTTCATACGCGACGGCAAAAAAATCCTGATTGCAAAGCGCGCAATGAACAAGAGGACTTTTCCAGGACGTTACGACCTTTCGGCATGCGGCAATGTTGCGGCAGGCGAAAGCTATGAGGATGCGGCAAGGCGCGAGCTTATGGAAGAGCTTGGCATAAGCTGCAAATTGAGCATGATGAAAAAAGTGTTCAACGAACTTAAGGCAAACGGCGTTGCGCTGAAATATTTTACCGGCATTTTCATTGGCGATTTCAGCGGCGATGTTAAACTGAACGATGAGCTTTCTGAGGCAAGATGGGTTTCAATTCCCGAGCTTGAAAAGATGATATCAAAGGACAGGGATGCGTTCTGCCCGTTTTTCATCAAGGATTTCCTTTACGTCAAGAACATGCTCGCGTGAGCTTTATTTTTAACACCTTTGCCGCACAATAAAGGCATGGCGCAGCGGCTCATAATCCCCAAGACAAAAAAATCACAAAAGCCACACCTGGCCGAGAAGAAACTATCCACAGAGAAACGGGCCATCAGCCCGGAAAAGCAGGTGCGGCTCGACAACATGCTAATAGATGCTGCTGCCCAAGGCAGGACAAAAAGAGTTGAGCGGCTGCTCAAGGTCGGCGCAGACTTAAACGCAATGTTTGATTCCGACGCGCCTGTACTGATGTATGCTGTAGCAAATGGGCATGCCCAAGCCTGCGCCCTGCTGATTGGAAAAGGCGCGGACGTAAACATAAGGAGCAACAGCAGCAGCAAGACGCCGCTGATGTCAGCCGCATGGAACGGATACGCCAAAATCTGCAAGCTGCTGCTTGAAAACGGCGCGGATATCGCTGCAAAGGACAGGGACGGATACACGGCCCTGCACAACGCCGCAATTTGCGCGCATACCAAAGTATGCGCCATGATAATACGGAAATGCGCGGAATCCGGCGGCGACGTAAATAGGCTGATTGCCGCAAAGGACCGCAGGGGCAGGACTGCCTTGCACGAGGCCGCAATTCATGGACACACAAAAACATGCGTCTTTCTGGTAAATGAATATGCAAAGGCTGGCGGCAAGGCAAGGGAGTTGGTTGCCATGGCTGACTACGCCGGCGACACAGCCAAGTATTTTGCCGCACTCAACGGGCACAAAGAAATTACGCAGCTTTTCAAGGTAACGCCGCTGCTTTATGACACGCTGGGCGTAGAAGCGTCAGACTCATTCCTGGCGCAGTTCAGGGAATGCGTTTCATCCTGATTTTTAACCCTTTTTGCCCACAATGGAGGCATGCAGGAAAGGCAGCATCACTTGAACCATAGAAGGCAGTCGCTTTTTGTGCTTGAGTCTCCGATATTATCGCATATGCTGGAGTTGTGAGAATCAATGGCAATTCCGTAGTAGCAGCCGTCCTTCCTGCTTAGGTTGCTGATTTTGTCGCACATGTCAGGATTATTATAGTCTCTGATGGCAATTTTATCGTAGTCGTAATAGCAGCCGTCCTTCCTGCTTAGGTTGCTGATTTTGTCGCACATGTCAGGATTATAGTCTCTGATGGCAATTTTATCGTAGTCGTAATAGCAG
>JBGQMY010000007.1:0-47489 GCA_041500865.1 Candidatus Micrarchaeia archaeon | reverse complement strand
CCTGTCCTCCAGCGTGGCATCCTTCATTGAACCGAGCCTCATGAACGGGAATGAGTAGCTGCAGCATCCCGGGGTCACGATTCCGTCAGGCATAAGCCCTAACCACTTCCTTTTGCATGCGTCCCCCAATGAGCCGCTGCAGTTGTCCCAGCTGCGTATGATGATTTTTCCGGCCTTCTCCTTGCCGAAATACCCTTTTATGTTGTTTATAATGCGCCCGTAATTCGCGACCATGTTGCCCATGTATGCGAAAACCGGGTCGCATCCGACGCTGGTCCGTATGTTTTCCAGCCTGCCAATGCCGAAGCCGGCAAGCAGGTCGTTCACCATCATGTCCCGTTCTTCCAGGCTGCCGTGGAACTTTCCGTCATCGCCTTTGTGGCACGTGATGCCTTCAAGGTTGGGGAACACGCGCATGCCGTTTTCAATGAAAAACTTAAGCGTTTCACTTGCCGCCTTCATCCTGCGGTTCGCGAAGCTCCTCACGCTCAGTGATAATGACACCCTTTCCTTGCCCATTTCGCCCAGGTTTGCAAGCTTGTGCGCGGCCCTTGCCCATGGAGAGTTACCGTTGCCCATCTCTATACCCGACGTCACTATCCTTATGAACACGTACTTGCATCTTTCCAGCATGATTTTGACGACGTCGCCAAGGTCCTTTCCGCTGTCGTCGTAAAGGAACTGCTCCCCTGCGCCTGTCATTACCGTGTCCGGGCTTAGCCTCACAAGGCCGTTGATGTACCTTTCAAAGTCATTGAACGGCATGACCGTCCCTTTCATGTCTGCTGACACCATGCAGTGCAGGCAATGCCTGTTGCACCTTTCGGTCATCGTGATGAACTTCACAGGCAGTTTGAGGTCGTCTTCGTTCAGGCCCTTAGTGATACTGTCCAAGGCCCTGTTAACGCTTTCACTCACCTTTTTCGCGCGGCCAATCCACCTTTTCCTTGCGTCCAGGCCTTCCATTATCCTTTCTGCCTGCCATGGCTCCAAGCCCCTAGTCAGGCTACGCGCCTGCCTTTTGTCGTATTTCGCCTTTTCCAATCTCTTCATCACATCAAAAACCTTTGAGCCAATCGGCTCGAAGACTATGCCGCTCCTGCAAAGCATCAGCGCGGTTTCTGCTGAAAGCTGCCTGTGGACCAGCGGAAACAGGCCCTTCATGACCTTCCTTGCCATGGGTTTATTGTGTCCGTATATGTTTAAAAATGAGGTTGGGCCGGGGTCTGCAAAAGGCTTAAATCCCTTTTGCCGCATTTGCCTATTGGTGGTTGGCATGGCAGACGCAAAAAAGAGGAGGCCGTTCGGGTTTGGGTTTAGCGACGCATTCTTTTCAGACTTCAGCTCCATCTTCGCAGGCATGGAAAAGGAGATGATGGAGGACTTTGAGCGCATGAGGGGCATGAAGCCAGGTCCCAACGCAAAGGTTTACGGCGTAAGCATAAAGATTGGGCCTGACGGCAAGCCCATCATAGAGGAATTCGGGAACGTCAAGCAGGCAAAGCCGTTTGAGGAAGCGCCGAAAGAGGAAAAGGGAAACGAGAGGGTCCCGTTCACTGATGTCATAGCTGATAAAGACACCATACGGGTGGTTGCCGAGATGCCGGGAGTCAAAAAAGAGGACATAAAGCTGGCGATTGTCGGCAAGGACAAGATTGAGATAAAGGTCAAAACGTCTGAAAGGCAGTACTACAAGGTCGTTGATTTGGAGGAAGAGCCGGACGAAGGGACGATTGACGCGAAGTACAACAACGGCGTGCTTGAGATAACTATGAAGGCAAAGCATGCGAAGAAAGAGGAAGGCAAGAAGCCGATAAGCATAAAATAACCTTTGTCTTTTGTTGTTTTATCCAATGATGACAAACAGGTTTGCCGAGGCTAAGCCCCAAAGAGATTCTTTCTCCCAGGGGTCTTTCTTCGCAAAGAAAGAGGCCTATGAAGACAACCTGGAGCACTGAGGGTATGTTTTTGGCCAACCCGAGCAACTTTTAATCCCTTTTGCGCATAAAAGAGGCATGGCGCAGAGGCTCAAGGAGTCAAAAATTCACAAAGTTTTGCTTAGGCTGAATAACCTCGTCCACAAGCCAGAATCTGAAAAAAGAAAGCCCAATCCTAAAAAGCAGAATCAGCTCAACGATGGGTTTCTGGAGGCGGCCCGGAACAACCGGCTGGATGAATGCAAGCGGCTTTTGAAAGCAGGCGCGGACATAGAGGCAAGAGGCTGGGCCGGCCATACAGCGTTCATTTTTGCTGCAATGAACGGGTACATCCAAATCTGCGCCTTTCTCTTGGCGGAATACGCAAAGTCCGGCGGAAACGCAAGGAAATTTATCAATGCGGCAGATAGCCTCAAGATAACTGCCCTTCACTGGGCCGCGGGGGGCGGGCACATCCAAACCTGCGCCCTATTGCTTGAAAACGGAGCAGATATCGAGGCAAGGAACAAGGACGGCAGGACCCCGCTCGCGTGGGCCATGCAGTTCGGAAAAGCCAAAACAACAGGAAGGTTTCTTGGGGCTTATTTGGTAAGAGATAGGTTATTGAGCAAAGAAGAAGCGGGCAGGTTCTTTTCCAGTTTCAACGCGTGCACAGCCCAATAGTCTATTCCAAAAGGATTAAAACAATGGGCATCCTAAACCCAATATTATGAAATTAATCGCCAAGTATGCCGAACCAATAATAAAGGGCCCAAAGGAAAGAAAGAGGCTGGAGCGCATACTGAAATCCAACATAATGGCGGCCTTCCCGGACATAAAAATATCATTGACAAACGGCATTGTTGAGATTGAGTCAGAAACGGATGTATCCGAAGGGCTTTCCAGGATTTTCGGAATCTCCAACGTCTGCGTGTGCTTCGAGTGCGGAAATTCCCCTGAGGAAATCGCGGAAACCATAGCAAAAAACGCGGACAAATCCAAAAAATACAAGATAGAGGGCAAAAGGAGGTTCAAGGCCTATCCCATGAACTCAACGGAGCTTGCCATAAAGGTTTCAGGGCTGCTTGACAAAAAAGGCGTCAAAATGAGCGTAAGGGGCTATGACGAAATCGTCTACATTGAGATAGAGGAGAAAAAGGCGCTCTGCCTTTTCAAGAGGATTGAGGGCGTCACAGGGCTCCCATACGGCTCTGGCGGAAGGGCGCTCATGCTTTTCTCAGGCGGCATAGACTCTCCGGTTGCGGCATACATGCTTGCAAGAAGAGGGCTGCACCTTGACGCCCTGCATTTTGGCAACGAGATAAGCGCAAGGCAGGTCAAGAAAATTTGGGAGCATCTCCAAAAGGAATACCGCATAAGGGGCAAGTTCTATTTTGCTGACAACGGAGCAATCATGGAGGAGCTGTCCAGGCTGGACAACGAGTTCAGGCAGATGGGGCTGAAGGCAGGGATGTACATCGCAGCGTCCAAGATTGCGGATGAGCTTGGAATCCAGGTTCTCGCAACAGGGGAAAGCATAGGCCAGGTATCAACGCAGACATTGGATAATTTGGCGCTTTTGGACTCGTCAACAGACAAGTTCGTGCTAAGGCCGCTCATCGGCATGACAAAGAATGACATAATAACAATAGCGATGAAAATCGGCACATACAGGCTCAGCGCATGCCTGCCTGAGATGTGCAAGGTGTCAAGCAGGCCTAGGGTAAGGATAAAAGGGCCCCTTTTTGCCGAGCTTTCAGGGATGATGAAAGGCAGCGCAGGCAAGGCAAAGTTCAAGGAAATCTAAAATAACGTTAAAAACTCGTTGCTGCACAATAGAGGCATGCAGGAAAAGAGGCTCCAAGGGAATGCGCAGGCAAAGGCGCCAGCCAAACCCAAAGCTGGCATAATAGAAAGCCAAAAGAAGGCATTATCAGAGAAAAAGCAGGAACAGCTCAATGGCATGCTGTTGGATGCTGCTAAAAATGGCAGAACAAAAAGGGCGGAAAGACTGCTGAAGGTTGGCGCAAGCATCGAGGTAAAGAATAATAACGGCTGGACTGCGCTCATGTGGGCCGCATATTGGGGACACACCCCAACCTGCGCGTTATTGCTTGAAAAAGGCGCAAGCATCGAGGCGAAGGACAACAACGGCAGGACTGCGCTCATGCATGCCGCACGGGAAGGATATACTGACGTATGCATGCTGTTGGTTGAAAAAGGCGCAGATTTAAATCAAAAAGACGAGCTCTTCCCGAAAAGGACTTCTTTTATGTGGGCCAAACTAATGGAAAGGAAGGAAACGGCTGCATTCCTCAAGCACATGGAATGGCTTGCGGGCATAACTGGAAATGCGTTTATGAAACCGTTCGGCGAGTGCGTTGCAGGATGATTTTTAACACCTTCGCCGCACAATAAAGGCATGCAGGAAAGGAAAGGCAGGACAACGAAAACCGCTGTCAAGGCGAAAAAAGCGCCGTTCCACAAGCCGAAGCCAGAGAATTTTTTCAGCATGATGCGGCAACGGGAGCAGGAGAGCCTTAACCGCAGCCTTCTTTTTTCAGCCGAAAAAGGGGAAAATAGAGAGATAAGGAAGCTTATCAAGGCCGGCGCGGATGTCGCTACAAAAGATGACAAGGGCTGGACGGCCCTGCACGAGGCCGCGGTGCAGGGGCGCACTGAAACTTGCGCCCTGCTTATTGAAGAATATAAGAAATCAGGCGGAAACATAAAGGAGTTCATCGCAGCAAAGGCAAAAGACGGCAAGACAGCCCTGGTTTGGGCGGCATTCAACGGATATGCAAAGACCTGCGCCCTGCTGATACAAGAATACGCAGAATCAGTCGGGAATGACAAAAGAAAAATAAGGGAATTCATCTCCGCAAGGAGCAAAGACGGCGAGACGGCCTTAATCGAGGCCGCATTCAACGAACACATCGGAACCTGCGCCTTTTTGCTGGAAAAATACGCAGAAGCAGGCGGAAGCGCAGGGAAATTAATTACCATGAGAAAAAAGAACGACGGATGGACAGCCATACAATGGGCCGTACATGCCGAAGACACCGAAGTCCTGAATTTCCTTGCAGCTAAATTGATTGAATCAATAGTCGGAAATGAGATGGCGCCTGGCTTCACAAAATCCTTCGGCGAGTGCCTCGCAGGATGATTTTTAACACCTTTGCCGCACAAACCACATAATGGAAAAGAGCAAGGGCAAGATAAGGCATGCGTTTACAACAATAAAGAAAAGGCTATTCAGCAAAAGGCAGCCGAAGGTGGAGGAAAAGCCGGAAGCGCTGGAGGCAAGAAGGAAGCACGAACTTTTTGAAATGCTGAAAAAGGCAGTGATAATGGGAGATGAAAGGAAGGCTGGGCTTGCCATCAGGGCAGGCGCTGATGTCAACGGAATAGACCCTGGGCTCAACATGACCCCGTTGATGTATGCAGCTTTTGACTCTAATCCGAAAATGTGCCGCTTCCTTATGCAGAACGGGGCTGATGCGGAAAAGCTGAATTACAGCGGCATCAACGCATTCACATATGCGGCAAAGGAAAATCCCACTGCCGGGGGAAAAAGCGCCAGGCACAGGATTGCAACATGCTTTGCATTGGCTTTCATGGGCCCCAGCCCAATAGTCAAGGAAAGGGAATGGACGGCAGACAACCTCGGCTATTCGTTCTGGCCAAACATCCCCAACACAAGCGACCTTGTCAATCTTGCAGAATCCAAGGAAATGATGTTCCAGTCCTTGGGAGCATCAGCCAAGCCATTTACCGACTCATTTTTCAGCTGCATATACGGGAACTGAAAGCGGTTTTTAACCCTTGGCAACGGGGTCTCCCAACGTTTTTAAACAGCCCGACAGCAAGCCATATTGTTGGGGCGAAGAGCCGCAACCCTTTGGGCCGAGGGGAAGACCCGGAGAGGAAAAACATGGAAGAAATTGTAGGAGAAGACGTGAAGGACCTCGAGGAATACGAGGAGGTTAGCGCAGGCAAGAAGCCCGAACAGCAGGACACCGCAGAACAGCGGAAGGGCAGGAGGCCGGACTTGAGGATAGTCCAGCCGGAAACCAACCAGGACGGAAGCAAGGCATACCGCTCTGTGGGCGCGATGTGGAAGTCCGTAAGCAAGAACGGAAGGGAATTCTATACTCTAAAAATAGGGGAGCTGAGGCTACTGGCGTTCCCGAACGAGCCAAGGGGCGATGACCATGTCAAAACTCAATGAGCCAAGCATCCCGAAGGACCTTGAGGACCTCCCCGGAGTCGGGGAGGCCACGGCAGAGAAGCTAAGGGCGGCTGGATACGGCGACATGACCACCATAGCCGCCGCCATACCTGCGGAATTATCCGAAGTGGCTGACATCTCGCTTGACGCCGCTGGAAAAATAATCAACAAGGCCAAGGATTCCATCACTTTGGAATATTCAACAGGATGGGACATACTTGAAAGAAGGAAAAATATAGGAAGGATAACAACAGGGTCAAAGAACCTTGATGACCTTATGGGGGGAGGGGTTGAAACCCAGGCTTTGACCGAATGTTATGGAAAATTCTCAAGCGGAAAAAGCCAAGTAGGTTTTCAACTTTCGCTGAACGTTCAGCTGCCAAAGGACAAAGGCGGGCTTGAAGGAAAGGCCGTATTCATAGACACCGAAGGCACGTTCCGTCCTGACAGGATAAAGCAGATGGCAGAGGCCGCGAAGATGGACCCAAAGGAGGCGCTGGGCAACATACTGGTGATGAGGGCTGAGAACAGCGACCACCAGGTGCTGATTGTTGACAAGCTTGAGAACATACTAGAGAAGGAAAACGTCAAGCTGATAGTGATAGACTCTTTGACAAGCCAATTCAGGGCAGATTATATTGGAAGAGGGGCGCTTGGCGAGAGGCAGCAAAGGCTGAATAAGCACATCCACTTGCTCCAGAGGCTGTCAGACAGGTTTAACCTTGCGGTGTATTTTACCAACCAGGTCATGGACAACCCGGCCATACTGTTCGGCGACCCGACGACGCCGATAGGGGGCCACATAATAGCCCATGCCGCGACATACAGGATTTACTTAAGGAAGGGCAAGGAGAGCAAGAGGATTGCGAGGATGGTGGACAGCCCGAACCTGCCGGAAGGAGAGGCCATATTCAGGGTGATGCCGGAAGGCGTGAGGGACTGACTCACCAACACTTTTTTTATTTTTTACCAGTAGTCGAGGTCACTAGAGCATTTTGATATTTGCTTCAGGCGGCCTTCCTTCCTTCCTTTTTCCGCAAACCGCTCTGCCGAAAACGCGAGGTTAAGGTCAAAATACCTTATCGCAAGCCCGAACGCATATGCCGCGCCCGTTTCGTCTTCAACGTTTTCAACCGCCTTCATGAGAAGCTTTGTGACCGCCTCCCTTTCATCGTAGCCGAACTTATCCATCAGCATTATCTTCCTGGCGGCGTCAGTCACGAAATCCTTGACGGTTCCTTCGGCTATGGACTCCAGGAACTTGATAAGCATGCCCACATCTCTTTTATTCCCGGCCTTTATTTCCTCAAACAGCATCATCGCCAGCCCGCACGACATCTGGGTCTTTGAGCCCAGCTTGGCTATCCTCTGCGCATCATTTCCGAGATGACTAATAACGCCAGAGTCCTTGGAAAACTCAATCATATTCTTAAGCCTTTCCTCGCCGGCAGGCCCGCTGGAATATACTTTCTTCATGAAAGTTATCGCGAAAGGCCTGCTCTCGCTGTCTATTATTATCGCATTTCCGTCCATGAAAGGACCCTTTGAATTCACATTACTTTTACTGTTATCTCTGGTAGTTTGCATATTATATTCACCTTCTGAAGCTCCGCGGCGTTAAACACCGCTCCTGGGTCGACCTCAACGTTGTTCATCTTGAGATATTTCATGAAGTCGCTTATGTTCCTCACGGACCTCGGCAGGCCTTCCCCCCTCAAAACCACGTCCATTACCTTGCTGTCGGCTATAATCGTCCGCCAGTACGACGGGCTCAGATGCATCAGGACAACACCCTTGTTTTCCAGGTCTATCTGGTCCTGCGACATCCCTCCCATGACCTTTGAGGATGCTTCGGCATGGGTCGTGCCGCTGTAGTTCTTTGATGAAACTTCTATACCCCTGCCTTTCATCTCGGCCTCGAACGACTTCCTAGCCTCAAGTATCGCCTTCTCTATCTTCTTTGCGTCTATCGCAGAGCCGTCCCTTGTCTTGAATGCGTATGACAGCGGCCCTGCATCCTTTTCCCTTCCTATGATTATGTTGTTGTCCTTGATTGCCTTCATCAGCGCGGAGTAATACGCGTATTCGACTCTATTCACAACTGGATAGCTGAGCAGGTTGAGCACACTGGGGCCTATCTCCCCAGACTCCACCTGCATCTTGCCCTTGCCAAGCTTGTCGGTCAGCTCGCTGAGTGCCCCCATGGTGTTCTTGTCAAAGGAAAGCCTTGCCTGGGTTACGTATTGGGATTTGTCTATTTCCATAACCTTCTCGCCTTTCATGGCGTCGAACCTTGATATGAAGGAGCGCACGTCAACCTCAAGCTCCTTGTTGTTCAACTTTGAAAACATAGTTTCAAGCTCGATCTCAGTCATCGTCGAATCGAAGTTGAGCCCGCTCTTGACGACAGTCTTGCCCTCCTGCTTGACGCTTACCTGCATCGAGTACGAGACCTCCCCCTTGGGATTGCTGTTGAGCGACATCATCACATCCTTTGTCTCGTAGCCTATCTTGCCGAGGTTCGACGTTATCTTCGTCTTTTCCGCGGCACTGGCCCCGATTACCTCAACCCTGCTAACCAGCGCATCCAGCCTTTCCTTGACAGTGTCTAAGAAAAGCTTTGGGTTCTGGTCCTTTGCCAGAAAAACATACACCTCGTCCGAACCCTTGGCCATGCTTATGGTGACGTCGTACTGCTTTGCGGTTTCCCTGAGCGTTCTTAGGTATATATTTATTGCGACGTCGGCGTTCTGCTTGCCCATGCCGCCAAAGAACCAGGTATTCTTCATGTCCAGAATTATTAGTTTGAAATCAATTGACACGCCTTTGGTCAAGGCTGCTTGTCCTATTCCAACTTCGCCGATTTTTCCGGAGTAATTCTCGCCGACCTCAGCCAGCGCCTTTCCAAACTTCCCTTCCTGGAACTTGGCAAGGGCTTCTGCCGGCATCGTGGTATTGGTTAGATACTGGTGCAGTTGCCCTGCCTCAGTCTCCTTGGATTTCCTGTCGAACTCGGACCTGATCTGGTCGCTATGCTCCTTTGCCGTTATTTTAGCCTTTGTCTCCTTGGCGGCTTCTTCAGGAGCCCTTTCAATTTTGGTCTCGGTCTTTGCAACCTCAACCTTGGCCCTTGGCGCCTTTGCCTTGAATACGCCCTTCACCGTCTTGGCCGCGCCGAGGCCGGTCTCGATGAGCATGGACACTGCGAAAGTCGTGGCGAACATCTTGGCAGCGTCCACAAACTCTATCTTGTGGCCCGGTTCGTCGAGCTTGGCTTTCATCTCATCAAGGTGAATATGCTCCTCCTTTATCATCTTCATTATCTCTTCCTTGTTTTTGTTGCCGGCATTTGCCACGCTGGATTCCACTCCTGAAAGGAACTTGTCCATGCTGTTTATGCCTTCGCGCGGGTTTGCCTCAAACTTCCTTATGGCGTCGTTCATTTCGCTCTGGTTCCATACCTCAACCCCTGCGGTTGCGGAAGATGCGAACACGTTTATCGCAAATGCGTTCCTGTTGATTGCGCTCTTGAATGCGTTCTTTGCGGCTTCCTTGGCAAGCGCCTTTGCGCTTATCTCCGCGCCTTCCTTCAGCGCAAGGCCGCCGACCGCCTTTGCGCCTGCGCCGACAAGGGCTCCGACGCCGATAACAGTGGAAAGGGTTAGCGCAGCGTCAACAGCAGCCAGGGCATAATCGCTCTTGGTGTTTATCGTATATGCCTCAACCCTTTCCCTTATTTTCAAAAGCCCTTCGGTATATGCATTGTATGAGTTGAAATAGTTCTCCATCCTCTTGGAAAGTTCCTCGCCGTCCAACTTAATTTTTCCGGAGCGGGACTCTATGAGGTACTTGTTCAAATAAAGCAAATCGTTCGCGAAGTTCTTGTATAATTCTTGGACGTGGTCGGATTCCTTCAGAATCTCATTGTATTTCTTCGGTCCCGTGAAGGCGCTTGTCACCAGTCCGAGGCCTGACATTTCCTTTAACATCATGTTCCAGAGCGGCACCTTTGTTATTGCGCGGATAACCTCCAGCTCGGTCTTTGACGTTTCCTTGAGTACTTGAATGAGGTTTATGTTTGTCTGGCTGAGGTTTGTGCTCTGCGCAACGGTTGTTGGCTTTATCTCAACAGGCTTCTGCTGTTGTGCTTCAGCCTTGGTCTTTGCGAGCTTCTCACCGTTTGTCATATGTGCATTTTGGCAATAAACGGTTTATAAAAGTGCCTTTGCGCCCTTTTCATGTCGACTTTTCCGTTTCCCATGAACGGCACGCCCTCCTTTTCCAGCATTTCCATTTGGCGTTTTTTGCCGCCAAACGCGAAATTACGGGCCAGGGAGCCGTCCGAATGCACAACGCGGTGGCACGGCACCTTTTTGGGATACGGGTTTCCATGAAGGGCGTTTCCCACGGCCCTTGCCAGCCCAGGGTTTCCGATAGACCCGGCAATGTCCCCGTACGTCGAAACGCTGCCCTTGGGGATAAGGGCTACCGACACTAAAACAAGCTTTTTAAACATGCTTCGCTGTCATACGAAAAGAATTTAAATACTTAAAGAGTAATAATAACATGCCCAGTCTAGCCCCCCTAAGTTTCGTCCAAAACAGAGCAAAAGCTGCCCGCAGGCCAACGAGCATCTATTTCTATGATGACCACGTAAATGGCAAGGTGGAAGAGCTCAGGAAATGCCTGAAAAAAGGATGCTCATACGAATCCGCTGCGTACCTTGTCAGGGGAGCGCTCAGGATTGCGGGCGCAAAGGGCACCAGGCAATGGTTCGACAAATACTGCTCAATAATCTCAGATATAAGCTCCCGTAAGCCTGAACAGCGCAAATGCCTGTTTTGCTATTTTTCGGATGCGGTTGACACAAACAGCTTCGAACTCAATCACCTGGACCATATTGAGCGCATGCTTTCGTCAATCGGCAGCGCGCATTCCCATTACGGCCTTTTCCTTTTCAACAGATTCATATCAGGCAAGATGCATAACATGAACAGCCAGTGGGGCGCCAGGCGCGCGCTGCCTGAATCGGAAGTCATAACACAAGCAGACGTGGATGTCCTGTGCAGGCTGGTCAACCTGATAGTGTCAAAATGCAACGGCACCTCCGAAAGCTCGATATCCATGCTTGCGGCGCTTTTTTCGAAGAATTCGTTCTCGCTTGGAACAATGCCGTATCTGGAGGCCGAGCTTTCGGGATTTAATAACGGTTTCCAGATACCGCGCTATCTTGAAAAAGTGAAAAGCACTTTTGCCTAAACCGATTTCATACTTCTTTGTCCGCGCCCCTTGGCTTTCCCTTCCGCATAATCAGATACTTCCCTGAACATGATTCCAACGTCGCGCTGTCCAGTGAACCTTATGTCCCTGGGCTTGCCTGGCGCAAAATCCTCTGGGAAGAACTTGAACAGCAGGCTCCTTTTATGTATCGTGCCGGAACACAGGTCATGTGCATTGATTTTTTCCTTTGCGGCCTGGGCAAGGAACGCCGCATACCTTTCTTTTGGAATCTTCGTTGCAATCGTCCTCTCAAACTCGCGCTGCTTCTCAACAAGCTCTGTCATTTCGTTCTGTTCCTTTTCGTGGTTTAGGGCTGCGATGCCCTCTTTGTAAAGCTCGCCGTCCTCCGGCGTTATGCCCATTTCGTCGCAAAGCGTGGCATACTGCCGGGCATTCAGCCTGGAAAGGGCCTCGACTCTCATGTGCCCGCGCTCGGCATGCCTGTCCATGCCTTTCGAAGGTGCCATAAGCCTTCGTTTCCCGGATTCCATGAGCACTTCCTGTTCTTTGTCCATGCCTCTTTTTTGGCGCAAACAATTTAAAAACGTGTTCAAAAGTGTTTAAAACTGAAAAAAGCCGGAAAAAACCTTGATTTTACGGTATAGGGGCTTGGGAATATCTTTAAAAAACTATGTGAATAGTAATTAGGGTTACCTAATGATATTAGCGCTATCCTGCTCTTTGCAGGATAGGTTATGAGTATGAAGTGCAGGCAGCAAGAAGCGAAAGCAAAAACTGTGTAGTAAAATAGTAAAGCAAAATGGAAGTAAAATCAGTCAGTAAGAAACACAGGTATGTTGCAACCCATTTAGTGGATGGCTTGGCTGAGGTTAGCGAAGCCCCGTAGCAAGCTGCGATAAGCCTAGGGAAGCCGCACGCAGGCGTTAATCCTAGGATTGGGCCGCACGCACGACCCTTAAAAGTTGTGCGGGAAGCACTCCGGGAATTGAAGCATCTAAGTACCGGAAGGAAAAGAAAACAAGAGTGATCCAGGTAGTAAGGGCGACTGAACCCTGGTCAGACCGTCACGAATGCGCCGTTAGCAATAGCGGCGCGGATGTGTGGGGGAACAGCCCGTAACCGACCCGAAGTCATCTGGAAAGATGCACCGTAGGGGGTGAAAGTCCCGTAGGGGAAGGGCATGGGCGTGAACCGATTGAGTAGCGTCTCCCGGCTGGAGGCGCGAATGCGGGAGTACTAACTCCCAAGTCTAAATAGCATCCTCAGACCGATAGCGAATAAGTAGAGTGATCGAAAGCTGAAAAGGACCCCGGGAGGGGTGTCAAAAGAACCTGAAACTATATGGGGACAGGCGGCCACGGCGTTAAAGTAAACCCGCCGAAGCGACCAGTCGCAAGGCTGGAAGCCAAGCGGGTCATCAGCGTTGTGGCGTTCTTCTCGAAGCAAGAGCCAGGGAGTTCCTGGTAGTGGCAAGGCGAAAGCCGAAGCGAAAGCAAGAGCCCGCAGCGGAGCAATCCGTCAGGGGCGACCTCTTAATGGGGGTCCAGTCACTATCTGGCGACCCGAAGCCCGTGTGATCTAGAGCCGAACAAGTCGAAGCCAGCAGGAATGTTGGTGGAGGACTTCAACCGTTATTGGTATATCCATTCGGGTGATTCGGCCCTAGGGGTGATAGTCCATTCGAACCGGGAGATAGCGGGTTCCTTCTGAAATGGCCATCAGGCCAGCGTGGCTCGAGGATACCTAAGGGGTAGAGCACTGAATAGGAAATCAGGAGGGGAAACCCTTCTCTTCCTTATCAAACTCCGAATCCTTAGGCTCTGTAGACAGCCGCAGTGGGGTTTATCCGGGGTAAGCCCGATAGCCCTTACGGGAACGACCGTACGTTGGGTTAAGGACCCTAAATACCAGTTAAGTGTTAATCAGAGAGATAGCTCTTCCCTTAGACAGCTGGAAGGTAGGCTTAGAAGCAGCCACCCTCTAAGCAACGCGTAAAAGCGGACCAGCCGAGGGAGCAGTTATCATAAATTGACGGGACTAAACTGGTTTCCGATACCCATCCAGAGCGAAAGCTCGTTGAGTAAGGAGGCGTCCGGATTGCTGAGAAGTCGGGCCGTGAGGTCCGATGGAGCGGTCTGGAATGAATATCCTGGCATTAGTAGCAGCATACCTGGGTGGGAATCCCAGGGGACTGATAGGGCACGGTTTTCTTGGCCATGTTCGTCAGCCAAGAGTTAGGCGATCCTAAGTCCGCACGCAACTCGTCGCGGACGAATGGGAAACGGGTTAATATTCCCGTCCCATGGAGGTAGGTCTTCAGCAATGAACGCCACCCTCTTAACGCCTGGGGCTAGGTTCCGCTCCGCAAGGAGTCTAAGAAGTATACGTTTCCGGAGTCTCATTATGAGGAGAAGGAAGCGAAACTTTGAATGCGTAAGGGAATCAATGCCTTGGGCCCATGAAAAGAGAGAGTGGAACGATCCTCCATGCTCGTACCTAGAACTAGTACAGGTGCCCCTAGCTGAAAAAGCTCAGTCCTGTAGGGAGAATCCAGGCAAGGGAACTCGGCAAGTTAGCTCCGTATCTTCGGTAAAAGGAGTGCCTGCCTTTGAGTAAAGGGCAGGTCTCAGAAACCAGGGGGGAGCGACTGTTTATCAAAAACACAGGTCACCGCAAAGCGGAAACGCCGTGTATGGTGGCCGACGCCTGCTCACTGCCAGTACCTGAATATCGGGTTCAACCGGAAGAAGGGCTGGTAAAGAGCGGGGGTAACTCTGACCCTCAACTAAGGGGGTCGCAACACAAGACAATCTCTACGCCGAGATTGGGAGTGCTAATAAATCTCGCTGTATGCTGGAAACCCAGATGGTTTGGGCTACATATTCTTATATGTGAAAATGTCCAAACCGATGAGGGCAATCAGCAGGAAACCAAACCGCGAGCGCGGGAGTAGGATCCTCAGAGACTATACGCGAGACGTCTTTTGAAGTTAGAAATGAAAAAGATGATGATATAGTCCGACACCCGCAGTAATGTGGGAAAAACTGAAAAAGCTTAAGGTAGCGTAATACCTCGCCGCTTAATTGGCGGCTTGCATGAATGGCGTAACGACTCCCCCACTGTCCCTGCTTGGAACCCTGTGAACTCACTGCCCGGTGAAGATGCCGGGGACTTCCAGTGGGAAACGAAGACCCCGTGGAGCTTTACTATAGCCAGATGCTGCTGTATTGATGGGACTACAAAGCGTAGGTGGGAGCCTTCGAAGCAACCCTTTCGGGGGTTGTGGAGGCGACAATGTCACACCACCTAGTCTTGTTAGTACGGCTTACCCCAACGGGGACAGCATCTGGTGGATAGTTTGGCTGGGGCGGTACACTCACGAAAAAGAAACATGAGTGCCCAATGGTCGGCTCAGGCGGGTCAGAAATCCGCTGGAGAGGGTTAAAGACATATGCCGGCCTGACTGTTTTCCTAAAAGCGTGGAAAGCAGGTGCGAAAGCAGGGCTTAACGAACAAAGGTAGCCTCTTAGTGGGGCTCCTTTCTGTCAGACAAGCTACCCCGGGGGTAACAGGCTCGTCGCGGGAGAGAGTACACATCGACCCCGCGGTTTGGTACATCGCTGTCGGCTTGGGTCATCCTGGCGGTGCAGGAGCCGCCAAGGGTTGGGTTGTTCATCCATTAAAGACTCACATGAGCTGGGTTCAGTACGTCGCGAGACAGTACGGTAGTATCTACTGGAAGCGTCGCTTCTTGAGGGTAAGGATCCATTAGTACGAGAGGAACATGGACTCGGGGCCTCTGGTGGACCAGTTGTCGTAATGGCATCGCTGGGCAGCCACGCCTCACTGCGATAAGGCCTGAAAGCATCTAAGGCCGAAGCGCATCCCAAGACTAGGAAGCAGTCTGCCCATAGCAGATGGGTTAGATAGGTTTGCGGTGTAAGCACTAAGGGCAACCGAGGTGTTCAGCCGGCAAATACTAAAAGATTAAACTACCTGTGTTTCTTGCTCTTGCTGCCTGCATTTCGTATGAACAGCTAGTTCATCGGGTATTTTTTTATTTTTATTCCGGCTTAGCCGAAGGCATGCTTTTTTATACTCTTTTGCCCACAATGGCAGTATGATGGGTTTTCAGATTCCGAAGCCGAAGCAAGGCGCAAAGCCAGCCAAAAATGCGTCGGTTTCAATGGAAATCCGCAGGTTCAAGTCAATAGCGGAATTCGCCAGGAAGGCGGCATTCGTTTCATTGCTTTCGCTGTATCCCTGCGCCGCCCCGATGGCAGCCAATGCCGCCCTGGCCTATCATCCTGACAGAAAGTCCATAGCGGTGCACAATGCCGCCAAAATGACCGATGGGGAGAAAGCGTCTCTGGCAAAGCTGGGCGGCGCGCTCGCTTTGTTTTCCTTTGCTTTTGCAGGCGCTTTGGTATATTCCAACACAGGCAAAAGGAAGGAAACTGCGAAAAGGGAAAGGCAGAGGCGCAATCGTGCCAAATACGGCGACAGATGATTTTTGGCTCATTTTTGCGGGATTTTCCCCGCGTCAAGGTAAAACATGTAGCAGTCCAGCTCGGCCATGCTGATTTTAATCGTTTTTGAAATTTTCGTCAACGTCCCCTCAAGCGCGAAATAGGTCTTTTTCGACGACAAGGTTTTCGGGGCTTTCTCGATGATTCCATGTTTGTGCATGAAGCTTACGACGTGCGTGTCAAGTATCGCGAAATCCGTATATCCCATGTTCCTGAGAAAATGCGAGGACTCCTTCCACCCAAGGCCCCTTATGCTGTCATGCAGCCACTGCCTCAGCTCGTATTCGCCCATCTTCCTGAAGTTGCGCTCTATCTCGTCCTTTTTGTCCCTTGCCTCGACGATGTATTCTGCCCTTACGTTGTAGAAGCGGTAGCCGTGGCTCTTGAGCCTTTTGCCCAGCTCCGCCTTGTCCAGGTACAGGAATCCATCCCCTATTTTTTCCCAAGCCGCCTTTGTTTTCTCGAGGTTTGAGTTCGCGACAAGTATGCAGAAGCACAGCTCGATGAACTTTCCGTCGGCGTCAAGCTCCGCGTTTTTCGCGAATTCCGCAAGCTTTGCCTTAACGTCTCTTTCCTTGTCTGCCTTTGCGTCAAGGATGAGCTCCGCGAAGCGCCTGTCCATTGTTGCATATTGGAGGAAACGGTTTTAAACCTCGGCGCGCGTCATGTTGCTGTAATAAAATATCTCCTTATTATGCCTATCTCTTCCCGGAATTCCGGGCATATCTCTGATTCGGCCTTGTCCAGTTTAACCCACTCGTGGTGTGTATGCTCATTGCTGATTGAAACGGCGTGCGAATCAGGCCTGCAAAGGAACGTTATCATCGTTATTTTCTGCCCGTCATCCCTGGTGAAGTGGTGTATTTTGAGAGGGTTGAGTATCTCTATGCCGATGCCCGCCTCCTCCAGCGTCTCCCTTTTCAGGCCCTCAAACGGGTCTTCGCCAAGCTCCAGCCTGCCGCCCGGAACCTCCCAGACGCCAGGCTTGTGCGGGTCGTTGTCCCTTCTCCTGACGAGCAGCACCTCATTGTTTTTATTGACGATGAAGGATTTGACCGCTATCCTGAATGCATCCATACTGCTGTCTTTGCCGCCGGCTTTTTAAACCTTTCAAATGAATGTTTCCATCCCCAGTCAAAAGGCGATTGAATGAACAGCACAAGCGCATCCCCCAGGGCGGCAGCCAAAAGGCGCATAGGCGCATTTGATGCACTCATGCTTAACCTTAAGCTTGGGCCGGACTGCGCCAATCGCGCAGAAGCCGCAAAGGCGCAGGTCTTGCGCTCAGTGAACAGGTTCAGGGAGCTGGAGGCGGCCATGGAATGCCGCGATGCATACGGGGAATCCAAAAATCCGTGGCTCGTGGACAGGGCCAAACGCCTTGCAAGGAATGCAATGGCGGAAGGCAGCCCAGACATAGCAGAGGCAATCTATTTGATATTATATGGCATGACCAAGGACATAAGGTATGCCAAGGCCGCTGTTTCCATATCCGAGACGATTGTTCCGATATACAGGTGGGAGCTCCCCGAGCCTGTATCTGACGGAGGCCATAAGAGGGACAAAGGCCAATAGGAACCATTTTAAACACTTAAACACACATAAGGCAATCATATGAACAGCATACATGTTGCAAAAACAAAAGGAAAAGGGGCCTTTACGGCGCATACGTCA
This sequence comes from Candidatus Micrarchaeia archaeon, assembly GCA_041500865.1. GTDB lineage: Archaea > Micrarchaeota > Micrarchaeia > Anstonellales > J096 > JAPLWW01. The sequence goes on along the minus strand of JBGQMY010000007.1, from coordinate 29,898 downwards.
CTTGACAGGATGAAGGACGCAATAGGTACAAGAAGCCATCTCGCGGACGGCTACGTGCTTATGAGAAGATACACCCCGGCAGCCGAAATATGGGTACATCTGTATCACGAAACCGGAAACGCCACCTGGCTGAAGAAAATAAATTCCCTTGCAAAGAAAGCAAACATGGAAGGCAGGCATGACGTTGCAGAGGCAGTGTATCTTATGCTTTACAGCATAACCAAGGAACAAAGGTGCGTTAACCTTGCACTGAGGGCGGGCAGGAAAGCGCATCCTCTCCCCAAGAACTAATTTAAACGCTTGCATCCAATCCTTCCTTAATGGCGCTCAAGATAACGGAATTTCTCTCCAACAAGGGCATAAGGGAATTTTCCGCAAAGACGGGGTTTGACTTCGCGGCATGCCAGAGGCCGTGCATTGCCGAGGCGAAAAAGACGAGGCTCCTGCTCTGCTCAGACAGGCCAATATTCTTTGAGCATGGGGAAAGGTGGATAGAGACGCTTTCCAACGCGGAAAATCTCCCTTCCGTCTACGTGGACAAGGGCGCGCTGAGGTTCCTTGTTTCAGGCGCTGACGTCATGAGGCCGGGCATAAGGAAAACCGATGCTTTCCAGAAGGATGCTGCCGTTGCCGTGAGGGGCGAGGACAACAACGTCGCAGTCTGCATAGGCATAGCGCTTTATTCTTCAGAGGAAATGATGGCGATGGCAAAAGGAAAGGCAATAAAGAACATCCATCACATGGGCGACGGGATTTGGAATCTTACAAAGGCATGAGGCTTTCATCCATATTGAATATAATGCGGAAAGACGCCAGAAAGAGGCATGCGCCCGTTTTCATGATAGGGAAAGCCATTGGCAAGAGCCCGTTCAAAATACTCATTTTCACGATGCTCTCTTCCCGCACAAGGGACGAGGCGACGATGAAGGCGACCAAGAGGCTGTTTTCAAGATACAAAAACGCGCGTGCGCTTGCAAATGCAAGCACCGCCGAAGTCAAAAAGCTCATTTACGGAGTTGCGTTCTTCAGGCAGAAAGCAAAACGCGTCATTGAAATCGCAGATTACGTTTCCAAAAATGGCGTCCCAAAAACGTTTGAATCCATGGTCAAGCTTCCTGGCGTGGGACGCAAAACCGCCAACGTCGTTCTTGCGGCAGCGTTCAACAAGGACACTATAGGCGTAGACGTCCATTTGCACAGGATAGCCAACAGGCTCGGCCTTGTAAAAACAAAAAAGCCGGAACAGACGGAGCGCGCCCTTATGCGCGTTTTCCCGAAAACGCTCCGTAAAAAAGTCAACATCTCCTTTGTCTCATACGGGCAGACGATATGCAGGCCGGTAAATCCGCTCTGCGGCATATGCAAATTGAGCAGGATATGCAGATATTATTCTGGAAGGCGTTGAATCTCCTTCCTCAGCGTCTCCATCCTTTTCCAATTCTGTTCCATGATTGAGTTGGCCAGCTTGGCGAACTTTCCATAATTGACTGAGCATGCCTCAAGCGGGATGTCCATCCTTCCTGTCCCGATTATCTCGACAAGGCACCTTTTTCCGCCCTTCATGGCCTGCAGCCCGAACCTTTTCACGCCCGCGTCCTTGCATGCCCTGAGCAGTTTCATTCCAGCTTCGACGTCTCTGCAGGCCACGTGCAGTATGAACGGCTCTGCCTTGAGCCAAAGCCTGTTCCTGCCCCCGTATCCCTCAACGGCCTTCCTTATGTCGCCTGGCTTGACCTTGCCGTGCCACCTGCTTTCCATTTTCGCGTCCTTCTTGTGCTTTTTTAGAGAAAGCAGCATGACCCTGCCTGAGCATGACGACGTGGTGGCAAATTCCGGCATTGAGTTTATCGCATCCATGAGCAGAAAGGCCCTTTTGTCGGCCTTGCCCTCCTTTTTTGCCTCTTCAAGCCCCGCAAGGGCGGATTTCCTGAACTGCGGCCATGAATCCATAAGATTAAGTTTTGGGGATGCTGTTTTAAATTCTAGGCACAGTGCTGGCAAAAGGCATTTTTCTGATTTCAGGCAACCCGTTTTCCCTGCTTGGCAAAGGAAGAAAAGAATTTGCGAAGGGTGCAGGGCTCGCCTTCATCGTCTGCGTGCTCTGGGGCGCGGTATTCTTCCTGCTAAAGATTCCTGCAGTTGCAATAGGCCCTGTTTTGACGTCTTTCCTCCTGGAATTTTTCCAGATGCTGTTCGCAGGCCTGCACATGAGGATGGGCAAGGAGGCTTTTGCAATGCCGGAAAGGGGCATGATGAAATACATAATCGCGTCCGCAGTGCTGATAGCCATAGCAGGCCTGGCATACAACCTCGGCATATCAACAGGCAGCGTCAGCATAGTCGCCCCGATATCCATGTCAAGCCCGGCCATAGCCGCGCTTTACGGCAAATTCGTTTACAAGGAGAGGCTTGCGCCATGGCAGTACCTTGGATTTCCATCATAATCGGCAATGCATTGATGCCGTTTTAATAATCTGAGCCAATGCACAAGCATTTTTAACCTCTTTTGCTTATAATAAGCGTATGAATCTGGCATTAGGGCTTAAGCCATCGTCCGTAAAGGACAAACTCGATGCTTCACAAAAGGCCCGTTCGTTCAGTGCAATGGAGCCCCTTGTCGGAAGGATAAGGCGCAGGGTGCATGTACCAACTCTTTATGCGGCCTTGGCACTTTCCGCAGTGCTTATTATCCAAGGCTGCGCAGCTCCGCGCGACAAACCCGACACGCGCAAGGCCGATACATATTCGGAGCAGCCGGCTTGCGACAGCGCCCTGATGAATGCAGCCGCATTTGGCAAAACAGAAGTTGTGGATTCGCTGCTGAAAAACGGCGCAGACGTGAACGCAAAGGACGCCAACGGCTGGACCCCGCTGCATCATGCGGCCTGCTCTGCCATCAATACGGAAACGTGCGCCTTGCTTATTGACAGCGGCGCAGACGTAAACGCAACAAACGCCGACGGTAACACCCCGCTCATACTGGCCGCATTTGACAACAAATATTATTGCAAAACCGTGGAGCTTCTGCTGGAAAGGGGAGCCGACCCCAACAAACACGGCAACGTCAAGCTGCTCAATCTCAGGGAGCAAACCCCGCTCATGCTGGCTGCCATGAGCGGAAACGCCGAAATGGCCGTACTGCTGCTGAGGCATGGCGCCAAAATCAATGCAATGGACGAATACGGCATAACCGCGCTGATGCGGGCCATCATCGAAGACCAGAATGAAGTCGCTGCGCTCCTTGTCAGAAACAAGGCCTATGTGAATGCGAGAGACATCAACGGCTGGACCCCGCTCATGTTTGCGGCAAGGGAAGGCCAATACGGGATTGTATCGTTGCTGCTCGAGAAGGGAGCGGACGTGAATGCAAGGGACCAGGCCGGCAGGAATGCGCTCACGTATGCCATGGAAAACGGGCACAGCAAGACCGCAGATTTGCTCAGGTCGGCGGCTTCTGCAAGATAAGCGGCAAACAAATGTGCAAAGCCCCGATAAGGCAACCTTTAAAAAACCTTCCAAAGACTAACGTGTAAGATTTCAAGTCCCTTGACACGGGGCGAGCCGCAAGGCGAAGGTGTGAAGATGAAGCCAAACCCTGAAGACAAAAACCTAGTGAATCTGATAGGCAAGCTTAGGAGCGACAAGAAAGCGATATGGAAAAGGGTCAGCGAGCTCCTCGACAAGCCGAAAAGGGCAAAGGTCGAGGTCAACGTATCAAAAATCGCGAGGTACGCCAAGGAAGGCATCACAGTGATAGTTCCGGGCAAGGTCCTGGGGGCAGGTGAATTGGACAAGCCGGTCGTCGTTGCAGCATACAGGTTCAGCAAGACGGCGTCGGAAAGCATATCCAACGCAGGCGGCAAGGCCATCTCGATAGGAGAGCTTTACGAGTCCAGCAAGGACAGGGTCAAGGACATGATTATAATCAGCTGAGGTGCCAACGATGTCCAACATAAACGCCGAAGGGCTTATCGTCGGAAGGATGGCGAGCATAGTAGCGAAAAAAATCCTCAACAAGGAAAACGTGGTAGTGGTGAATGCGGAGAAGGCGCTCATGACAGGCAAGAAGAGAATGCTGGTTGAGGACTACGTGACAAAGAGGAACATGCAGAACAAGCAGAACCCGGAAAAGAGCCCGAAGTTTCCGAACGTTCCGAATTTGTTCGTCAGAAGGCTGATAAGGGGCATGCTCCCATGGAAGACTACAAGGGGAAAGGATGCGTTCAGGAGGCTCAAGGTGTTCGTAGGGAACCCTGAAGCGCTAAAGGACTTTGAGGGCATGGATGTAGCCAAGCCGAAAAACCTCGTGAAATACATGGTCATCGGGGACCTGTGCAAACAGCTTGGATGGAGGCAGTGATGCTTATGGCAGCAAAGAAGGAAAAGGCCGAGAAGGCCGGAAAGGAGCATGAAGAACCGAAGAAGGTCCACATCGCGCCAAAGGCAAGGAAGGCAAAAAGGGAAAAGATAACAGTCTCAAGCGGAAAAAGGAAAAGGGCCATAGCAAGGGTCTTCATAAGGGACGGCAAGGGCATAATCAGGGTAAACGGCATGGCGCTTGCCACGCTGCCAAACAAGTACCACAAGCAATTGATACGGGAGGTCCTTGACATAGCAGGGCCCAGGACGGAGAAGCTGGACATAGAAGCTGACGTCCGCGGGGGCGGCGCGTCAGGCCAGATGCAGGCAATCAGGACCGCGATAGCAAGCGGACTGGTTGAGCATTTCAACGACGAGTCGCTGGAAAGGGCGCTTGTCGAGCACGGCGGAAGGACGATGATAGTCAGCGACACGAGAAGGGTGGAGCCGAAGAAGTACAGGGGGCCCAAGGCAAGGGCAAGGTACCAGAAATCGTACAGGTGATGGCATGGAGTTTCCTGTAAGGTGTTTCACGTGCGGAAAGGTCATAGGCCATATGCACAAGGCCTACAAGGACAGGGTTGACGCCGGGGAGGAGCCAAAGAAGGTGCTTGAGTCCCTTGGCATAGACAGGTACTGCTGCAGCAGGATGTTCCTCAGCTACACGGACGTGGCCAAGGAGGCCGTGCTTTTCAGGAGGAGCTGATGTTCGCGGGGCCGTGGGGCAACCTGGTTAGCCTGCAAGCTTGGGGTGCTTGTGATCCGAGTTCAAATCTCGGCGGCCCCATTTTGGGTTTATGGTGATTGTATGGAGGGAGAAAAGTCAAACGAGGCAAACCTGCTGGTTTCCAGCGACGCGTACCTTGAGTCAGGCATCCACATCGGGACAAAGCTGAGGACAGGGGACGCAAAGGTTTTCGTGTTCAAGAAAAGGAAGGACGGGATATTCATAATAGACGTCCAAAGGATAGACGAGGGCATAAGGGCGGCCATGAAGGCCATAAAGAACTATGAGCCTAAAGACGTGCTTGTCATCGCGACAAGGATGTACACGGCAAACGCTGCCAACAAGCTGAAATCCGTCCTTAGCGACATCAACGTCATTGAGAAGCGCTTCATACCAGGGACATTGACAAACGTGAAGTCCAGCCATTTCATGGAGCCAAAGGTTGTGGTTGTTACCGACCCTAGGGCGGAGAAGGAGGCCATAAAGGAGGCCAACGCCATGGGCATAGAGGTGATAGGGCTGGTTGACACGGACAACGTGCTGCAGGGCATAGACGTGCCGGTTCCGATGAACAACAAGGGAAGGAAGAGCCTCGCGCTCTTCTTCTGGGTGCTGGCAAGGGAGCTTTCAGTGAAATCCGGCAAGGCCAAGTCCTACGACGACTTCAAGGTCCCGGTTTCGATGTTTGAGAGGCTTGAGATAGGTGAGGAGGAGGGCGAGGAGTAAAGGCTTTAAAAACCTTTATCCTCAAAACCCCTTTGTCAAAACGCTTATGAGGTGTTATGTATGGCAAAAAAGGAACACTTGAATATAGTTTTTATAGGGCACGTCGACGCAGGAAAGTCGACAACAGTCGGAAGGATCCTTTACGACAGCGGCAGGGTCTCGGAGCAGACGATAAAGAAGCTCAAGGAGGAGGCCGACAAGCTCGGAAAGGCGACCTTTGAATTCGCGTTCGTCATGGACTCCCTGAAGGAGGAGAGGGAAAGGGGCGTGACGATTGAGATTTCGCACCAGGACTTCGAGACCGCGAAGTACTACTTCACGATTATCGACGCGCCGGGGCACAGGGACTTCATCAAGAACATGATAAGCGGCGCTTCGCAGGCGGATGCAGCGGTCCTCGTCATTTCCGCAAAGGACGGGATACAGCCGCAGACCAAGGAGCACGCGTTCCTTGCGAAAGTGCTTGGCATAAACCAGTTCATAGTGCTGTTCTCGAAGATGGACGCAATCAACTACTCGCAGGACACGTACAACAAGCTCAAGGCAGAGGTTTCAACGCTGCTGAAGGGCATAGGCTACGACCCTGCAAAGGTGCCGTTCATACCGGCCTCTGCATACCACGGCGACAACCTGAAGAACAGGAGCACGAACATGCCGTGGTTTACGGGCAAGACGCTGTTTGAGCAGCTTGACGAGCTTTCAGTGCCGGCCAAGCCGACTGACAAGCCGCTCAGGGTGCCGATACAGGACGTTTACACAATAACCGGATACGGAGTCGTGCCGGTCGGAAAGGTGGACTCCGGAATAATGAAACTGGGCATGAAGCTTGTCGTGATGCCCAGCAACAAGGTGGGCGAAGTGAAGAAGATAGAGATGCACCACCAGGAAATCCAGGAGGCAGGGCCCGGAGACAACATCGGGTTCAACCTAAAGGGCATAGAGAAGGGGGACATAAAAAGGGGCGACGTCGCAGGCCCGTTTGACAACCCGCCAACGGTTGCTGACGAGTTCACGGCGCAGATAGTGGTCATAAGCCACCCGACGGCGATGCCGGTCGGCTACACGCCAGTCTTCCACATACACGAGACGCACTTCCCGGGCAAGATTCTTGAGATAATGGACAAGAAGGACCCGAAGACAGGCCAGAGCACAGGAAAGGCCGACTTCGTAAAGACCGGAGAGTCTGCATTGATTAGGGTAAAGGTTCTGAAGCCGACCGTGATTGAGACATTCAAGGACTTTCCCGGGCTCGGAAGGTTTGCGATAAGGGACATGAACATGACCGTCGCGGCTGGCGTAGTGATGACCGTCAAGAAGAAGGAGATGTGACTCCTTTCTTTTTTAATTTAATACATGGTGTTTGAATGTCCAAAGCAAGAATAAACCTGGAATCTGACAAGGCTGAGAGCATAGACTACGTAGTAAACCAGATAAGGACTATCTCCGCGGCTTTGGGCATGAAGGTCTTGGGGCCCATTCCGCTGCCTACGAAGAAGCTGACTGTCACGTGCAGGCGCACGCCTTGCGGCGACGGCAGCGACACCTATGAGCACTGGCACAAGAGGATATCAAAAAGGATAATAGAGATAGAGGGCGACGAAAAATCAATAAGGCAAATCCTAAGGATAAAGGTGCCTGAAAACGTATACGTGAAGATAAACCTCCCGAACTGATTCCTGCTTATGGTTTCCTTTGTTGTCGACGAGATGCTCAATGACGTCGCAATCTGGCTCAGGCTCTGCGGCTTTGTCGCTGTCTATAAAAAATGGGGCTCTGACGGCGAGATAATCTCCGAAGCGCTGAAATCAGGCTCAATCGTCCTTACTTCCGACAGGGAGCTGGCCTCGCGGTGCCCAAGCAAGGGCGCAAAGGCAATCCTGCTGCCTGTATGGAGCCCGCATGAGGAAAAGCTGGCAATGGCGCTTTCCGGGGCAGGCGTCAAGGAGATATTCCCCGAAACGGTTTGCACGTCCTGCAACGGCACACTGAAAAAGGCCTCAAAAGAGGGGGTCCGCGGCAAGGTCCCGGACGCGATTCTGGACAAGTTTGACGATTTCCTGATGTGCGCCTCCTGTAACAAGGTTTACTGGCATGGCTCGCACTGGCAGAGGATTAAGGAAGCCTTGGACAAGATAAGAGGGAAAATAGCCGGTGTTTAAAGTTTTCTTTACCGTACAAGGGAGCGCCGCCCCCCACAGTTCAGATTTATAAAAGCATTGCTTGAATTCTATCTTATGAAAGGAATTGCAATAATTGCCATGATGTTTGGGATAATGCTGCTTATGGGCTGCACAGGCCAGCCTGCCCAGCCTTCAACGCAAGCGCCTTCCGTGGCAAACTGCTCCGACGGGACTTTGGAGAAGGCCTGCTCAGCCACAAAGCCGATGTACTGCGCAGGGGGCGAGCTTCTGAAAAACGCGGAGAAGTGCGGATGCCCTGCCAACTATACCATGTCGAACGGCGCATGCCTGAAACTCTGCCCTGACGGGACGGAAGCAGGCAAATGCGGAATGACAAAGCCAAACTTCTGCCTTGACGGGGCGCTGGTAAGCGACCCTGCGAAATGCGGATGCACAGATTCAAGGCATGACCTTGTCAACAACAGTTGCGTTATCAAAAGATGCCTTGACGGAACAGAGATAAACAGCTGCTCAAAGACAAACGCCACCTCCTTATGCACACCAGAAGGCACATTGTCCCGGAATCCTGCGAAATGCGGATGCGAACCAGGATATTCATTATACAGCGGCGATTGCTGGAAGAACTGCGCTGACGGCACGTTGGAAGGAAAATGCTCAACCGAGGACATCACCAAATTATGCTCAAACGGAAACTTGGTGACCGATCTTAACAAATGCTCGTGCCCGACAGGCCAGATATCATGCAACAATTCTTGCAAAACCCCCGTTTGCAAATACAACAGCGACTGCGACGACGGAAGCTCCTTGACCCAGGACAAGTGCCTAAGCCCGGGAATATGCAACGCAACATGCTCAAACGAGTATCCTGCCGAAGTAATATATGACAGTGACCTAAATCCAAAGATGCATGACCTGAAATTCAGCATAGACAGCTTTGATGACATAGGAAGGAATTTGTCATATACGTCTAGAAACGGAACTGACATGATACTCTCCTCAGGCTCAAGCTCCAAGAAATTCATTGAGGTTTCAGTAACGATAGATGCTATCCATGACTATGACTTTGAGGTTTCGCAGTCCTCGTTTTATCTTATAGACGAAGATAACATCACATATAACCCAATATGCCCAAGCAAGTCCAACAAGATTTCATCATCAACCTCATCATGCTACAATGACAATGCCTTTGACTCCTATGATTCCCTTGTTGGAGGAGATACTGTCGAGGGATATCTCTACTTCGAGATCCCAAAGTTCATGGATCCGCAGTATCTGGCGTTCAAATTTGACACTTCCCTGAAGCCAGGCGAGATATGGTTCAGGCATGACTGATTTCCAATCATTTTATTTAATTTTTATAGCATTTATTCTCCGTAGGCCATATGATGCATTATAGGCAATTTAACTGGAAAGGCAATACTTGATTTGGCGGCAGTGCCGCAGGGTTAAGTCCGGAAACGGTTGGCACATTTAAAAGGTTTTTGCCCCAATTAGTGGATTTATTTGCTCAGGCCCCGATAGCTCAGCCTGGTAGAGCGTTCGATTGGTAATCGAAAGGCCGTGGATTCAAACTCCACTCGGGGCTTGGCAGATTTGGTATATACCCCACCCTGTTTTAGACGGTGGAGCGCTCCAACAAAATGGGAGAATTACAGATTTAAACCCTTTCAAATAAAGCTATTTTAACGGCTTGAAAGGAGTTGGAAGAATTGGAAAAGAAAAAATACGATTTGATAGGTTGTTGTGGTATATCTTGTGGATTATGCCCCAGATTTCAATCCAAAGCAAAATCTAGATGTTTAGGTTGTGGACCGGATGCCCATTGTTCATACTGCTCTATTTTTAGGTGTGGTGTAATGAAACGGAACTATGAAACCTGTGGGGATTGTCCTGAATTCCCATGCGAGAAATTTGACAAATGGTTTGATGCAGATAGTTTTGTTACACACCAAAAATGTCTTCCAAACATTCAAAAAATAAAAAAAGTAGGAATTAAGGGATTCTTAAAAGAACAAGAAGAGAGAAAGAGGATTCTTGAGATAATGCTGGAGAAATATAATCCCGGGCAATGCATGAGCCTTTATTGTCTGGCTTCAGCCCTTATGAGCATCGAATCATTAAAAAAGGCAGAAAAACAGATTGAGAGCGTTAAAAAAGACAAAGCAGAATCATTCAAGAAATTAATTCAAGAATTAGCAGAGAAAGAAAAAATTACCTTGAAACTGAGAAAGTGATAAATATTTTACTCGGGCGCATCCTTTTGGTTCAGAAAGTAGAGCTATCTGAAGGCTTCTGTCGGAGATGGCAAGAACTGTCCACTCGGGGCTTTTTCTTCGCAAAAAAAGGATCAGTGAAGTGGGCTTTTTAAACCCTTCCAGGCATAAAAATATCCATATGGGAACAGCAGAAGCAACCATTTCCAGAAGGCAGTTTGCAGCCAACATCAGCAGGGCAGCTGGGCAAACGCCAAGGCGGCGCCTTGCCAACCTGCTGAGAAAATACCACCTCATTAAGCCTGAGCCAACCTCCGGAGAGCTTTGCAAAATCGCGCTGAAAAAGGCCATAGAGGAAGCAGGCATGATGAACCTTGACGCCGCCCTGGAAATGGCGGGCAAGGCGCTTGGGCATGAGCCCAATGATATGCAGGCAACAGTAATCAAGGGCATGCTGTATATGGACTCGGGCATGGCGGGCATGGCTGAAACCGAATTCCGCAAGGCCGTTGAAACAGCAAGGAAAATGTCAAGTAAAGAAAACCATGGCATACTCCAGCTGGACTATAGCTCGGTAACTGACTATATCGACATGAGGCGCGAAAGCCCGGCAGGCGATGTCCAGCACATAGCGTATGTCCCCATTGGCGAGGCAATTGTGAGCCTGAGCATAAGCGCGTTTGGGCAGGCGGAAAAGGACTTTGGTTTCGCCGTGCGGTTCTCAACTGAAAAACAAAAGAGTAAGCGCCGGTGTGCCCCCTTATCAGTAAATTGGCCTGGCAACGGCGCATAGCAATCTATTTAAAGTTAGCCATTGAAAGGCAACTGGGTGTAATAACATGAACCTACTGTATCCTTCCGCTCGCGGATTCGCAAAGGCCATGGAGGCGGTCTGGAATATCATAGACGAGGGCGTATTCAAGATAAGCAAGGACCAAATCAGCCTTATCGCAATGGATCCCAGCCAGATATCAATGATAATATTCAGGCTCCCGAAAGAGACGTTTTTGGAGTATGAGGTCAGCGAGCCCCTTTCCGTAGGCATTGACATAGACTATGCAAAGAAGATACTCAAGAGGGCGAAAGCGAATGAGCAGATAAGGATAGGCGTGGAAAAGGGCAAGCTCATCATGACGTTTGAGACGGAAAAGTCAAAAAGGGAGTTCAGGATGCCGCTGCTTGACCTGACGGAGGGCGTGAGCAAGGAGCCGCCCATAGAATACAGCAACTCATTCAAGCTTTCGGCTGACACGCTGAAGAACATAGTGGACGACACGAGCATAGTCTCCAACTACGTGAAGTTCGTCGTAGAGCCAGACAGGGTTTCCATAGACATCAAGAGCGAGACAGGGGAAATCAAGGAGGACTTCAAGGTGGACGGGGAAGAGGTCATGGAGATAACCGCGGAGAGCGGGGCAAGGGCGCTTTACCCGACGCAGTACCTTTCCGACGTGCTGAAGGCTACGAGGAAGAGCGACATAATCACTATATTCATGGAAACCGAGAAGCCGCTCAGGCTTGAATTCAACCTGGAAGGCGCATTCATAAGATACTACCTTGCGCCTGCATCGGAATCCTGATGCGCTCATGGAGCACATAGCTTACGGGGCCTTGGTGACTGATGAGGACAAGGCGCACAAGAAAAAGGAAAAGCTGGTTCTTGCAAGGGATCCCATCGAAGAGGACATCAAAAAGGGCCTAAGCCTGGAAGAAATGCGCAAGAGGCTTGCTGAAAAATCCCATTACGACAGGATAAGGTTCCTGGAAGGCCTGCTTTCAAGGAAGGCGCCAAGCCTTCCAAACGACACGATGGCCAACCTGGACACCATAAGGAAGGAGTCATACCGTTTCTTCGGCGACGAGTGCATGGGGGCCAAGGATTTCGTGTCTGCAGCCGAATCCTACTCAAAGGCAGGCGAAGACGGGCTTGCAGGCGGGGCCTGGAAGCTCGCAGGAGACGCCTATATGGAAGAGGCCGGGAAAGGGCACAGGGGGGGCGAAGAGGCTGCCATGCAAGCAATCCAGGCGGCGCAGGGGCATGGGCCAGTAGAGCGCCACGAAGGCAGCCGCCCGGGCGAAGCCATGCGCGCTCCTCCATCAGAAAAGCCAAAAGAAGGCAAGGCACAAAAGCCCTCAACAAACCAGGAAAAGGAGAAAGAAGCCAATGCAAAAAAGGGGCCAGAGGAAGGCAAGGAGGAGAAGTCCGGAGCAAGGCTGGAAAAGGAGGAAAAAGAACCAAATGCAAGAAAGGCGCCAGAGGAAGGCAAAAAGGAGGAAAAGAAAAAAGGAAGGATAACGGTCTCGCTGTATGAAAAGGCTGCGGAATCCTACGAAAACGCAAACCAGGAGAAAATGGCGGAATCAGCATGGAAAAAAGCAGGCGACGACTATCTCGCCATGGCTTCGGCCAATGGCAACGACTCGCGCTACTTGAGGGAGGCGCTGAGGTGCTATATAAAGGCTAACGACGGCAGGATGTCCGGCTATGTGGGCCTTATGACAGGGATGCCGCTCAAAGACGTTGAGTCATATCTTTCAAAAGCCAATGTGATAAAGGACGATTGCATCATAATGGCAAGGGACCTGCTTGCAAAACAGTATCATCATGCCGCGAAATTCCTTTTCGAGCGCGCAGGGGAGAAAGAGCTTGCCAAGATGGTGTCTGAGATGGAGCCAAAATCGGTCAAGAAATAAACAAAAAATGAATTATGCGGAGATTACTCCGCCTTTTTCGACTTAACTATCTTTATCGCCGTAGGGGTCGCGATTATCACCTTGTCGGTGAGCGCCGCAAGGTCCCCGTTCAGCTTGCCGATTATCTGCTTTATCTTCTCAATCATGACCTTCAGCCTGTTGGGCTGGTTCGCAAGGGGCGTTATGTCAATAATCATGATGTTGCCCTGCTGCAGCTCCTTTGCTATAAGCTCAACGTCCCCGTCGTTCCTGAGTTCCTTCTTCTTGATATACATCTTTGCCGGAGGATTGACAGCGTCTCCGACATCCTGCGTCGCGCCTGAAAGCAGTTCATCAAGATTCTCCTTTCCCTCGCCCTCTTCTTTTTTGCCAAACACTTTGTCCATAATGCCCATACAATTCACCTTTTTCTCTATATCCGTTTCTTTGTTTTAAACCTTAATCCGTCCAGTTTAAAAATATTATGCTGGCGAAGTATAATTCCATGGTAACGACTTTTGAGGAGATATTAGGCAAGAGCTCCATCTTCTCCAACCTTACCGTTCTGTCTCCGCACTATGTCCCGGACATCATACTTTTCAGGGAAAGCCAGCTTGGCGACATGATGGCCACGCTGGCGCCGGCGCTGAAGGGGCAGAAGCCGCGCAACCTATTGTTATACGGCAAGAACGGGACAGGCAAGACCGCCTCAATAAAGTACGTCATGAACCAGTTCAACAGGATGGCGCAGAAGGCCGGCTCTACTACGGAGATGGTCTATCTCAACTGCAGGATAGACGATTCCCGCTACAGGATACTGCAGAAGCTCATGAAGCCGCACTTCCAGGAGCTCGAGAAGTCCGGCTATGGCATATCCTATATATATGAGAAGCTGATTGAGCGGATGTCCAAGGGCGCGCACATAGTGCTTGCCCTGGACGAGCTGGACATGGTCAAGGACTTGAGCGATTTGGTGTGCATGTTCACGAGGTGCAACGACGAGGTCAAGGGCGGAAGCCTGACGCTGGTCGGCATATCCAACAGGCTTAGCTTCAAGAATGTGCTGGACCAGAGGAGCAGAAGCAGCCTTTACGAGAACGAGGTAATATTCCCGCCCTATGATGCGTCCCAGCTGAAGAACATACTCTCGCAAAGGGTGGAGCAGGGCTTTGAGAAGGGCACAGTTTCGGATGCGGCGCTCAGCCTCATATCCGCGATAACGGCCGCCGAGAACGGGGATGCGCGGTATGCGCTCAAGCTGCTGGTCAAAGCCGGCGACGTTGCGCAGTCGCAGGGCGCGCCCCGCGTTGAGGAGAAGCACGTCAACGACGCGCGGAACCTGGTCGAGTACGACTTCGCCGCTGAAGGCATATCCACGCTGCCGATGAACCACCAAATAGTCCTTTATACAATAGCCAAGATGACGCTCCTGAACAAGCAGAAACTGACTGAAGGCGACGACGCATACCTCTTTTCAGGGGACGTCTATGACCAGTACACCAAAATCGCGAAAAGGATGGGCAACAGCCCGAAAAGCGCCAGATGGTACAGGGAGTACATAAACGAGCTTGAGGCGCTTGGCCTGATATCCACGGTTTTCACGAGCAAGGGCATAAGGGGGCACACGAGGCTGATAAAGGCGGGCCACAACCCATCCGACATAATAAATATAGTGGAGAAGAGGGTGGGGATGAGGGCATGAGGCTCTCCATAGCCTTTTTTCTCCTTATGGCAACCATATTCCTTTCCGGCTGCGTCAACATGTATTCTGATGCCGTAAGGGAGAACTGCATGGATGCCTCAAAGTATCCGTCAGCGCACTATCAGTCGGAGTGCATGCTCAAGAAATCCCATTATTTTGCGGCTTTCGGCGACCCAACCGACGCGCTTGCGCAGTGCGATGCCATAAAGGGCCTAATATCCCCAGACTTGCTCGGCACGGCCTCAAACTGGATAGGCGTCAACCACGAGGTTGAGATGTACAACACCTGCGTGGAGGACACGGCGGTCCAGTCGCTTGACGAAAGCTACTGCGTAAAGAAGATATACCCCAACGTGTTCGCGTCCATACAAAGCGTCTTTGACGCCATACCGACGCCCATATCGTCAGGGGACGCGGACGCAAGCTATGTAAGCAGCTGCAAGGACAGCGTCAACTTCGCCAGGCAGAGGGCGAACAGCATGCCCAACCTGATGTCCAATTTCACTTACCTTATGACGGTTGCGCCCAACATAGACAGGTTCGGCAAATAACGCGCCTACTCCTTTTCCTCGGAATTCAGGATTTCTATGGCCCTTTTGACAGTCATGCCGTCCCTGAGGCCCGCATTGTCCCCCCAGGAGGTCACTTCCTTGAGCTTTGACTTC
The DNA here is from genome assembly GCA_041500865.1 of Candidatus Micrarchaeia archaeon. Classification (GTDB taxonomy): domain Archaea; phylum Micrarchaeota; class Micrarchaeia; order Anstonellales; family J096; genus JAPLWW01. The sequence continues at coordinate 14,692 of JBGQMY010000007.1, read as the reverse complement.
ATGAAATCGTCGAGCGTCTTGACTCCTTTCACGAAGCCGGCAACGTCTCCCACTTTTTCCGCCATGTCCTTGCTTATGTATGTCGTCGCTATGTATCCTCGCTTGCATTTCACTATGACAAGCGGCAGGCTTCCAAGCTCATAGAAGAACGTGTCAGGGGGGTATTTTTGGTGGTACATTCAGTAGCCCCCTTCCTTCCTTTCCTTGTTCCTGATTGCCTGGTTCTTCTTTATCTCAAAAATATGTCTGTGCTTCCCGCAGCTTATGCAGTAATAGACCCTCCTTATGCTGGTGTCTATTATGACGTCCTTCTGGTCGCCTATGTCATACCTGCTTCCCTTGATTATGTCAACGGTCTTGTCCCTTGGGACCCTTCTTCCGCAGGCCTCGCACCTTACAAGAGGCTCCCTTCCCCTGCTTTTTTTCCCCATTCCCATTTCAACACACCCTCCAATCAGTCAACCTTAAGCGCGTATTCCCCAGGCGCCTTCTTGCCAAGGTACTTCGCGACCTCGCTTTTTTCAGCGTCAAATATGATGACGATGCCCTGGAACTTCTCGGACAGCTCCGTTGAGCCGCACGCCGGGCACTTGTTGTCCACCTTTACGATGAGGTTGCAGTTCTTGCAAGCCTTCATTTCTTCTCACCCTTTTTTTCCTTTTTCTCTTCCTTCCTTTCAGCAGGCTTTTCCTCCTTCTTCTGCCCCGTTTCCTTCAGCCACTCGTCCTTCCCGAGGCCGTCGCCCCTCATCGTCAGGCTGATTTTGATGTTGGACGAGGCGCCCTTCATGCTGACTGTCGACGCTTTGGCGAATATTATGTCGCCCTTCTTCAGCTTCCTGCCGTCCGCGCCCTCAAGTATCCTGTCCTTCTTGTTTATCGTGAATTTTTCCTTTGATATCTGCGATATGTGCAGCAGCGCCTCTATGGGCCCTATTACGACGAATGCGCCGAAGTCCATGACGTCCTTTATGACCCCGCGGAATACCTCGTTGACTTCAACGGTGAATGCCGCCATCTCAAACTCCGTGTTGAAGTATATGTTGGGGTCTCCGGAAACGACGATGCCCTTGCTCTTCGGCTCAGCCGACATTATCTTTACGACCAGCCCCATGTCCCTCAGCAGCCTGCCTTCGTACTTCTCTTTCAGCACTTCCTTTATGGCCTCGTTTATGTCCCTCTTGGCAAGCGAAGGGCTGACCCTGATTTTCTCTTCTGCTTTTATGATGCTGTACATGCGGACACCTTCCTTGTGAATACCTGAAAAAGGTTTTAAAGCATGATTGGTGGGATACCTTTTTAAAAGAATGCGAAAAATAGCCCATCCAGGTGCCTTATGATAATAATCGAGCACGAAGGATGCATAAAGTGCGTGGGATGCTCGTCCGTATGCCCCGCCAACGCCATAGAGTACGTAGGCGAGCGGATGAAGACGTATCCGGAGAAGTGCATAGACTGCGGGCTTTGCGTCAAGGCTTGCCCGGCCAACGTGATAGAGCTTTTTCCGAAAGTGAAGGATGCGGAAAAGCTTCCCATAGAGGCCAGGAAGAGGTACGGGCTGTAGGTGCTTTTCATGGAAAAGAAGGATTATGACATAATAATAGTCGGGGCCGGGCCGGCAGGCTCGACGCTTGCCAGGTATGCCGCGCAGGGCGGCCTTTCGGTCCTTGTGCTTGACAAGAGGAAATCCGTAGGCAACCCCGTGCGCTGCGGGGAGGGGCTTGGCGCCCGGGAGATTGTTGCCCAGGGCCTTGAGCTGCCGCGCTGGGTCTACTCAACTGAGGTCAAGGGCGCAAAGGTCGTTGCGCCCAACGGCAAGGAGCTTGTCTGGGAGTCGAAGGAGACCAGCGGCTGGATACTTGAGCGGAAGCTGTTTGACAGCTGGCTGGCTCAGCTTGCGATAGCGAAAGGCGCCGAGGTGAAGGTCAACAGGCGCGTCGTTGACGTCATAAGGGACAATGGCAAGATAAGGGGCGTCAAGGTAAGGAACGGCGGGGACGAGGATGTTTATGACATAAATGCCGATATGGTCATCTCTGCCGAGGGCATGGAAAGCCTTACTGCGCGGAAAATGGGCTTTCCCACGGTGCATAAGCTTTACGACGTGGACACCTGTTACCAATACGAGATGCAGCCGTACAAGCATGAAAATCTTATTGAGCTTTATTTCGGAAACAAGACAGCCCCGCGCGGCTATGTCTGGATATTCCCGAAGGAAAACAGGAGGGCGAACGTCGGCATCGGCATAGGCGCGCACCTTGAGACCGGTCTCAAGAGGGGAAACATGAAAGGCGCGGACCCCAAGCCCTTCCTTGACGCGTTCGTAAAGGACAATGCGCAGCTGAAAGACGCCTCAACCTTGATGGATTTTGGCGGCGTGATAAGCGTGTGCGAGCCGATAAGCAAGTTCACGATGGACAACGCTTTGGTCGTCGGGACTGCTGCGAAGCAGGTTGACCCGATACACGGCGGCGGCATTGCGCTTGCGATGGAATCAGGGATTCTTGCCGCCAATGCGGTTGTCGAGTGTTCCAAAAAGAGGGACTTTTCCGAGAAGCTGCTGTTTTCGCTTTATGAGAAGCCGTGGAGGGACACGGCAGGGAAGAAGATGGCGAAAAGGCTTTTGCTCCGCAAGGTGATGGAGAAGCTTGACGACGACGATTTGAACCACATTTTCAACACCATAACGCAGGACGATTTGGCGGACATTGTCAACAAGAACAAGTACGCCGAGCCGGCAGCAAAGGTCATTGCAGGAAGGCCGCAGCTGATAAAGGTGCTTGGCGCGCTGATGGGATGACCGTCAGCCCTGTCTCCGTTGTCTATTGGATGCATTTAAAAACAAATATTTACACAATAATGCACATTATGCAGACGAGCGCTTACCTGACAGAAAAGGCCGCAAGGAAAGTGCAGAAATACGTCAAGGCTTTTTCCGGAAGAAGCAATGGAGCGGAAAGGTGCAAAACAATCAAGGCATTAAAGGACAAGATTGAGACAGTCGCAATGCTTCTTGACATAAACGATAGCGCAAAGAGCCTCCCGGAATCGTTGAAAACGGCGCTTGAAAGGTATCGGAAAGAACTTGGCAGACAAGACAAAACAAACGACTCTGCGTTAGACGGGTGGAGCCGCGATGGCAAAAACGGCGATTTCTGCCGGCAATGCCTTGAATTGATAGATGCACTATCGGAAACAGTTCCGACTAAAAGATTCAAAAAGGGCAACCGCATTGAATTTCATCTGAAAAAAAGTAAAAAGGTAATAGAGCTTCACAGTATAGAGATTCGTGACCACATATGCTGCACAATCAATGTATTTGAAATCGTGCGTATAAAATGCGTGGGCTACCGCAATACAATGATGGCAAAGAAATTAATCAGCGAAATTTTGGAGCCTAACCCGGGCTATGGCAACAGGAACCAGATGCTTGCCGTAGAAACGCTGGTCAGCCTCGTAAGCACCAAAGCATTTAGCAGGCGCATAGCCGACAAAACCAATGAAAGAAACAGAATAATGCTCGAGACCATTGCAAATCTCAATGCAACAGAAGCCGTTGAATCCGCAAACAAGGAGCTAATGGACGCTGCGGCAAATAATCTTGTTCTGGCAAAAATCGCAGAAAAGATAAGGAAAGAGATACAAGCCGGGCTTGGCAGTACTGTTTGTGACGAGTAATCTATTCAAAGTTTCTTTTGCCTGACGCTCTTCGGCCCAATGCCCAAATTCTTCAGCGTGGCCCATTTCTTTCTCACATAGGGCTCGACTTTCGCGTAGTTGTCCGGGTTCTTGACAAACTCAACGGTCCTTTCGTCAGCCGGATAACCGCTTCCGAAAAACCCGCACACCTTGTGAATCTTCGCTATCTCCGCGTCCCTTGTCACCTTTGCTATGATGCTTGCGCAAGCGACGACAGAATAGTTCTCGTCAGCCTTGTGCTCCGCAACCACTTTGCCTGCGCCCTTTGACTTCAGCTCGTTGGTCATCTTGGTCCCGTCATGGTCAAACAGGTCTATGAACATCTCATTGGGCTTCTTCCTTTCAACAAAATCAGCAATCATCTTCCTTTCCATCTTGTTTATGTTCTCAGCGTCTATCTGGCGCGGCAGGACCTTGTGCGTCTCTATGCTAGCCGCTAATTCCTCTATCTTCGGAAAAAGAGCCTCCCTCTGGCTTGGCGTAAGCTGCTTGGAGTCCTTTTTTACGATTTCACTTATCTTGTTCAGAGACGGGGGGTCAAAGCAGACGAAAGAGATTACTAGGGGCCCTATCAGGGCGCCCCTTCCGGCTTCATCAACGCCGCAAATCATTCGCCAATGTGCCTTTTGTCGATTATCACATAATCCGAAACGGCCATTACGGTCTCAAACGGCAGGTACGCCTTTGCGTTTACCTTCTTGAGCTTTGAAACAGTCGTGCTGTCGTGATTCGGGTCAAGCACCATGTATTCCATCGCGCCGCTGATCTCATTCACAGCTACGTCCACAACCCTTCCCAAATCCTCGCCTTCGTTGGATATGACTTTCTTCCCTGAGAGCTGCCTTGCAAGCATGTATCTCGCCATAACATTCACCTTGGATACCCATTAGTATTATAAGATTTAAAAATCTAATGGTGTGCATCTGCGGGCGTACCGCAAATGGCGCATAGACGTCAGCAAAAAGGGCATTTTGCCTTTGTTTTTATGTGGTTTTTAGTAATCTTGCATGTTTAAAACGGTTTCCGCGCCCAATACAACAGCCAAAGCGCCCGCGCAGCATGCAAAAATGCATTCCGCATGGAGTTGCTTTCCAAAAAACGCCCGATTCAAAAGCTAGCAATGAAGCGGCAGCGCCCTGGCAACATTTTTTAATGGTTCGGTGCAACGCACATTTTATATATGGACAAAAAGCCATCCGCAAGGATAACAGACCTCATAAGGGAGCAGGGCTCCAGCGTCTCCAAGGGGCTTTCCAATAGCGATGCAGCGGCGAAGCTGAAGAGCCACGGGCCAAACGCGTTCGCAAAGAAAAAGAGGAGGCCGCTGCTTGGGATAATGGCGGCCCAGGCGTCAAACAGCCTTATCCTTCTCTTGGTTTTCGCAGCCGCGATAAGCCTCGTCCTGAGCCATTACATAGAAGGGGCGGCCATCCTCGCCTCAGTCCTGCTGTCCGTGCTTTTCAGCTCGTTCCTTGAATACAAGGCCGATGACGCCATGGAGCAGCTCTCGAAATACAGGGAAAGGAAGGCCGTGGCGCTCAGGGACGGCAAAAAGATAGTGATAGACACGGAGAACATCGTTCCGGGGGATATCATCATACTCGAGGCGGGCCAAATAGTGCCTGCAGACTGCGTCATCATAGACTCAAAGGATTTGACGGCCAATGAGTCCGTGCTCACAGGGGAGTCGCTGCCAATTGATAAAAAAGAATCCGCCATACTGAGCCTTGGGCTTCCTGTGCATAGGCAGAAGGCCATGCTCTTTTCAGGAACAAGCATCGTCAGCGGCATATGCAAGGCCATGGCAATCAAAACAGGCATGGATTCCGAGTTCGGCAGGATAGCAGGCAGCCTGGAAATGATAGAGAAGGGCCAGTCCACGCTTTCGCTGCGCGTTGAGGACCTTGGCAGGAAGATAAGCATCGTCTCAACGTTCGTGATACTTGCGCTGCTTGCCTTTGGCGTAATGGGCGGAAGGGACATGGTGCAGCTGTTCATCTTTTCCGTTGCGCTTGCGGTTGCCGCGATACCGGAGGGCCTTCCGACCACGCTTGTCATACTGCTTGCACTTGGCGTCAGGGAAATGGCGAAGGCAAAGGCCGTGGTCAGGCGCCTCTCATCAATAGAGACCATAGGCTCCATTGACGTCATAGCGACCGACAAGACCGGCACGATAACGGAAGGCAAGTTCGTGCTTGACGGCATATTCGCGCCATTCAGGATGCTTGGGAAGGGCGAATGGAAGGACATTCTTTCAAAGGCCGTTGTCTGCACCAACGTTACGGATTTCGAGGGCAGGGTGTACGGCGACGAATTGGACGTTGAGGTCGTGAAGGCGGCGCAGGCCATGGGCATAAAGGCGGAAGACGGGAGGATAATTGAGCCGTTCTCGTCCAACTCTAGAAGGATGGTGGCGGAGCGCAACGGGCTGAGGGTGATGAAGGGCGCCCCGGAGGTCGTCATAAAGGCGTGCTCGCGCATGGAGACGGACGAAGGCATAACGGGGCTGGACGACGACATGAAGCCCGAGCTGCTAGACTCCGCCAACGATTTCTCCAAGGACGGCTGCAAGGCAGTGGCGCTCGCGTTCTCAAGCGGAAGGGGCGCATGGATATTCAGCGCGCTGATGCTGTTCAGGGACCCGCCCAAGGATGGCGTCGCTGAAACAGTCCAAAAGATGAAAGATGCAGGAATCTCCATCATAATGATAACTGGCGACAACAAGTACACGGCAAGGTCCATAGCGAGGTCAGTGGGCATAATAGGGCAGAAGGAGGAGCCAGCCAGCTGGGAGAGCCTTGAGGGCCTCACGAATGGGGAGATGTACAAAAAAGTGATGCTGCACAGGGTCATTGCAAGGGCAACCCCGGAAAGCAAGCTCAAAATCGTGGAGGCGCTGAAGGCAAACGGCCACATTGTCGCTGTTACCGGCGACGGCATAAACGACGCCCCTGCGCTGAAGAGCGCCAACGTGGGCGTTGCAATGGGCATCAGGGGCACGGACGCGAGCAGGGAGATTGCCGACATAGTCCTGCTGGATGATAATTTTTCAACGCTTTTCGGCGCCATAATGTACGGGCGCTCAATATTCCGCAACATCGTCAACTTCGTGAGGTTCCAGCTCACGACCAACCTTTCTGCCATACTGCTGACCGTTTACGCGTTCGCGATGGACTTTCCGCTTGCATTGGGCGCGATACAGCTGCTTTGGATAAACATAATAATGGACGGGCCGCCTGCGGTCGCGCAGGCTTTTGAGCGCCCTGGCAAGGATATAGAGACGGAAAAGCCAAGGAAGTCCGTGCCGCTCCTTTCGATGCCCACGATGCTGACGATACTGGTTTCCGGCGTGTTCATCTCCCTTTTCACGTTCTACATATTCCAGCAGAACCTGGGCCGCGGCGACAACGTCGCAACGACGTGGGCCTTCAACCTCTTCGTGTTCATGCAGCTGTTCAACGCGTTCGCGGTCCGTTCCCCGCTTTCGCATTTTTGGGAGAACCTGCTTTCCAACAAGGCGCTACTCACGATAGTCGCGGCCATGTTCATAATACAGGTGTCAATAAACTACATACCGCTGCTGTCCTCCGAGTTCTTCAATGTGGTTCCGATGTCCATAGGCGACTTGCTCATGGTCATGCTCCTGTCTTCAGCAATCCTGTTCTTTGACGAGGTGAGAAAATCGCTGGGCATCTGGGCATCGACCTGAGCATAGGCGTTTCAGACGGCGTCTACCCGCCCTCGGAGGACACGCTGCTGCTGGCGCGCAACACCATGCACCGCAAGGGCTCATTCCTTGAGCTGGGCTGCGGGACCGGCTTCGTCGCGCTTGCAAACGCCCTGCTCAACAAGAAAAACCGAGTGCTTGGCGCCGACATAAATCCGCTGGCCGTTGAAAACGCCAGGCTGAATGCGGGGCTTAACGGCATAGCGAATGCGGAATTCGTCGTTTCCAATTTGTTTTCAAACATAAGCGGAACGTTTGACACGATAGCGTTCAACCCGCCCTATCTTGGAAAAGACGATACAAGGACGCGCGACGACCTCAGTTTCGTTGACGAAGGCCAGATATCCTCGTTCCTTGGCTCTTATCCGTCCTTCCTGAATGCACAGGGCAGGGCATACCTTGTCCTCAGCTCGCAGAACGCCGGCTTTGCCGGATACATGGAAAGGCTTGAGAAAATGGATGGATTTGGGATTGTTGAAAAGGAAAGGTACTTCTTTGAGGAGCTGGCGCTTGCCAGCTTCAAAAAATCAGGGGACTAGCATAATCGCCCTTATGCCAGTCGCCACCATCTCAATGCCTATCGCAGTCAGGAAAAGCCCGAATATCTTTGAGAGTATCCCTACGACTTTTGCGTTTATTTTCGGCACCATGAACGCGAAGAGCACGAACAGCGCGCCTATCGCGGCGAACGTTATTGTTATGTCCACGACAAGGTCCATCTGGCCCATCTCATACGCCTTCAGTATTATGAAGGATATGGTCGCCGGGCCGGTCAGCAGCGGGGTCGCTATGAGGGATATGAACCCGTCAACCTCGTTCACGTTTCCGCCGGTTTCGCCATCCTGCCGTACCGTGTCTATTCCGAGCAGCAGCAGTATGACGCCGCCAGCTATCATGAGCGAGTCTATGCCGACGCCGAACATCGTGAAGAGCAGCGGGCCAACGAAAACGACGGCTATGGCTATGGCGAACGCCACCAGCGTTGACATCAGCGCTATCTTCTTGACATCCATCTTCTTCTTGAACGCTGACACCAGCACAGGAAAGGACGAGAGGGGGTTTATCAGCACGAACAGCTGGAGAATCAGCGGAATGCTTATCATGGTCAAAGGTTGCCTGGAACGCTTTAAAAGATTTTTGCCTGTCCGCTAGAGCCCGAAGAACCTCGTGAGCCTTTTTTCCTTGCCGCTCTTGCTGCTGTAGATGAACACGCCTATCTTCTCCGCAAAGCGGGCGACCTTGCCCATCTTCTCTATTATGGATTCCCTTGAGTCCTGCTTCAAGACCACTTTTTTTATGAACTGCGCCCCTTCCCTTATGACAAGCACGTAGATGTCCCCGGATATCGGGTACACGAGGCCCTCGTCCTTCACAAGGCTGTCAAGCATGCTGCCCATGCTTTCCTTCCTGTTTTTCCCGTCAACCTCAACGACCTTCCCGCAAAGCGAATCCAAAACGTCGTCCTCGTCGTAAAGCGCGAACTCTATCTTCTCCTTTGCGTCGTCCGGCAGGTCAAGCGTTTCCAGCTTCCCCTCCCTGAAGTCCTTCTCGTTGAACATTATGTCCTTGTCGGCAAAGGGGCACACCGCCTTCAGCACCCTTGCGCTGTCTGATATGCAGATTATGCAGTCTATGTCAATGTCCTCCCTTATGCTTTTCGGGATGCCTTCCGGGTCCTCTGCCCTGCTTTCCACTATGAACAGCCTGTCCGAGGCCGCGTAAACCTCGCCGAACTTGGAAAGGCCCCGCTTCAGCCTTTCCGTGAACCTTGACGTCCTTCCCTCAACGTCATCTACGTTTACGATGTCCATGCTGTCGTCAGAGGCCATGCGCCCCAGGGCCTTGCCGCCCTCCATGTTGACGGCCTCTATTATGTTGCCCCTCCCGTCCACGAAAACGGTCGGCCGCTCGGCCTTCATCCCAAGCATCTGCGGCATCAGGTTGCGGACAAAAACGCCTATGTGCATGAGCCCTTTCTTTTTAGTCAACAATTAAAAATCAATCGCCCCCATCTTCAACCGATGGCGAAGCTGAGGGAGGAAATAGCCAAAGAGCGCATAGCCATACTGCTCGGGCTTTCTGTTTCCGAATGGAAAATTGACAGGGAACTGGCCCGCAGATACGCGCAAAGGGCCGTTGGCATAGGCAAGCGGTTCACCATTGGATTGACGCGGGAGCAAAGGTTCAGTTTCTGCGGGAAATGCTTCGCGCCCTGGATTCCGTCCTCAACGGTTGACATCTCGTTTGACAGGATGAACAAAAGGGCCGTATACAGGTGCAAGGAATGCGGGCACGCGCGGGCTTTCAAGTACAAGTAGTCTTTCCCTAAGGGAAGGCCCCCTTAAGGGCTCATCCCTCCGTAAGGGAACCAAGGTTCCCTTGAAGCCTTTTAGGAAAAGGCTTCAGCGAAAAACGACTTGACGCTCAACCTTCCTTTTATTTGGCGCTGCTGCGCTATTTTTATTCCCTTTGCCGCACAATAAACGCATGCAGGAAAAGCCGAAAACCGAAATCAAAATAAAAAACCAGCCAGGCATATCCAAATCACTCAGCAGATACGGCCCCAAGACCGAAAGCCCAAGGCTTTCCGAGGAAGAGCAGAAGCGGCTGGACGGCGAGCTCCGTTTCGAGTTGCGGCTTCTCTGGCACAGCACAGATTACCTAGAAAGGCTGATTAAAAGGGGCGCAAACGTGAACTCAAAGGATGAGAACGGCAATACGCCTTTGCTAGTTTCGTCAGAAGGGCATGCGGAAATAGACGAGCTTAAGCTTCTCATAAACCATGGCGCAGATGTTAATGCGAGCAATAAATATGGCTGGACGCCGCTGATGCAGATATTTTCCCAGGAAAACGCTGAGCTGCTGATAAAGCACGGCGCAAAGGTGAACGCAAAGGACAAGCAGAATATGACCCCGCTCATCAATGCCGCATTGTCAGGCGCCACTGGCAAATGCAGGGTTCTATTAAACAACGGGGCAAGAATGGAAGATAAGGACAGCTGGGGAAAGACCGCGCTGATGTGGGCTGCGGAAAGAAGGCACACTGACATATGCAAATTACTGGTTGAAAAAGGCGCAAAAATCGACACAAAGGATCGTGATGGCAAGACCGCGCTCATGATTGCCGCAGAAAATGGGAGCACTGAAACGTGCGCTCTACTAATCAAAATGGGCGCAAACATAGAGGAAAAAGACGAAGAAGGCAAGACCGCGCTCATGATTGCCGCGAAGATGGGGCACGCCGACACATGCAGATTGTTGATTAAAAAAGGCGCGGACATCAACGCCAAGGACAATGGCGGCAGAACCGCGTTCATGCTTGCCGCACATTCAGAGAATGCAGAAGCCTGCGCTTTATTGATAGAGAACGGCGCAATCCTGATAGAGAAAGAAACCGGAAAGCTGTTTATCTCCGCATTCAGCGAATGCATCGGCCAATAGCCGAGCCTGCGAAACAGTTAAAAAGGCTCATAAGCCATTTCAGATGTATGGACCTGGGAAAGGCATTTGAAAAAGAGATAAGGGACGTTGACGCCGTGATAGCCGAAATACTCCCAAAGGAGCCCAAGGAAGCCTACGGCATGCTCTATGAGTACATAATGAGGGGCGGCAAGAGGATAAGGCCGGCAATCCTCCTGACAGTTGCGCAGGCAATAGAGGAGGACCAGAAGAAGAGGGAGGAGACATACAAAAGGGCGCTCCTGCCGTCTGCTCTCATAGAGTGCTTCCACGCGTTTTCGCTCATACATGACGACATAGAGGACGGCTCGGTCCTCAGGAGGGGCAAGCCCACGCTTCACGTCACGAACGGAATGCCGGTAGCCCTTAATTCAGGGGACAGTCTGTACACGTTCATATGGAACAAGATGCTGGACATGAATTTTGACACGGAGAAGAAGATAAAGATGGCAAAGGCCATGGGCGAAACGTACAAGGAAGTGGTGGAGGGCCAGGCATACGACCTTTTCTGGGAGCACAACAACATCTTCGACCAGACGGAGCAGGACTATTTCACCATGGTCAGCAAGAAGACCGGCGCTTTGATTGGCATATCCGCCGCGCTTCCGTCAATCATGCTTGACAAGCCCTCGCTGTTTTCCCCGCTGTACGCATTCGGCAAGTCCATAGGCATAGCGTTCCAGATACAGGATGACGTGCTGAACCTTGTCGGGGATGAGGAAAAATACAAGAAGAAGATAGGCGACGACATAACCGAAGGCAAGAGGACGCTGATGGTCATACACGCGCTTGCCAACCTGCAGAAGGACGATGCGTCAAGGCTCAAGGCCATACTGACCATGCACACCACCGAGGAAAAGCTGATAGCAGAGGCGATAGCGCTCATGGGCAAGACGGATTCCATCGCCCATGCCAGGAAGGTGGCGTCAAAGCTGGTGGAAAAGGAGAAGAACGAGATTTCGTCGCTCCTCCCGAGGAACGAGTTCAGCTCCAAGATGATTGAACTGTCCAACTTTATCGTTAATAGGGACATGTAAAAATGAGCGGGCCCAAGGCAGCCATGGCCGTGCGCGTCCATCTGCCACAGGCCCTGCGCTGAAGCAGGTGCGATGCGGGCCTGAGGGGATTTGAACCCCCGACACCTCGATTAAGAGTCGAGTGCTCTAGCCAGGCTGAGCTACAGGCCCACGTAAGAACAACGTTCTCATAAATCCTTAAAAACCAAACGGTTCCGGCAGGATTGCGATACGGTTGTAACATTGTGCTGTTTGGGCATAGTCTTAAATACCTTTCATGGCCAAAATATACCGATGAAGGCATTTATATACTCGCTGGACGCATTCATCTCGCTGATGATTATCGCGATGGCGCTCAACATGCTGGTCTTCGGCCTGGGCCTTTCAACGTACCAGTATGCGGCGGCATACCAGCTCAAGCTGCTTTCCTCGGACGGCATAAAGGCGCTGGCCGCTTCGCCCTACCTTGACAACATAGTCAACAACATCGACAGGGCGGCCGCGTGTGAAATCATCATAAGGGACAACCTGCCGCCAGGATACGGCTATGAGCTGCTTGCCTATGACAAGGACAGCGGCAAGTGGTCCGAAATAAAGGACTGCTTTGAGGGCAGCTCCTCCAATGCCGGCATAGGCGTCCAGAGCAGCGACGCGATAGTGACGGTCTCAACGCACACGATAGTAGCAGGGATGAAGGAAGGCACATACGACCCATATGATTACATAACATGCAGGGGCGGAAAAGGGGTTCCGTGCAACCTGCAGAACTACACGCCTGAATGGGGCTTGAACTCAACAATCATGAGGCTGGTGGTGTTCATATGAACAAGGGGTTCTTCCTTTCGCTGTCAGCGCTCGTTTTCCTCGTCTTTGCCGTCTCATCGGTAACGCAGCACCTCTCCGCGATAAGGGAGAACGAGATATTCTACGCGGACCTCATGAATTTGCTTTCATACCAGACGGTCTTCTCCAACTTCAACAACGGGTCCATGTCAGCCACATTGGGGGCGACTGGCAAGTTTGCGCTATACAAGATGGCAAACTACACAACCTACAACCCCATAAAGGACACGGGGGACGACGAGAAGAACATGAACAATTCCGCGCTGATATTCCAGAGCCTGATAAACAACGGGACGTCGGACGCGTCGCTCTTCGAGGACCAAGGCAAGGCAAAGCTGGCCTATTCTGGCGCGGAGATGAACTACACTCTTAACAATTTTGCATTCCTGCTCAACGAGAGCCTTGCGCCGATAGGGTACAGGATGAACGAATTGAGGTTCAACAACACAAGGATAGAGATGGCCTCGCCGCACAGCGTGATGCTTACGGCAGACATCATAATCAACGTCTCCGACGCTCTCGGAAGGTCGGAATACCGCGTGGTTTACAGGGACCTTGGGGCGAACGTGAGCATAGAGGGGCTCCCTGACCCGATGCTGAACAGGTACCTTTATGATGGGGGCATAAATGAAAAGCAGAACTTCAGCTGGTTCATGTTCATGCACGACAATTCCGGAAACACAATAGACGACTTCAGCAGCGCCGCGGGCAGCATAAAGCTTTCAGGCACGCTCGCAGGCCAGGGCTGGTTCTACGGGCCGCTGATATCTGTTGGCAACGCCAACAAGAGCACGCCCGACATGCCCGACCTTTACATACTCTATGGAAACCTTTCTGACATATTGAATACGGAAAACTGGACCAGCTACGGCGCTTACATAATCAACAACAGCATAATAGGGACTGACAACCAGGGCTGCGGCGCGGGCAAGGAAGACGAGGACCCGGCAACGGTCTTCAACCCCGTTGTATACAGCGCGGCCTGCGTCGCAAGCGAGAGCCCGGACGAGGCGACCGGGGCGCACATGAAAAAGCCTTTCCTGGTGCTGCCAGGGTTCAACAGGGGCACGATAACAGGAGACCAAAACTACAATTATTACATCGATGACCAGGCGTCGCAGACCGGCGACTCCCCAAGCATCGCAGCCTACTTCAACACAGGAAAGGACCAGTATAACACGAACCTGAATGCCAAGCGCATGTCCCAGATGACCCTTTACGGGATAGAGAGCATAAGGGACCAGTTCATCTGCGCCTACTACTACAAGTCGGCAAACGGCCCGAACTTCTTCCAAAGGATGTTCAGCAACGCATATTCCATGAAAGACAGCGACAACGGGATTGCGACAATATTGGTAGAGAAGGAGTTCCTGGGGCCAAACGGCGAGTACAGGGACAGGAGCAGCGTTGACTCCGAGTTCATAGCCGGCTCCCCGGCGTCTTCCAGCCTCTACGTCATAAGGGGCATGCCCGGATGCAAGACCAGGGAGATGTGCGCAACAGACGCGGTCACGAGGAGGGTAATAGGCTCCAAAACCGTCATGGTTGACGAGTTCGCCATGCCAGACTACCTTTACTGCGGCCTCAACGATGCGCTCTGCACGGGGGTTGAATGAAATGCACAAAAAAGGCCAATCCTCCATAGAGAACATAGCCATGGTCTCATCGTTTATGGTCATCATGATACCGCTCATAATCTTCGTGTTCAGCGTCTCAGCGACCCACAGCAGCGACTTCTACCAGAGGCAGCTTTACGAGGACACTGACGTGCTGAAGAGGAACATAGAGGAAGCCTATGTCTTCTGCCCGAGCGAAAGTATCGTCTCAATATACTATCCGGCCGTGCTTGACAATGTGACGTTCTCAAAGGCGGGGGAAAGGGCGTTGATAACAACCAATTACGCCCTTGACGGGAAGCAGTACTCGTTTTCAACCCCGGTAAACACGGT
>JBGQMY010000006.1:0-53475 GCA_041500865.1 Candidatus Micrarchaeia archaeon | reverse complement strand
GATGTACATGGTCTTCTGGAGGGCATCCGAGTCTATGTGCTCGCCGATTCCTGTCAGGACTTCGTTGATGGGCTTCCCTGTCAGGCTGCTCTTGCCTGCGCGCTCAATCTCCACCGCAAGGGGGCCGAACTCTTCCTGCACCGAGACTATCAGGGCCTTGTCAGGGGTCAGGCCGGAGCGGATGTTGCTTGCCATCAGCGAAAGGAAGTCGGGCAGAATCTCCTCCACCTTTGCGGCCCGGCTCTGCGCCGCAAGCACGAGATATACATAAGCTATGATTTGGGCTGCAATGAAGGCCAGCGCGCCCCCTACAAACGAATATGCCGGCGGCTGCTCCCAAAAGCCCAGCATGAGGGCCGCTATCAACCCCACTACCAAGGACGCCGAAAAGACCAGGGAAGAGAACTGCCGGGCATCTAGGTCAATGTCGTTGTAGGTGAGCAGCCGGGCCCAGACGTTCTGGTAGCGTTCTATCATATTCATTTTTCCACCCATTCCTATACCGAGACTGACGGCCTCCTGCTCCCAATCAGGCCTATGAACATATACTGCATGAATATCACCCCGCACAGCACAAAGACAAGCACCTCGTTTGTTATCGGTATGTCCACGAACGACGAAATGA
This sequence comes from Candidatus Micrarchaeia archaeon, assembly GCA_041500865.1. Classification (GTDB taxonomy): domain Archaea; phylum Micrarchaeota; class Micrarchaeia; order Anstonellales; family J096; genus JAPLWW01. Next base: position 52,850 of record JBGQMY010000006.1, on the reverse strand, counting down.
CCAGCATGAACACCAGGCTGAGCGTCGGCACTATGATGCAAAGCAGCAGGTAGAGTATGGCGAGGGTGTTGAGCTGCGCGCTGTATTCCTTCATCTGGATGCGCTGGTCCTCCATAAAGAGATCAACGATTTCCACGAGCACCGGGCCCACGTCGGTGCCCGACCTGATGGCGTTCGAGAGCTGCCATATTATCTTGTTGTAATAATGCGACGGGTTCCTTGCGGCCGACTCGTCCAGGGCGTCAACCATGTTTACCCCGCCGTGTATCCTTGCCACTATCTTTTCGAACTCCTGCGACACCGCGCCGTATCCGCTTGACGCCGAGACAAGGGCGTTGAAAAGCGAAACGCCGGCTGTCGTCTGCACCCTGAGGTGCCGCGCCGCAAAAAGCAGGTTCCTGTCAATCTCCTTCACTTTTTTGTTGATGAGCCACTTCGGGTAAGCGAGCGAGGTCACGAAAACTGCCATTGCCGCGAAAAGGGCCGCCACAAGCGCGCCGCCTGCCGGGTTGATGTCGGTTTTTCCAAGCACTATGAACATCAGAATGCCCGCGACCAGGGCGTAGAAGACCGTGTTCAGCATGACCATGCTCATGTATGCTTCCGCAGACAGGTCGGTCTCCAGCTTGTAAAAGTCTTTCTGGATTGATTTGTTTTTTTTGACAAAATTGACCGATGCGCGGTAAAATGGCTGCGCCAAGCTCAGGGCCGCCTGCTGCGGCATCAAAAGCAATGGTGCGTTGACTTTCATGCGCGTTCACCGCAAACGCCGCAAGCTTCTTCTGATTTGTTTGCGGGATTGGCAAGGGATTTCATGGTTTCCCGACCTTTTTCATCAGGCTGTCGTGATTCTCGTAATAGTCCATGACCACGTTCCCCACCCGTTCTATGCTGTTGATGCTGTTTTTCCGCATGTAGCGCAGCACACTGGCCCTTTCCTTCATGCTGGTCTCTATGTCATCCTCGCTCATCTGGGTATAGGTGCTGAGGTTTTCCATCATGCGGACGCTCGAATTTTCCTCGGCTATGGTATCGTTGTTCGGGTGCCACCGGTAGATATTGTTGGTCTCCAAGCACTCTTCATGCTCGGAAGGTATGAACTCGCCGATTTCAAACACGCGCCGTATCCCGGTTCTCCGGTTGCGGTACATCGAAACCACGAAATGCAGCGACTCCATGGCCACGGTCGGGATGGAGATTGGAGGCGACTCCAGCCTTTTCAAGGTCTCTGAAACGGTCTCGGCGTGCATAGTGGCGTAGACGGAGTGGCCGGTGTGCATCGCCTCGAACAGCACCTCCGCCTCCTCTGCCGTCCGTATTTCCCCGACGATTATCCTGTCGGGGCGCATGCGCAATGAATTGACCATCAGCTCCAGCATGGTCACGTCCCCCTCCGTGTACTTGGCGCCATGGCGCACCAGGAGGGGGACCCATTGCAAATCCGAAGGTAATGTTATTTCGCGTGTTTGCTCTATTGACACCACGCGCTGGTTGGTTGGCATGAACGAGCAGATTGCGTTAAGCATCGAGGTCTTTCCGGTGGCCGTGCCGCCCGAGATGAGGATGTTCATTTCATACTGCATTGCAAGCCACAGGAATGCCGCGGCCTCTTCCGAGATGGTTTTTGTCGCGATGAAGTCCGTTATGGTCCACGGTTTGCGGTTGAACTTCCTGATTGTGATGGTGTTGCCGAACACGGATATGGGCGCAAGCGTGGCGTTCACGCGGTCGCCGGACGACAGCGAGGCGTCAAGGACCGGGTCCTTTATGCTTATCTGCCTCCCGACCCGTCTTCCGATGCTGCTGGAGTAGTCCCATGTTTTCGCTTCGGTGCCTACCCACAGGTTGCTCTTGCACCACCCATATTTCTTGTGGTAAAGCCAGATGGGTTCGCGCGAGGAATTGATGCATATTTCCTCGACGTCATCGTCATGCAGCAGGAATTCGACATCCCCGAGGCCCAGCAATTCCTGGACGATGTAGGTGGCAAACTCTGTGCTTCTCTCCTGGGTGAGGTGCGGTATGCGCTCGTTGACGGCCTTTAGCGCCAAGGCATGGAATTTTTTCTTGACTTCGGCCATGAGGTTGATGTCAAGCACTTCCTGCGAGGACAGCTTGACGTTCTTGAGGAGGTCGTTTTCTATCGTCTGGAGGTAGGTCGCTGTTGCAGGCTCCGGCTTTGGGATGGATACCGTATATAGGATAAGCGCCCCGGGCTCTTTGGCAACGGTCACCTTCGCATTTATCCCGTCCGCATTTATCGTATAATCCGCAAGCTGCATGGTCAAACCTCCTCCTTGGGCTGTTCTGGCCGGACAAGCTTCATGCCAAACAGGTCGTATTCAATCCTGACGAGATTGTTCTTTTCCATCGATTTGGCGTAGTCCTGGATTTCCGCGCGCGAGAGGCCGCACAGCCTGGCCGCGTCTGCAGCGCGGACGGAGCCCTTTTTCTCCACCAGGTGGAGCAGCTGGTCTATGGGCGTCTGGCCCTCGAGGCGCTCGGGCTTTTGCGGATGCGCGGAGGCGCGGGTCGGCGCCTTCGGCCCGCCCAAGAGCATTTTTGAAATCTTTTTGCGCACATCCGAGGCATAAACGACGCCGACGAGCCGCATCTGCTGGTCGACGACAGGAATCAGCCCGGCATTTTGGCGCTTTAAGTAAAGGAGCAGTGAAGGGATGTCGCTGTCGGGCTTTAGCCAGGCGCCCCGGGCCTTGACATGCCTGCCGACCGTTTGGTTTTGGACTTCGCGCGCATTCCTGAGCGCGGGCTTCCGGAACAGGCTGGTCTTCACGATTGCTGCCGCAAGGTCGGAAAGGCGGAGCATGCCTACGAATTTCCAGCCGCGCAGGACGGGCACTTCGGAAAGCCTGTTAAGTGCCATTTTTTTTGCAGCCGACGCCATCGTCTCGTCTGCCTGAAAGGAGAGGGGTTCTTTTTTCATGAGCTCAGAAATATCCATGTTTGCCATCGCTGCCCCCTTGCCTTTACGCAATCCTCACCCGCCCGGTCTTGTTCACCGTTGACCGGACGCTTATCGTATCATCTGTCTCCAGAGTGACTGAATTATTAAACCCAACTATGGTTTTTAAACCTATTGCACTGCCGGTTTGGACCTGGAGCGCGGCCGGGAAGGAGAACCGCACAAGCGCAACCTGCGTCCCGTTGCTTAGGGCATCAGTGAGGTTGAGCACGCTTGTGCCGTACCTGTCCACATTGCTGTATATGTCAAGGACCACTGCGTAATTCGGGTCGTGCGCCTGCACATGGACTGGCACCAGGTCGGCGCTGGCGTTTGATACGGGGCCCCAGTTTGCGGACTTGATGCTGCCTGCCGGAAACGTCAATTCGACATAATAAGACTGCAGGCTTCCGGAACTTTCTGTGGAGTTCTGCGGAATTACGGTGAAGCTGCCCGGCGCGTTGATTACCGCAATCTCCCCTGGCCTGATTATAAAATCCCCTTTCTCTGTGTTTGTCAGGTTGATGGAGACGTTCTGCTCGGCATAATTGGCCTCGAATTGCGAAAAGGCGTCAAGCGCAGCTGACATCCTGTCGGGAAATGGCACCGGCTCCTCTATTGTGACGTTGCCGCCGTTGGCGCTGGCATTGATGTAGAACGAGACTATCCGCGAAACTTCGTCTTCCATGTTCGCATATGTCCCGGCAGTCCGGTCTATGTCGCCGGATTCCGCGGCAGAGGCATTTGACGTGATTAGCTGCTGCGAGAGGAAAAAGACCAGGGAAAGGATTATCATCCCAAGCATCAGGACGGAAATCGTCATGAACATGCCGCGCTTTTCCGCCCTGCCCGGCGGCTCTGCCGGTTGAGGCCGGGAAACTTGCCCCGCATCATGCATTGAATCGTTGAAGCATGGCCTGGCGTCGGCTGTTTTCACCATATCCACAGCCTCGCAATTGTATATTCCGTTTCCCCGCTGCTCATGGTGACGAAATCGCGCCTTGCCCCATAGACATTGGTGCTTTTCGGGAGCTGTTGGCCGTACTGGCCTGACTCCACCAGGGCGAATGTGCTGTTGACGTATTTGTAGGTGTCCAGCTGCAGGTGGAACCCTGCGCCCTGCGGAAGCGACGAACCCATGGCGTTCTCAAGAACCCCCTTGTCCCAGAGGGCGAATGTGCCGCTTTTTTCCATGACTGCCAGCATGTCCTTTCCCAGCCGCACCGTTTGCAGGTTTGCGTAGGCGTCTTCCGAAGATTTGGCGATTAGCAGGAAGGAGGCGGCAATGAAGATAACCATGATTGAGACTGCAAGGATTGCGTCTATGCTGAAGATAAAGCCCTTGAACCCCTTTCCTTCCCTTTTCCCTTTCATCAAATCACTTCATGTCCTGCCCTTTTCTCCGCTTCGCTGCCTTGCCGTTTGCCTTATGTGCCTATTTTTCATAAATCCGAACCCTCAAGTCCACGATTGTGCCGTTGAACATGGCCAGCCGCGTCACTTCCGACGAGCGCGCGGAACTGTTCTGCGCCTGGCCGGACCAGTCCTGGCCAATCCGGACATAGCTCGCGCCGTCCGGACTTTCTATCCTTATGAGGAAATCGTGCGCAGTCCCAAGTAGCTGCTTCTGGCTGGCATAGGGAAGCGACGCGAAAGACGAGATTCTGGCCCAATCAAGCTCGTTTGGCCTGTTGGCAAAGCCGACGCTCTGGGCGCTTTGGGGCGCAGTTGTCCAGTTGTCCCCGTAGCCGCCAAAATTCACCAGATGGTCGGCAATTGCAATGGAAGACAGCTCGCAGTCCAGCGTCTCTGCGCGCTCGGCGTACCTCAACGAAAAGATGTTCCACAGAATCATGAAATACCCGAAAACCACCATGAAAATGAATACGGCTGCCATGAAATCAATCGGGTTGGCCTGCGCCTTCATCGCTGCGCCTTCCTTCATCCCAAATAGCCTAGTCAACAACAACACCCTGGCCGATATTTTTTATGGATTTGGATTCGCCGCCGTAGATGTAAAATTTGCCGGCAGAGCCTGTGCCTGTGCCATTGGCTATGTTTGACGTGGACAACGGGCAGCCCGCGACGCCCTTGGCATACAGTATCGAGAGCCTGCGGCCGGGCCCGGAAACGAGGATTGTGAAGTTGGAGCCGGCGATTTTTCCGGGCATGCCGAGGCCGGCGACGGTTCCGTTGCCGGCGGCGTCCACCGCGGAAATCCTGAACGCGAGCTCACGGCAAAGCCTTTGCGCCTCAAAATCCGCGGACAGCGCGGCAGTGTCAGACTGGGCTTGGTAGGAAACGAACGTGATTATCACAAAAATAGCCGCCATTATTCCCATGAGGAACAAAAACTCGATGCTGCTTTGCCCCAGTTTTGCAGTCTTGGTTGCGGTGCAGGGGGATTTTTGGCCTGGTTTGGTCTGGCTCATGTCGCTTCCCATATTTCTGTGTTTTGCGCTCCCATGGAAACTTTCCCCTGCCCCGTGCCGCTTACTTGCCTATGTTCAGGAATATCTGCGTGAGCGTCTCCGCATTGGGCGCGAAATAGTAGTCGCCATAGGTCAGCAGGGCTACGTTCGTCAGCTCCGTGTCGTTCACGTCGCCGCCGAACCCTATGGTATATACGGTCACGTTGTTGTTCCTGGCCAGCACCGCCCCATTGATGGAACTGCCGGAGTTGCTCATGCCGTCAGTGAGCATGATGATTATCCTGTTGGCTGTTGGCCTGCCCCTGGAGGAAATGAGCTCGTTCACGCCGTTGTCCAGCCCGCATTCGATGCACGTGCTGCCTGTCGCCGCAATCGCGTCTATGGCGCTGTCCAGTGCGGTCGCGTTGGCCGGGCCCATGGAGGCAAGCGTCTTGCCAGTGCTCGCGCTGGTGCTGAAAGAGACCAGCCCGGCCTTGGTTGCGCTGTTGACTATGCCGATGAATGTCTTGGCGGATGTCTGCGCGGCATACATCTTGGTTGGCGACTGCTGCACGCTGAACAGCTGGTTGTAGGCAGTGCATCCGCTCGCGTTGCGCTTGAGCCACAGTGCGACCTGGAATGGCGGGGAAAAGGCGGAGATGTCAATGCTGTTCATCATCTTGACATAGCTGGTCGACGTCTGGTTGCCGGCCGCCACCATAATCCCGTTTATTGTGATGTTGTATGACACCATGCACTTGGTTGCGCTTGCCTCAATCTCGGTCGTGACGTTCGCCCTGTTCCCGTTGGTCGCGTTTATTGTCAGGTTCTTCACCCACGACCAGCCGGTGCTGGCGGCCGAAACCACGTTGCTGTTCGCCACGTTGGTCACGTTGTCGGCCATGGAGCCGGACTTGTCGATCACGAGCATGACGTCCACGTCCACAACGCCGAAACTGTCGTTGTACACGCCGCCCACGTTGCCCAGGGCGTCAGTGCACTGCCAGGATATGGTATGGAAGCCGGTGCTCACCGGACCCAGGTTGTAGGCGACGTCCTCGGTGGGGCTGTCGTATGCGCCGTCGGCTGCGCTGGCATTGACCCATGGGCCGGCGCCCACCTTGACCTGGCAGTCCTGTATGTCGCTGTTGCCGGTGTATATGTCGGTCACTGTGGCGCTTACGCTGATGTTTGACATCGTCGTGGGATAGGGCGTATGCGAAACGTTCATCACAATCGGCCCGAGGATGTCCGCCTCGGTCACGTTGAAATAATAGTATGCGGTCGGCCCGGTGACGTTCGCGGCGTCGACGCACCTTATCCGTATGGTGTGCGGGCCTACGGAGAACCCGGCCGTGTAATTGTACATGACTGTTTCGTTGGTCTGGTTGTATGTGCTATTCACGGGCTCCATCATCCGCCAGCTGTCTGCATTGTCCGCGTCTATGGTGCAGTTCGTTATGGTGCTGTTGCCGGAGTCGTTTGCCGTTGCGAATATGGCCAGCGGCTGGTATTTCTGGGCTGGTGTTGGCATCTGCCAGATGCCGGTTATTATCGGCCCGATTGCGGGCATGCTGCATGTGGTTTCGTTTTGGGTTATGTTGATGATGGTGTAATTGGTGGCTATGCTGAAATTGGTGTAGGCGATGAAGCCCGTGTTGTTTGAGGTGTCAAAGCACCTTAGGCCGACTACGTGCACTCCGGCAAGCAGGTTGAGGTTGGTGAATGTGGCGGACACGTTGAGCGTGGATGAGCTGTTGAACGAGCCGCCGTCCGAAGGGTACGCCTGCACCCAGTCCCCGAAGTCAATCTGCATCTGCGCATTTGCGATGTAGCCGTTTCCCTCGCTGGTGTCGTTGCACATGCCCTGCACAGATATCGAATTGTTGGCAACGATGCAGGTGCCGATGTTTGCCAGCGGCCCCCACCTGTCGCTGGTCGGGGTGCAGCAGCAATCGGGGGTGGATGGGGTGCCGCCGCATGCAGAATCCTTTTCAGGGCGGTAGTCCTCGGCATGTATGATGCACTGGGACGGTGATGCGCGGCAGGTGCCATTGACGTAGCCGATTAGGCAGCACTGCGCCTGGCAGGTTGACTGGCTGTTCACGCTCAGCGTGATTTGGGAAGAGCAGGAATCGCCTCCGGAAGAGCTTACCGTGACCATTGCGCCATAAACCCCGCCTGCGGCCGAGCTGGGGATGTTGTAATTGACTGCCAAGGTGGCGTTCTGGCCCGGGGCAAGGCCCGATGGCAAAACGTCCCCGATTGAGGTCAGCGAGCCTCCCCCGCCTGAAAGGACCGCGCTCATCCCCGTGACATTGTTGCTGCCGATGTTGCTGATTGTTATAGTATCGCTGCTGCTGTTGCCTGCCGTGAAGCCCCTGGAAATGGTGGGCGGGGAGCAGTAAAGCGAGCCCGCGCCGATTCTCACCACCCCGGAAGGCAGGTATTCGACAAGAACTTTTTGCGTGCCGCTGAAGGCCGGAAGCGCCCCCACGAGGTTCGCCTTGGAGTATGAGAACACGTCAGTGCTGCCTGCGCTGGTTTGCATCGTCAGCTTTATCGATTTTCCGGTTATGTTCCAGCTGACCATGCTGTTCGGCAGGTAGACGGTTACATACTCTTCCGAATTCGGCCCTAGCGCATAGACAAAGTCGGCGGCTGCCGTCAGCTGGTCCACCGTGTCCTGGGCCTGCAGGATTCCGGTCGTGTTCGCGGAATAATTTGCAGCCAGCACGAACACCGCAGTGATGAATGCCAGAAGCACTGCGATTAGTATTATCTGCTCAAGCGATGCCTGGCCCCTCAGCTCCGGATTTTTTGAAGGTTTGATCTTATCCACCTTTCTCAGCCCTTTGCCTTACGTTGCGGCCTGGGTTTTGCAGGCCCCCTAAGCACTTGCCCCTTTCGGCCTTCCGCCTTACGTTGCGGCCTGGGTTTTGCATGTCCTCCAAGCTCTTGCCGTCAAACCTTATGCCCTGGTCGGTTATCTCAAAGGGATAGAGGTCCAGGGGATGGTGCGTGGAGCGCATTTTCCTTATTGAAAGCGCACGGAAAGCCTCGTACGGGTAAATGGGCTTTTTCATCAGGTAAAGGACCACGACCCCGTCAACGATATACTCCTCCAGCCCGCTTGCCGAAAGTATGTCAGAGCCGTCATTGATGTCAGAAATGATGAGCGCGGTGCACCCCATCTTCTTGATTTCCTGGTCAAGGTGCACAAGCCCGTTCCTGAGCTTGTACAGGTCTGAAAAATATCCGAGCAGGACCGAATAGGAATCAACGACAATCCGCTTGGCTGCAACCCTCCCGATGGCGTCGCTTATGATTTGCTTCAGCGAATCAAACTTATAGATTACCGGCCTTATTATGGCGATTTTCTTTTTGGTTATCAATTCGTCGATATCCCAGCCGAAAAGGCGCATGTTGTTTATCAGCTCTTCCGGGTCCTCTTCCAAGGTGATATAGACGCCCGGCTCGTTGAGGTATTTCGCGCCATAGTAGATGAAATGCAGCGCCATAATCGTTTTTCCGGTTCCGCAGGCCCCTGAAACGAGGTTTATGGTCCCTTTTGGAAGCCCGCCTTCCAGGAGCTTGTCAAGGTTGGGGAGCCCGATGGATGTCCGTTCAGTTGGATTCTTTTGCATATGGATGTTTGGTTCCAGGCAAGGTTTAAAAAAACCATTGCTTGGCGTTTTGCTGCGCAATTCCGCGAGACCAAGCTGATGGCCGCTTGCGCCCATCTTTTTTTCGCTAAAAATCAGATTTGGGGCAGCAGAAAACAAATCCGGAATTTTGTGTTAAATGAGCGAATAAAATGCTAGAAGTTCCGATAGTTTATAAAGCTTTGTCTCTTAAAGAAAAAAATGGTGACTTAAAATGACGATGAAGATTGAAAACAGCAAAAAGGGCCAAGCGGCTCTCGACTTCATGATGACTTATGGCTGGGCGATAGTCCTGGTTGTCATCATTGCGGTAGCGATGTTTGCCATGGGCATATTCGACCCGAGCAACTTCATAGGCAACAAGGCAGCAGGCTTTGCCGGTGTCGGTGTAACCGGATGGAGCATGGATTCGGCAGGTACTTTTACGATAAAAGTGGTGAACAACGTCGGCAACCCCATAAGCTTGAACAGCATTAACGTCACAATCGGCAGCACGACCGTCAGCGTCCCTGTTTCAAGCGGCAACATCGCGGTGGGCGAAAATTCAGGGGTTCTCACAAGCGCAACAGGGGCTTTTGGCGCGCAAAAAAGCAACAGCGGCTACACGGCTAAGGTAAACATAGCATACACAGACGTGAGCGCCGGCTTCCCGTACGTGAGCAGCGGAACCCTGACTGCAAAGGTCGTATAGAATTCCTGAACCGGGAGATGCAACGGGATAGGAAATTCTTTTTTTTCTTTCATAAACCCTATCCGGGCAGCGATGCAAACCGAATCAATGCTATCTTTCAAGCTTGCCTGTAACGCAGCATGGCAATGTTTTAAGCGCAATCCGGAATATTCTCATCATGGACAAACTATATGAAAAATCTGAAACCGGGTGCTGCGAAAGGTTTGACCCGAAGCCATGGGGCGGAAAGGAGATAACATGGAAAAACAAGCTGTTCGTCAAAGACCATGTCATAAGCGTTTTCCACATTCCGCTGAACTTCGGCCAGGTAGTCGTCAAAAACATGAAAAAGATAAAGGCTGCCAATGCCCTTGGGGGCCAGCTCATGCTTTCGGATGAGAACTCCCTTTTCGGCTCTGATGCCTACATTGCCGTCACCAAGGACGTGCCTGGCGCGAAGATGGAAAGCGTCTCCGGGACGTTCCTGAGCGAGGTTTTTGAGGGCCCGTACCAGAACATGGGCAGGTGGATAAGGGAGATGGACGGCTATGCCGCGTCAAGGGGCAAGAAGACAGAGAAGATGTATTTCTATTACACCATGTGCCCAAAATGCGCAAAGGCCTATGGCCAAAACTATACTGTCATACTTGCGAAGGTCTGAGGCTACCATACGCCGGGGATGAGCCTGTACCTGACCTTTTCGATGTATCCCCTGTATCCTGGGAGTTCCTTCAGGAGCAGCCTTTCCTCATCAGCTATCCTGAACACCATAATGAACAGTATTATGGGCGCGAAAAGGGCGATTGCCCAATATGAGCCAAGGGCAACTGGCATGGAAAGGTACATCAGGGCCGTCCCGGAATACATGGGATGCCTGACTATCGCATAGGGGCCTGTGGATATCACCTTCTGCCCCTTTTCCACCTCGACTATCCTTGATGCATAGCTATTTTCCTTGAATACAAGGAAAATAAGCATGTATCCGAGGAACACCAGCAGGTCGGCAGTTATGGCCAGCCAGCTAGGAACCTGGGACCACCCGAACCTATGGTCAAGGCCAGGCACAAGCAGGGCTATGACAAACAACAGCTGTGTAGCCCGTATCAGTTTCTTTTGGCCGGCCACATTCTCTTTTGTCCTCAGCCTCCTTTCGAGGAATTTCGGGTCCTTGCCCAGGAAATATGTTGCAACGAAGATGAACGGGATGAACAGGACCGCCATGAATGCCCAAGCCTGCCAGTAGTCCAACGTCCCGGCAGGGACAAAAAGGGCGAGCCCGGTGAGAATGACTGCGGCTGGCACTATGATGATTGCCTTCTTCACAATCATTTTCCTTGCCGCATCCTGCTCCTGGCCTGGTTCCATGTTACGCCCTCGCGTCAAACGACCTGTCGAAAAGCCTCAAGGCGGCAAGGCCCTGCCTTTTGACCGTTGCGTCGAACAGCGCCCTGTTCTCGTCAAACACGTTCAGCATGGCCCTGACCTTGTAGCCCTTCACGTATCCGAAAACCTTCAGCTCCTCTGCAAGGTCTTTTGACGTTTTTGCCTTTTCCTCAAGCGTGACGCCCTCGCCGATTGCGTCAGAGGCGGCCCTCAATGCCCTTGCCCCTGCCTCCGAGCCCTTCGGATGGCCGTGCACCCCGCCGCCGGCCTGCATCGTGAAGTCGTTGCCGAAAATCTCATAAAGGCCTTCGGTAAGCCCGGCATGCAGGCCCCCTGACGCCACTGGCATGAACGGCTTTATGGAAGGTATGAATCTCGAATTGTCCAAGCCTGCCTCAGCTATGCTCGCCTTTATGTTGGAGTTTTGCGCAATCCTGGCGAACCGCCTTATGCTGTGCGGCGCGCCGTCCATCTTGCCGACGCCGGTTCCGACATGGACCTGGTCAAGGCCTATCATCCTGTAGAACTTTTCAAGGATGCCGAAGTTGTATCCGTAATTGCCCCTGTGCAATGCAGCGAACCCTGCCCTGTGCGCATGCGTGAACATGCCGTACTTGTGCGCAAGCTCAACCATGTGCATCGTCGCAGGCCAGCCGAGCATGAAGACGTCCAGCATCACGAGCTTGAGGCCGTGGCTGTGCAGGTAGTCCAGCCGCTCCTCCATGCGCTCAATGGACGAGTCTGAGACGTTGCAGCAATAGAGCTTCTTTTCGCCCGTTTCCTTTTCCGCCCTGTCCATTGCCTTGTTCACCAAGTCCGCCCTGTCCTTCCACCTGCAGAATCCCTGGTCGACAAGGTTCTCGTCGTCCTTGACAAGGTCAAGGCCGTTGGACAGCACCTTGTATGCGATGTCGGCGAATTCCTTTGGCGTAAGCCCTACTTTTGGCTTCACGATTGTGCCGCAGTGCGGCCTCCTGGACTTTGACGTTCCCACGTATTTTCGTATTGCCTCAAGGCCTATGGGCCCCTTGAACTGCTTTTGGTATCTCTCAGGGAACGAGATGTCCATTATGTAAAGCTCGTCTATCTCCAGAAGCCCGAAGATGTTGCCAAGCACGCTTGCGCAGAACTGTATCACGTTTTTCTGGTCAAAATGCTCGAGCGGATACGCGATTTTTACGAACCCGGAATTGTCAGACGAGCGGATTATCTCAAAAACGTGCGCACGGTAGTGCTTGAACACGCGCTCGTTCATCGTCCTTATCTTTGTAAACGTCCCTACGGAGCTTTCTGCCGCAATGCCCTCGGCAAGGTGCTCGATGTTTGATTCCCCTTTGACCCAAAGCAAAACGACGAAATCGTCTTTCCCTGGCTTGTAGTCCGGCTCAAGATAGCTGTATCCGCCATAAGGCATGTTACCACCGCTTAGATATGTGATTGGAGGTTTAAAAATGTAGGCATGCCCTAAATCAGACGTGTATGCCCAGCTTCTCGAAATCGCCCTTCAGCTGGCCGTAGCTTCCGTAAAGGACGGCTTTCATTCCCAGCTCCCTTGCCGGGATTACGTCGTCATCCTCGCTGTCGCCGACCATGACGGCGTCCCATGGCTCGCAGCCCGACCTTTCCAGCAGCTCCTTGAAAATTGCCTTGTCCGGCTTTATTGCGCCGACCTCAAATGAAAATACAGGGAAGTCTATATGCCTCAGGATATCGGATTTCTCCCTGATACGCTCAACCGAAAAGATGTTGGTGTTGGAGACGATGCCTGTCACGTAGCCATGGACCTTGAGGGCCCTTAGCATCGGTATAACGTGTGGATAGACCGAAAAGCCACCCTCAGCTTCCTCCATTATGTCTATGAACCTTGCCGCGTTTCTCTCGCTCGGCACCGCGCCAAGCTTTTTCAGCGTGCTCTCGGCCATCGCCTCCCTGCTGCCCCAGCGCACGGTATGCGTGGCTTCCTCGAACAGCTTTATGAAATATGCGGGGCGCAGGCTGCTTTGCGGGCAGAATTCCTCACGGATTTTCTCTGATATGAACGGCTTCTCTGCAAGCGTCTTCCAGAGGTCGAAGGCTACCAGCTTGACCATGAAACGGGATTATGGCTAAACTATTTAAAAGCCTTGACGGAAATCCCCTTATGGACGACTTAAAGTACCTTTGCGACATGAACATCGCCTACAAAAAGAGACGGATTGTGGACCTCAAGGACATAAGCGAGAGGATAACCAACGAGCTTATGCAGGAATTCTCCCAGGACGGGGTTGAATTGGCCATCATTTCCTACCTTCTCTACAAGCTGCTGACAAAGCGCAGGTTTGAGGAAGAGGACAAGGACGAGGTCGGGGACAGGCTCGATGAGATATGCAGGAAGGGAAGCAACCAGGACGTCCTGCAAAGCATAAGGGAGCTCAATGGCCTTGCGCTGGAGATAGAGGCGACTGACAAGCGCTACGTGATAGACCTGCTGACGAAGGCGAAGATAAAGATAGCTGCCAAGCTGTATGCCAAGGGCGTTTCCCTGGGCGTGGTGAGCAAGGCGCTGGGCATACCGCAGCAGGAGATAATGGCGTACGCCGGAAAAACCATGATGTTTGACAGGGTGAAGGGCGAGATAACGGCCTCTGAAAGGATAAAGACCGCCAAGGGCGCGCTAAGGGGCGAATGACATGGCAGCAAAAAAGGTCGTGCTGTGCGATTCCTCCGCATTGATATCCATGACAAACTCCTGTTTGATAGACATCATGTACTTCTTCACAAAGAGCCGCAACGCGGAGTTCGTGGTGCCGCAGGCTGTTGAAAGGGAGATTGTGGAAAGGCCGCTTGCCATATCCATGAAAGCCTACGAGCTGTCTGCGATGAGGATGAAAAAGGCGATTGAGGACAGGATACTTAACATATCCATGTACGACACGCTGGACAAGGCGAAAAGCATAATGGACCTTGCAAACACGATGTTCTACGCAAGGGCGAATCCGGTGCACTTGGTTGACCTGGGGGAGGCGGACATGATAGCGCTTGCGTCCGAGACTGATGCGGATATCGTGCTGATGGATGAAAGAACCACAAGGATGCTCATCGAGTCGCCCTTCGCGCTCAAGGACCACATGGAAAAGGAGATGGGCGTCAACGTGATGGTAAACAAAAGGAACTTTGACGGCTTCAAGGAGAGCGCCGAAGGCCTGAAGGTCATAAGGAGCTCCGAGCTTGTCGCAGTGGCTTACAGCGAGGGCTATTTTTCCACGTATTCCAACCCGAAGAAGATGCTCGAGTCATCGCTCTACTCGCTCAAGTACGGCGGGTGCTCCATAGGCTTTGACGAGATAGACGAGATACTGGGAGAGGCAAAATGAAGGACGAAATCGTAACCGTCCTGGCGGACCACAGGGAGCCTCCGGAGCTGCTGGACATGATAAACAGGCTCGGAGCGCGCGTCATAGTGAGGCAGCTTTCAGTGGGCGACTTCATAGCGTCGGAACGCGTCGCCATAGAAAGGAAGGCAAGGCCGGACTTCGAGCAGTCCATCATTGACGGCAGGCTTTTTTCCCAAGTGGAGAAAATGAACAAGAGCTGCGAAAGGCCCGTCATAATAATTGAGGGCAGCGCACCTTTTGACAGGCTGGACGAGAGGGCGATACTGGGCGCGATGTCGTACCTGATTTCGGACTGCGGCGCATCCGTCATATTCTCCAAGGACATGAAGCGCACGGCAGAGCTCGTTTTCGCGCTTGCAAGGCACGAGCAGGTCACGCGCAACAGGTACGTGAAAGAGTTCAAGGAGAAGAAGCAGAAGGACAGCGAAAGGTCAAAAACGGCGATGATTGAGGCGGTTTACGGCATTGGGCCCAAGGCGGCCGAGAAGCTCGTTGCAAGGTTCAAGAGCGTCGCCGGGCTCGCGAACGCATCAAAGGCGGACATCCAGGAAACGGTCGGGGAGAAGAAGGGAGAGTTTTTGTGGAAGGCTCTCAATGAATGATTCCTTAATGCCCAAAAACCTTAAAAAATTTCAAACATTCCCGTTCTCATCAGTCTTTATGATATAGGCATCGTCTCCGGTTCCATATGGCAAAACATCAGATGATATGGCATGGGTCTGGATGTTCCCGGCGCTTATGATATACCCTCCGTCGGAGGTCTGCTGCGCTGAAATCGTCCCGGATATTCCGCTTATGCCTTCAAAGGTCTTTTCCCAGACTTCATCCCCGTTTGCGTCTGTCTTAATGAGATAGGTTGCGCCCAAGTCCTCAAAGGAACCTGTAAATCCGGCAATGACATACCCCCCGTCTGATGTCTGCGAAACAGAGTATCCAAAGTCGCTCGAGTTTCCCCCAAACTCCTTTTCCCAAATCTCGTTCCCATTGGCATCTGTTTTTACCAGATAAACGTCTGACTGTATAAACC
The DNA here is from genome assembly GCA_041500865.1 of Candidatus Micrarchaeia archaeon. Taxonomy (GTDB): domain Archaea; phylum Micrarchaeota; class Micrarchaeia; order Anstonellales; family J096; genus JAPLWW01. Next base: position 37,358 of record JBGQMY010000006.1, on the reverse strand, counting down.
ATTGCCCCATAACCGCCCAAACCGTCTGTCCGGCAATTATGTATCCCCCGTCGGAGGTCTGCTGGACTGAATATCCTGCCTCGCTTCTGTCTCTGTCTCCAAATGCCTTTTCCCACATTTTATTTCCGTTGGCGTCAATTTTCAGCAGGTACACGTCCTCCACGCCATTTCCGCTCAATGAGGCTGTCAGGCCTGCCACGATGTATCCCCCGTCGGAGGTCTGCTGGCCTGAGAATGCCATATCATTATAGGCCCCTCCAAATGTCTTTTTCCAGACTTCATTTCCGTTTGCATCTGTTTTTATCAGATAAACGTCTTCAGGGGCCGATTGCCCAAGCTCCTCTGCGCTGCAGGGGCTTGTGCCGAAGGAATCCGTAGTCCCGACAATAAAATACCCGCCGTCTGAAGTCTGCCTGACTGAATTGCCTATCTCCTGCCAATATTCCCCGAACGTTTTGTTCCACTGCATGTTGCCGCTGGCATCGGTCTTTACAAGATAGACCTCGTCTCCCTTGTCATATCCAAAGAATTCATGGTCAGAAGAAGACGTCCTATTGTGCAGTTTGCTGGAATGGTACGCTCCCACAATTATATATCCGCCGTCTGAAGTCTGCTGCACAGAGCGCCCTACGGTTTCACCAAGCCATCCAGATGTATTGTTCTGGTTCAGGCTGCATATAATATTGTCATAGCCAGAGCAGGCAGACATGTCTATCCCTCCGAATGATTTTTCCCAGGCCTTGCTTCCGTTTGAATCGATTTTCAGCAGATAGGCGGCCGCCTTTTCCAGGATTATTGTGCCATTCAGGCCAGATGGATATGTCATGCCATAGCCTTTATACCCAGCAACGATGTATCCCCCATCTGTAGTCTGCTGGATGGCATTTGCCCTGCTGTTTAGATCTCCTCCAAACGTTTTGTTCCATCCCGGCCCTGCTGTTTCTGCGGATGCTGGTATTTTTTCAGAAGCATGGATGTGGGATTGTGTTGGGTATTTTGGGGCTATCGCCTGGTGAAAACTCCCGCTTTCATCCGTCTTTACCATGACGATGCTCGTCTCGCCTTCGCCAAGCTTTCCTGCAGCATAGCCGCCGCCGACCTGGTGCCAGCCATATGCCGCGTTCCCGATGACTACAAATCCATTGTCAGATGTTTGAAAGACCAAAGGCTCAAGCACATCAAAATCCTCGCCAGTCACCAATTGCCTTTCCCATGCCGTGTTTCCGTTTGCATCCACTTTTATGAGGCAGGCGCCCTCCTTGGCAATGACATACCCCCCGTCAGGGAGCAGCAGCGCCGAGTGCGGCTGGCCATAGCAAAGGCTGATTTCAGGCTTCAGCTCGTCCTTTTCCAGCTGGTTTCCGTTTTCATCAAATCTCAGGACAAAATCGCCTTGGATTACCATGAATCCGTGGGATGGCAGGATGATAAGGGTTCCTTCTTCAATCGGCCTGTCCCAGAGCTTGGTTCCGTTCGCATCAATCTTGAACAGATGGCGCCCTGCCGTTAGATTGATACCCCCTATGCCAGCGTCTATTAGGTATCCTCCGTCCGAAGTCTTTTGGACCAAGGCTGGCGGATAATCAAAGTGCCCTTCAAACTCAATTGTTTTTTCCGATACTTTGTTTCCGCCAGCGTCTGTCTTGAGAAAGAATGTTGCATTCCCTGAGCCTGGGCAGCCCCTTATATCCCCAAAAACTGTATAACCACCATCAGGATTCTGCTGCATTGAAGTGGCAACATCGCATTTGCCAGGCGCCACATCAAGTGTCCTGTTCCACAATATGTTTCCTGCCGCATCCAGCTTTTCCAGGTAGACGTCGCTTTCAATCCTGCTTTGGTAATCGCACATGTCGCTGATGTTGCCCGCCTCCAAATAGCTTCCGTCATTCTGGCGTTTGTTTATGCTGCCAGCAAGCATGTATCCGTTGTCTGATGTTTGTTTGACTGACCATATTCCTTCAGTCCTGAATGTCCTGTTCCACATCTTGCTTCCGTTTGAGTCTGTCTTGAGCAGATATCCATAGGAATATGCTAACCCATATATGCTTTTCATGCCGCCATTAGCCGTAGTACCAAGAACGATAAATCCGCCGTCAGAGGTTGGCTGTGCCGCAGACACATGAAGCCCGTCAAATACCTTTGCCCATCCATTTCCGGTTGGCGTATAGTTTGGCGCCCCGGGTGTTGGCGGCTTGGACGGCTGCTGGACACAGCCGCTGATGAAAACAGCCAAAACCAGCAATAGGATTGCATTTCTCATTTGCATGATGTTCCCTCTTTTGGTTTTTTGCATATCTGGCCACCTTATCCAGGAAGATATGGGTTGTTCCTGTATGCTTCATCATAAGTAATGTTCCAGCATGTTGGGTCGTTTATCCACCGCGGCTCGGGGAGCAGCGTGCACGGCTGGCCAAAGGACAGGTTGCAGACAAACCCCTTTTCATTCATCTTCATCAGGAGGATCTCTGTTGTGCTTGTATATGTTGTTGCGCTGGTCCTTGGAAATATGGTTTCGGCGCTTATGTATCCGTTGTCAGGTGTCTGCTGGATTGGCCATACCCTGCCGCCGCCGCGGTACATCCCAAATGCCTCTGACACTATGCTTCCGTTCGCATCAATTTTCAGGAAGTATATTGCCTTTCCAGTATCAAGAATGACCTTGTCTCCGACAATTATGGTTCTTTCTTCATAGTCTACTCTGTTCCCGTTTGCATCTGCGATGATTGTATCCCCAATGATGAAGTATCCGCCGTCTGCCGTTTGCTTTACAGAGTATCCCCAGCTATTCAAATTGCCTAGTGGCTTTTCCCAGAGTTTGGTTCCGTTTGAATCTGTTTTAAGCAGATAGACCCTTGAGTCTGCCCCTTGCCCGACAACCACATAACCTCCGTCAGAAGTCTGCTGGAACACCTCTGCCTCATTCAACCCGTTTCCAGGCGCTGTCTTGTTTCCGACTCCGAATGTTTTATTCCACAGCATGTTTCCGTCCTTGTCAAATTTCGCCAGATAGATGTCCTGCCCGTAGATATAGACAGGCCCATGCGGGTCATAATAGTGTACATACCCAATTGTCACATACCCTCCGTCAGCGACCTGCTGGACCGAAGTCGCCCTGTCAACATCGTCCTTTGACCCAAAAGCAGTTTCCCAGACCTCATTTCCGCTCGCGTCGGTTTTCATAATAAAGGAGTCATCCCATCCGCCCCTTTCCCCCCAGAGCTTCTGGCTGCAGGAAAACGTAAACCCGGCTGTTATATATCCGCCGTCAGATGTTTGCCTGACCGAGAGTATCCTGTTGCCTTCTTTACCTTCGCACAAATCAAATGTCCTGTTCCATTGCATGCTTCCATTCTCATCTGTTTTTATGAGGTAGGCCTCACTGCCTCCAAATGATCGCGTTTCCCCGCCGACTATATATCCGCTATCTGAAGTCTGCTGGAGCGAAAACGCGAAATCGCTTTCGTTGCCCCCATATGTTCTGTTCCATAGCATGTTTCCATCTGCATCAACCTTGAACAAAAGGGCGTCATACGGCTTTTCGCCGGATGGATACACGGAGGGCCCGGTATTGAGGTATCCAACAACTGCATAACCTCCGTCTGAAGTCTGCTGGAGCGAGAGCTCCTCATTGAATCCAGGTCCGCCAAACACCTTTGCCCAGGTTTTCGCGCTTGCGTTTGCGCAACCTGGATTTTGCCCTGCTGCGCTGTTTGGCATTTTATGCATTGCTGGCCAGGAGGACTGCAGAACACAGCCGCTGACAAAAAGGATTGCCAGAACAGCGGCTATAATTAAACCTTTGCCCTTCACAATGAGCATTAGCCAATCGGTTCTTTAATAATCTTTCTTTCCGCAGCGGCTGGCCTTTGGATTTCTGCTAAAGACGTTATACTGCTTATCCAGCCTGTGGCTTTAGGATGAATAGTTTGCTCCTAGACAGGAAGCGGCTGATTGACGGGAACAGCAGCGGCGCAAGTATTATCGAAATTGCCCCAATGCCGAGCAGATGCTTTATCGTGAACGGGATTTGGCCGATTAGGGCATCCTGCCAGGGCATGCCCCACATCAACGGCGAAAGGATAACACCGGTAATCGCATCGAACAGGATGGTCCCTCCCAGCCCCAGCTTTGCGAACGTGATGGGCGAGCCGTTTGGGTTTTGCCTGGCAAAAAGATAGCCAACAATGCCCCAGGTTATTGCCCCTGTCAATGTCCATAAGCCGATTGTGCCTTTTGCGCCAAAGAGGGCAGGAAGGATATCGACCAATGAGTAGCCAATAGCCCCGGCAAGGAATGCGTACCGCCCGCGGAAGAACGGCAATAATAGTATGGAGAGGACGGCCAGGGCCCCGAATTGCCAGCTTATGCCAAGCGAGAAGTCAAGCGCCATGATAACCCTATTCTTTTGCAACGCCCTTGAACCTTGAGTAGTCGTACATCTTCCTGAGGGTCGCGACCGCCCTTTCCGGTATGTCAAACGTCGGAACCTTGTTTATCGTCGTTATCTTCTTGAAAGCCTCGACCTCGTCTCCGCCTGGCACCACGATGGCCATGGGCTTCTTCCATATGCTGGTCGCCTTGACAAGCGGGTTGAGCAGGGCCTCGCTCATCAGCGGCGCCTGGAACAGCACGCTTATCAGCACCATGTCGAACTCCTCGCTCCCCATGAACAAATCTATGGCGCTGCTGAACCTTTCCACGTCGGCGTCAGCAACAAGGTCAAACGGGTTGGCAGGAGTGGCGTAAGATGGCAGGAACTTTTTTGCCCCGGCAACCAGCTTCCCGGATATCTGCGGGACTGCAAGCCCGTTCTTAAGGGCAGAATCGCATGCCATCACTCCGAGCCCGCCGCCGTTGGAAATTATTCCCACGCGCCTGCCTTTTGGCAGCGGCAGCCCTGAAAACGAAAGGTAGTCGAACATGTCGTTCATGTTTTCGGCTTCCATGACCTTTGCCTTCTTGAAAGCGGCCCTGTATGCAAGATAATTGCCGGCCAGCGCGCCTGTGTGGCTTTTGACCGCATTCTGCACCAGATTTTCCTTTCCGGCCTTCAGCGCGATTACGGGCTTCTTTATGTTTGCGTTCACAAGCGCGTCAAGGAATTTTCTTCCGTTTGCAACGCCCTCAATATACACCACTATGGACTTTGTTTCGTCATCGTCCGCAAAATAGTTTATGAAATCCGACTCGTCAAGGTTATAGGCGTTGCCGTAGGACACGAACTTGTTTATGCCTATCCCCATGCTGGACGCTATGCCAAGCAGCGAAGTACCGACGCCGCCGCTCTGCGTGACTATGGAGACGCCGCCGTAGCCCGGCCTCCTGAGCTTGTGAATGGGAAAGAATATTGTGTCAAGGTTCTCCTTTGTGCACGTTATTCCTAAACAATTGGGGCCGACCATAAGGATGCCGTGCCTTTTGCATGCCTCCATCAGGTCTTTTTTGCCCTTCTCGTTCCCGACCTCGCCGAACCCTCCGGATATGACTACAATATAGCGCGTGCCTTTCCTGCCGAGCTGGTCGACAACCTCCGGAACTGAATCAGGCGGTGTCATGATGATTGCAAGCTCCGCCTTTCCCGGAATGTCGGAAGCTGACTTGTAGCATTTGAGGCCTAAAACATCGTCATATTTCGGGTTTACGGGATATATTTTTCCCCTGAACCCTATGTTGAGCAGGTTGCTGAGCACCGCATGCCCCACTTTTTCCGGGTTGGCGGATGCGCCTATGACCGCTATGCTCTTTGGGCTGAAAAGCCTTCCCAGGTCGGTTGCCATGCACTATGGTTGTAGGGCAACGCTTTTATACTTTGCATGGGCCGCTTTAGGAAAACTCAAGTATGGCCTTTTTCATGCCTTTTAACAGGTCGTACTCCGGATTGGGCTTTCCCGACGCCACGCCTTCCCCGAAGATGTTTGAGAAAAACCTCACGCTTATGTTGACAACGTCCCCGGCAACGGCCTTCTCCTTTGGCTCGTGCTTGACCTCTATCGTCTTTATTTCCAGCGTCCTGTCATCGACCTTGACCCTCATGCCGACCTTAAGCTCGCCATCCCTCAGGAACCCAGTCACTATCGTTGAGTTCATGACCGTGGAAACGTCCTTTATCTGCAATTTCGCCATGTTTTACGCTATATTGGTAGGTTTTTTATAGTTTGGCTATCAAACCGGATTATGGAAAAGGCAATGCGTTTCTTCTTCGAGCTGGAGCTGCTAAAGGAGATGCAGAGGACCGGCTGGTATTTCATAGGCGAAAGGGGCGGGGACAGCGTGGCCTCGCACTGCTTCAGGGCGTCGTTTATAGCGCACTGGCTGGCGCGCAAGGTCGGCGCAGACCCGGACAGGTGCATGAAGATGGCGCTTATACACGATATAGGCGAAACCAGGGTATGGGACATCAACAAGGTGTCAGCATCATACACCGAGAAGGACGAGGAAAGGGCGGCGAATGAGGCCATGAAGGGCGTTTTCGACGAGTTCGGCCCGCTGTACAAAGAGACAAAGGCAAGGAAGTCAAAGGACGCGCTGGTTGCAAGGGATGCGGACCTGCTTGAGTGCATAATCCAGGCAAAAACGTTCGAGATGAGGGGCAACCCGCTTGCAAGGGAATGGATAATCAACGCATCCAGGGGCTTGCACTTTGGCGAGTCAAAGGAAATTGCATCCTTGATAGAAAAGAACGACAAGGTATGGTGGACAGGGCTGAAAAAATTATAACAGAACTGGTAATTATGGGCAAGATGGCTGTCGGGGTTTTGGGGTATGGCCGTTTCGGCCAGGTCATGGCGGACATACTGAAACAGGACTTTGACGTCTGCGTGGCAAACAGGTCGGACAGGAGCGCACTGGCCAAGGAAAGGGGCGTGAAATACGACAGCGCGGAAGTGCTTATCGGCAAATGCGACGCCGTTTTCCTTTGCGTGCCCATATCCGAGATGGAAAGCACGCTGAAAGCCAACAAATTCAGGGAGGGCTCGGTGGTGATAGACACCTGCTCGGTCAAGGAATACCCTGTAGAACTTATGATAAGGCATCTGCCGCTTGAAACCGAGATAATCGCGACGCACCCCATGTTCGGGCCGGATTCGGTCAAGAACGGGCTAAAGGGCCTCAACTTCGTCATACACAACATAAGGTGCGGCAATGAAAGATACGCGTTCTGGTCGGATTATTTCAGGTCAAAGGGGCTCAACGTGGTTGACATGCCGCCTAAAGAGCATGACAAGCTGGCAGCCAACTCCCAGGGCGTTACGCATTTCATAGGCAGGATACTTGAAAAGATGGGCGCAGAGCCGACGCCGATTGACACGACCGGGTTCATGAAGCTTATGGAAGTCAAAAAACAAACGTGCAACGACACCATGCAGCTTTTCCGAGACCTCCAGATGAAGAACAAGTTCACGAGGCAGATGAGGGCGCGGTTTTACTACGCGGTTGAGACGCTTTCCAAAGACCTGCTTCCGGAGCAAGTGGACCCGGGCCGCCTCACAATAGGGATACAGGGGATTGAAGGCTCGTATTGCGAGCAGGCATGCACGGAGATATGCGCGGCCATGGGAATCGGCCGATATAAGATAAAATACCTCATAAAGTCGCACAACGTGCTTGACCAGCTCTTTTACGGCAACATAGACAGGGGCATAGCCGCGATAGAGAACTCCACTGCTGGCGTCGTGATGGAGACGATTGAGGCGATGTCGCAGTACCCGTGCAAGATAGAGAAGATAATGCCGATAATGGTCAGCCACTGCCTCATGGTGAGGCCGGGCGAGAAGTTCGATGGCATAAAGGAGGTCCATTCCCACATACAGGGGCTGATGCAGTGCAAGGGCACGCTGAAAAGGATTTTGCCGAATGCCAAGCAGGTCGAGCAGGAGGACACCGCGCTCTCCGCAAAGGACCTTGCCGAAGGGAAATACCCGAAGAACAGCGCCGTAATCGCCTCCGAGGCCGCAGCCGATAGGTACGGCCTGGAGATACTGATGAAAGGGGTAAACGACCTTAAGGAGAACTACACTGATTTTATGATGTTAAAAAGAAAATGAAAAGGAAGCTCTTCACTTCCTTGCCATTTTTGCCTTGCTGACGTATCCGTCGTTGTCAAGGTAGTAAAGGTATCCCGTCTCCTTCTTTATCTGCTCGCTGCCGACCCTGGACTTCTTTCCGCCGGGGTTGCTTTTCATCGGCACTTCCCAGACGTAGCCGTCCTTGCCTATGAAGTAGAGGAATCCCTTCTTCCTGCCTATCTTCTCTTTTCCTATCCTTTCGCCCATGAATCCCACCTCTCTGAAAGTCACTAGAACCGTCAGATATTAAAACTCTCCGTCGGGATGCACATAAAAAAACATTAAAACCGCCTATTTTGACAGCTTTTCGCATGCCTCGACTATGCTGTCAAACAGCTCCCTAAGCCTTTGTTTCGGTATTGCGGAATACGCAACCCTTACCTTTCCGGCTATGGCAATGACGCCAACGCCATACTTGTCCAGGAGCTTTTTTCTCAGCTTTTCGGCGTCAATGCCCTTTGTTTCCATGCACATGAAATATCCGGAGTTGAACGGAAGCGGCTCCAGCCACCTCCTGTATCTTTCTTCCTTAAGTATCAATTCAACCTCGTCAAACCTCGCCTTGAGCGTCTTTAGCTTCTCCTGCTTCTGGGCCGCGAAGGAAGGGTCCTTTAGCGAATCCAGGACTATGGACTGGGATGGCGTCGGGGCGCTTGAGACGGAGCTGCGTATCGCGCCTATCGCCTTGTTCTCCAGCGCATTGTAAAATTCCTTGGTTGCGCTCCTTACGCCGAACGTGATGAAACCGACCCTGAAGCCCCAGGCGTAGTTTTCCTTTGTCGCCCCGTCGCATTTCACTGCAAGCACGTTTTCCTTTTCCATCAGCTTTGCGAACAGCGATTCCCTGAAAACGCCTTCCTTGTACACCAGGCCGAAATATGCGTCGTCGCATACCGCAACAAGCGGCTTCGTTTTCGCATATTCCCCTATGACGGCTGCGATTCTCTCGGCCTCTTCATCCGTCGGGGTATAGCCTGTGGGATTGTTCGGAAAGTTCAGAAGGACAAGTGGCCTTCCTGATTCCCCTATCGCGGCATCAAGCCCTTCAACGTTGAATGCCTTCCCTGAGAACATTGGGAATGTCTTTAGCCTTGCGCCGAACCCGTTCTCGAATATGAGGCCGTAGTTTTCCCAGTACAGGTCCGGCATTATGACATCAACGCCCTTTTCGGCGAAAAGATAGGCTGCAACCGCTATTGCATGCGTTATGCCGCAGGTTACGATGGGCATTGACATATTTGACTTGATGGAGGGATTCTTTTCCAGTATCGCATCCTTCCACAGCTGCCTGAGCTCCGGATTGCCGGATGAAGGGGAATAGGAAAACGCCCTTTCAGGAGAAATGTTGAGCTCGCTGCCCATTATCCCGAGGTGCATCACGCCGCCGTCATCCTCGTTGGCTATGCCTGCCGTTGCGTTTATTCCCTTGTCTTTTGCGTCAATCGACTGCTGCACAAACCCTTTTTTGGGAAAATAGATTGCCTTGCCCTTCCTTGACAGGATGTTGAAGAACGGGCCGGCCTTCATTTCCCTGTTAAGGCGCCTTGCCTCAGGAGACAGTGCCATGCATTTTGATTGAAAGGCAATGTTTAATAACCATTCTTTGCTGCGCTGTAGACGAAAGCAACGGCGGTTTGGCCAGAAGGGTTGCCTGTCGCGGTCCCAAAAGGCCCGAAAACATTCTCCAAAGTGAATCCGCGGGCATAATAATACGTTCTGAGGCTTGAAATATCATTCTCAATCCTGTTTTCGTATGTGAAATGCAGAACCACAATCTCGCCGGCAATGGAGATTATCTTCCTTATCGCGGCCAAATCAACCTCAAAATCGCCTGTGTTGGTGATATTCCTTCCTATTGCAATATCATATTTTCCGGAATGCCGTCGGTAGTCTCCTTGCACGAATAACCTGGGATGAACCCCGTTGCTGAACGCAGCCTTCTTTGCCTTTTCTATGGCAAGGGGGTTGATGTCCATGCCCACATACCCTATATCGGGCCTTGATGATGCCAGCCAAGCCCCAAGATATCCGCTCCTGCAGCACGGCTCAAACACCCTGGCGCAGGACGGAATCATGTCTGCCATGAGGCCGAATGTCTCCATGTTGAGGGAATATTCAACTGACTCGTGGAATGCGTCCAGGCCGCTTTTGTAGTACTGGTTCCAGAATTCGCTTTCTTCCATTATGCCGTTTATTTTTGCGTGCTCGCCGCTGATTTCAGCTATGCTCTTCAACGAAAGGCCGTTCTTTTTCAGATATGCCGCAAGCGCCGGGTTCGGCTTTTCGGCGGGCTTCGCCAGCTTTTGCATATGGATGGCTATGCCAGCAAGCATTTAAAACAGTTGCGACCGCTTGGGCACACAAAAAGAAGCCTTTTAAATATTTAATGCCCAATATAAATGCAATGGCGAAGAAGCTTTCCGAGATAGCCGCAGAGGTAGATGCGGTATACAGGGCGCTCCACAGGCGGAGCATGGGCATGGGGGACGTCATAGCGATGACGAAGGAGGCAACCGTGTCCGGAGAGGTGCACATGGTGGCCGCGCTCTCAAACGCCATATTCGCAAGGGCAGAGGAGCAGGACAAGCTGAGGTTCTCCAAGTTCCTGTATTCAAACGGGCAGAAGGACCTGATACCCTTGCCGTACATGATGAAGCTCAAGAACGAGATGGGCAAGTTATAGAGCCTGTAGATTATGAGCCCGTAGCCTGTTTGGCCTTGAAAAAAGGCCAAAATGCTACAGGCTCGTCTGCGGACGAGCCCGTAGTCGAGTGGTAAGACGTTACCCTGACACGGTAAAAATCCCCGGTTCGATCCCGGGCGGGCTCACTTTGTGTAAGGCTCATGCCTTGCTCCTTTCCACAGCTTCGGCAATCCCCATAAGCGTCTTTATCTTTGACTCAAGCAGAAGCAGGTCCATTGCCTCCTCCGGGATTGCGCGCGCAAGGCAGCCATGCCACTCCCTGAGGACATCGGCATCAGGCAACTCACCGTCCGGCAAGACCGCAGGCACGAACACGCTGTCCCAAAGCACGTGGTCCAGTTCGGCGTCAAAATGCAGCATTGCAAGCACCTGGCTGTCCTTGTCAAAGCCGGAAGCGAACGCTTCGGCCGAGGCGCCCGGTATCCCGAGGATGACTGCTGCCGAAACCGGGTCGCGGTAGAACACGTCTGAGCCCATGAAGTCCAAAACGGTTTTTTCTGACTGCGAAACAAGCCAGCTCTTTATGTCAATGGCGCCAGCCAATGCCAGTCCGTCCTTGCCGAAGCCAAACCTTTCGCTCCTATGCATATCAATAGTCTGCATGGAACAAGAAATGATTGAGGCCGGCTTCTTTCCTGCAAGCATCGCATACAGGCACGTGAGGTTCTTCTTTGTAACCAATATGCGGTTTTTTGATATGTCTGGATTTGAGCGCTGGAGGATTTCCATTGCTTGGATAAGCGCGCCGTCCCGCACCATCATCAGCGGATAAAACCTGAAGAAGAAATTCCGCTCCTGCCCAGTGATGCCCTCGGAAAGCTCGTGCTCCAGGTTCCGCACCCGTTTTTGCGCAATCAGGAACGCCTTGCCTGACGTCTCGGTGACTGCATCCTTGTCTTCCCTTGATATGAACGCGCCCTTCAGCATTTCGCACTCTTCCATGTGCCTTGAGGCGCGGAATGGGCCAAGCATGCAATTGGCGTTGATTCTCTTTTTGCCGAAATACGAAGACGGCACATGCTCCAGCCTCCTGAACATGATATAATAGGGAGCCGAATGGTTTTTAAAGTTATTTTTAATGGATATTTGGGCTATATATACTCTTTTAAGGTTTTTTGTTTATACTGTTGTAATGGCGCAGAAGCTCGGCGCAGCCTCGCTTTCCATTGGCGTAAATGTCGCATTGCTCGCATCCAAGGTAGGCGCAGCGTACATAACAGGAAGCATGGGCCTCCTTGCAGAGGCCGCGCACTCCTTTTTTGACCTGCTGGCCTCGGCGCTCGCATACGTCGGGATAAAGATGGCAGGGGAGCCCAGCGACAGGGAGCACCAGTTCGGCCATGAGAAGTTCGAAAACCTCTCTTCGCTGATACAGGGGCTGCTGATAGCGGCAACGGCGGCAATAGTCATGTACGAGGCCGCGCACAAGATTTCATCGCCCTCGGCCGTTGAGTTCTCGGAAGTCGGCATAGCGCTGATGCTCATCTCCATACCTATAACGCTTTACACGTCCAAATACCTCGGGAAGGTGGCAGAGAGCGAGGGCAGCTCCGCCCTTGAGGCAGACTCCGCGCATTTCACCACTGACGTGATAAGCTCGGTGTCGGTCCTTGTGGGGTTGGTGCTTGTAAAGCTGGGATTCGGCATGGGCGACCCGCTGTCTGCCATTGCCGTGGGCCTGGTCATGCTCTGCATATCAGCTGAGATACTGTGGAAATCCATTGTCGTGTTCATGGACTTCGCGCCAGACAGCGAAACGATGGAAAAGATAGAAAGCGTCCTGAAGGGGGAGAAAAGGATAACAAGGTACCACAAGCTCAGGGCAAGGCTGGCTGGCAGCATGATACTTGTTGACGTGCATATCCACATGCCGCCGAACACCCCTGTGAAGTCAGCCCACACAGTGGCCCATGAGATAAAGGACAGGATAAAGAGGAAGGTCCCGCGCGTGAAGGAAGTCAATATCCACATTGAGCCGGACTAGCTAGCGGAACCCGATTACCTGGAAGCCGTACTTTTCAACGTCCCCCTCTGGCCAGAACCTCTGCTCTTTCGTCTTGAAGACAGAGGTTACGTTTTTCTCTATGCTCCTTCCGGTATACTGTTTTGTTTCCGGGTCCCATTCCCTGAGCACAAGCACGTCGCCCGGCCTGCATTCAAAGTCAGCGAGCCTGACGTCAAATACCTTTTTCCCGCCGAGCATTTCCCCGAACTCCTGCGGCCACATCTTTTTTTCTATTTTCATGTTCTCACCCTCCATTTAACCAGATTCCCTTTCAATTGCCTTTATTACCCTTTCAATGTCCTTTATTGATTTCGCGGCGTAATCTGCGTTGGAGCCGTCCTCCCCGTTCCTGTGGCCGTACTGCGCGAAAACGGCCCTCATGCCGAGCTTCCTTGCGCCCTCTATGTCGCGGCTTGGCATGTCGCCTATCATTATGCAATCGTTCGTTCCAACGCCCAGCCTCCTTGCTGCCATGATGAAGCCCCGGTTGTTGGGTTTCATCCTCTTGGTGTCGCTTTTTGTCAGTATCACGTCAAAGAAGTCGTCCAAGCCTATGGCGCACAGCCTCAGGTAAGCCTCCAGCTTGGGCGCGTCCGAAAGGATGGCGAGCCTGTATCCTTTCTCCTTGAGGAATATCAGCAGGGCCTTTGCCCCTGGATAGGGCTTCAGTATGCCCTCCTTGGCCTTCCTGTATGCGAGGATTGCGCTTGCCAAGACGATGTAGTCCACCTTTCCGAAGCGCTCCCTGAAGAACTTCTGGAATATGCGCTGGTCCTCTATGCCGTGCTTCCAGTAGTAAGCAGTGAAATCCTTAAGCAGCGTTTCAAAATTCTTGCCGAGGCCCTTGTCAACCATCGCCTTAACCGACTCGCGTATCGCGATGTTCTTCGTCTCTGTGAAGTCAATCAGCGTGTTGTCCAAATCAAATATCACTGCCTTTGGTTTTGCCATGGGATTACCTATTTGTAAACACTTTTTCTATGCTCAATGGCATATACTGATATGAAATTGCCTTCTATATTCGCAAGAATCCTATAATCCCCAACTCTAAACCTAAAGGAATCAGATCCGCTCAGTTTCCTTGCATGGCGGAAAGGATTCACTTTTATCCTTTCCAATACTGCGAATACCCGCTCCCTGTATTCGTCATCCAGCGAATCGAGGTCGCTTGGGGCGCTTTTTACGAAGCGTATTTCATACACGCAATCAGCTCCTGGAATATCTTTTCTTGACTTCGCTGAAACTTACGAATTCCCCTTTCTCTGCTTCCTTTACCCTGGATTCCAGCTTCTTCTTGAATTCGGGATTTAGCTCCAGATGGTCCTCTATAAGGTCCTCTATTACGCTTTCGTAGGTCTCGCCTCCCCCCATCTTCATCTTTTCCAGCCTGTCCCTAAGCTCCTTAGAAACTTTGATTGTTGTAAACATAGTATACCTTGATATACCAAATGTTTAAAAGGATATACTATTCCACGAGAACGGCACTCATTTCCGGCCTGGCTTCTGCTCCGCGTCGCTGCCCTTTATGCAGTAATAGACGGATGAGAACTTCATCTCGCTGAACACGGGGCAGCCGGGGCATATGCAGCCGTTCTCCGCCTTTATACACTTGCTTCTTTTTGCGCCTGGCATGCAAAATGCCTTTCCCTGCTCGCACTCCATGTAGGTCGGGCACATCGCGCAGATGCACCTGCCGAAAGCCTCGTTTTGGTCCATAAAGGCCAATTGCCTCATGAGGTTTTTATTGCTTGCCCTTCTCCGCCAATATGGTGTGTATTATGGCGGCAGGGACTGCGAGGAGCGTGCCGACGGAGCTGAAATCCGGCATGGTGCCGTAAACGGGCCTTGCCACCCAGCATGCAGAGACGAGCCAGGAGCTGAAGCCGAAGAAATGGCTGATTGCCAACGCGTAGAATATCATGAGCGAGACGGTTGAATAAAACGGCGGCCTCGTCCTGTTCAATGCAAGGACGACGCCAGCCCAGAGCGAAATCCATAGCACGCTCGCGACAACCGGGCCAACGGCCCCGAAATGCCCAAAAGCGAGCTTGGCAAGCCAGAATCCCTCGCTTGGGGCGCCTTCCAGGACGCCCTTTGCCGTTATTGTCATGTCAAGCGTGCCGAAAATGGCCCACAGCAAAAGCGGAAAGCGGAAAAGCGCGACTGAAATCTGCCTCTTCCTGAACTCGCCGAGCCAGAAAAGCGCAGTGACGGCTATTGCGAACAGCGCCGCCAGCTGGATTTCAAGCACCATGCCGGTACCGAACAGCTGGCCGAGCTCGCACATCTATGCCACATTCCTGGTTCTGGCGTATGCCCTGCCCAGTATGGGCGAAATCGCGTCATTGACCTTCTCACCCTCAACGAGGAATGCGTCGTGCCCCTTTGACGAGTGGATTATCCTGTAATGCGCATTCACGCCGGCCCGGTCAAGGGCGTCAAACAGCTCCTTTGACTCCTCGGGGTAGAAACAGTAGTCGTCGCTTATGCTTATGATTAGGTATTCGCCGCCGGCAACCTTCCTGAACGCCCTGAAAAGCTCCTTTGCATTGTGCGCCTTTTTCACGTCATATGCGTTCGTGAAGTCAAGGATTTTCACAAACGTGTTTGCGTCAAAGCGCTGGACGAACCTGTTGCCCTCCCTGTGCATGAACGACTCTATGGGGTTCTGTATGTTATATTTGTCGATGTCCCTGTCGTTCGGAACCACCTCGTCCTTGATTTCCCTTGCGTCCAGGTCAACGTACGTCTCGTGCGCGAGCATCCTCGCGAGCTTGAGGCCGCCTATCGGCCAGCCAGAAGGCCATTCCCTTTCGTAATAGTCCCCGTTGCCGAAGTTCTGGTCCGTCGTTATCGAGTATTTCTGGTTGTTGTTCCTTGAAAGCGTTATCCTGGTCCTTGTCGCCGAGGTGGCGATTGCGATGAACAGCTCCGCGCCCTTCGGGTACATTAGGGACCATTCCAGCAGGGGAAGGCCGCCTGTTGACACCCCGACAGCCGCAAGCAGCCTCTTTATGCCAAGCTTTTCAATAAGCATCTTCTGGCTCCTGGCTATGTCCCTGACCGTTATGACCGGAAACCTGCTGCCGTACCGCTTTCCTGTTTCCGGGTTCATTGAGCAGGGCCCTGTCGAGCCATAGCACCCGCCTATGATGTTGGCGCAGACTACGAAATACGCATTGGTGTCAAACGCCTTGCCCGGCCCCACTGCGATGTCCCACCAGCCGTTTCTCGGCTCTTTGAAGCAGCCGTGCTTTCTGAGGTATTCCCTTGGGTTGAGCTTTTCGTCGCCATCGCTGCGCTCAAGCGCGCCGGCTATGTGGGAGCCGCCTGAAAGCGCATGGAACACGAGAATGGCATTGTCCTTTTTCCCGTTGAGGGCGCCGTGCGCCTCGTATGCGATTTCAAAGTCCTTAAGCGTCAGGCCGTTCTCCAGTTCCAGCGCCTTGAACCTCATGAACTGCGTCTTTGCCATCATGCCAATAACCGTTGGGTTGGAATTTTAAACTAGCCGCTTTGCAGCCCGAGCAGCGCCCCCAGCTCCTTTTCGCACGCAAATGCCATCTGCGCCCTGCTTTCGAAGCCAAGCTCCTTGTGGAACCTGAACGCGTGGGGGTGGGGCAGGATGAACGGCGTCGTTATGGTGAATCCCATGAGCCTTGACGACGTTAGGTAGGCGCTTGCGCCCCCGAACCTCTTTACGTAGTTTTTGACCAAATCCGATTCCATGGCCTTTTCCGGCGTTATCATCCTGTTGCCGATTGTGGAATGCGTGAACGAGAATTTTATAGCGTGCTTTGCGCTTTCCCCTGTTGTCATGCACTTCGCGGTTTTGCCCCCGGAAAACGACACGGTTGTGCTGCCTGCTTCCTTCTTTATGCTTAGCTCGTCCTTTGAAAAGTGGACCGCAACGTAGTGCAGCGAATAGTCGGAGCCGTGGCTGTTTATCGCATGGTTTGAAAGCAGGAGAATGCTGTCGCCGAAGAAAACCAGGCCGCGGAACGAGCCGGACGTGAAGCTGTCCTCAAGCGCTGTGCCGTCCACTGAAAGGCTCTGATAATAATTCGTGGGAACGGAATAGGGCTTGTGCGCCTCATATATGACAATGTGGCTGGGCAGCGGAAGCTTTACGGACGATATGAACCTGCTTTTTTCCTGCTCCTTTATCGTAGGCGAGCCGAAAGGCTCCCTTGGCCTGAGCACGCCTTCCATTAGGGAGCGGTATTCAGGCAGTTCCCTTGTCCTTTCCAGCAGCGTCATTTATCTCCCTTTTGTAATTCGGGAACAGCAGCTCAAGGTTGGAATAAAGGACGCCCTTGTTGCCTTCCTTGTCCTCCTTGACTATCACGATTATCTTTTTCTCGTTCTCGTTGACAATCGAGCTTGCGGCTATGGAAAGCGTCTCGCAGAGCTTGGAAACCTTCTCGCCCATTTCCCTTATGACTTTTGCGACCTTCAGATCGTAGAAAACCTTCTTGCCTGCCAAGGGATGGTTGAAGTCGACCGTGACCCTTCCGTTGGATATGCTCTTTATCGTGCCGCTAAGCTTGCCTGTAGGCACGTTGATGACCATGACCATGCCCGGCGCAAGGCTCTTGTAGCCCGCCTTTATGAACTCCGAAACCGGATACACCTTTATCTTCTCCGGCTTCTTGTCGCCGAAGGCGTCCTCCGGCTCAAGGGCTATGCTCAGGGATTCGCCTTCCTTCATCCTGCCGATAGCGTCGTTGATGCCCTTCACCATCACCGCGTATCCGTATATTATGAGTATTGGCCCCTCCTTGCCGTGGAGGCTCTTGGCAGTCTCTCCTTTCGTGCTGTCGAACGCCTGCCCGGAGGCATCCCGGCCTTCCATCTCAAGCAATACAAAGTCCCCTTTTTCCATCGCAATCCACCATCTTTTAAAAGGCTTTTCAGGTTAGGTGAGGGATATGGACAAGCAAACCATATATAAATTTATTGCAATCGGGGTTGCGGCAGTCGTCCTGTTCCTTGGGGACATCATGCTCTTCGGCAGCTCTGCCCAAAGCAGCCAGCAGCAGGTACAGTCATACATGATAGGCGTGCTGGATGCCCAATACTCCATAGAGTCGTACAAGGGCATAGTGGAGATACTGAACCCCGTAAACTTCAGCCAGATAAAAGACAACATATCGGCCATGCCCGGCGTTAAGAAAGTCTATGAAAACCCGACGGAAATACTCATAACCACGGACAACGAGAGCGCATCCATGGACATATACAGGTTCGCGGACGGCAAATACGGGACAGTGCTTTCAAAGGCCGTGCTGACGCCGCTGGGAAACGGGACGCTTAACGGAACCTACGCCGTCAACGTTTCGCTGCCGCTTGAGGTCTACCTCAAGCCGACGATGGGGCTGGGCAGCTCCATGGACATAAGGGCAGACGCCCTTGTGGTGGGCGGAAGCGTGAACGTAATGCAGAACGCCGTCATAGTCAGCGAAAGGAAGAGGATAGACCTCGTCGGGCCGATACTCAACGTATCGGAAAAGACCTACAGCTACGAGATAGACTTCGTCAACAGGACCATGGTTGCGGACTATCCGAACGCCACTGCGGAGATATCCAATATCGTGTATCTTAATTCAATGCCACTGGCAAGGAAGGGCTACGTGGACTGGGTCGGCGACAGCTACATCATAGTCAACGGCAGCATGACGAACGAGACGGCGATAGCGGAAGACTACGGCAACGCGACGTTCCCCAGCTCGTACATAAAATCCGCTGCGCCGCTCAACATAAGCTTCGCAAAGGGCATGAAGGAGGTCATGATGGCGGACGTTTCGCTGGAAAACTCCCCGTACCGGATGCCGGACAGCATGGTGACGGTGAGCCTTGAAGACGGGCGGAACGCGACAAGCATGGCCCTTGTGCTGAACGCGGAAATATCCGGAAACGTCGTGCTTGACTACATAATCATTGGGAACTCTCCGGTTTATTCCTGACTTCCACTATCTTGGAGCCGGACGTCGTTTTTGCGACCCCGACTATCAGCTGGCACTTGCCCAGCACGATTTCGTTGTGGCTGACCAGTATGAACTGCGTCGAGGACGAGATGCCGTTTATCAGGTCTATCATCCTTTCGCTGTTGAGCTTGTCGAGCGACGCGTCAATCTCGTCCAGCACGTAGAACGGGGACGGGCGGACGAAAAGCATTGCAAAGATGAACATCAGCGAAACGATGGTCTTTTCCCCCCCGGAGAGCGCATGCAGGCTTATGTCCTTCCCGTTCCTCAGCACCTTGATGTGGAGCCCGCTCTCGAACGGGTCCTGCTCGTTGTCAAGGCTTATGGTGCCGTTACCGAAGTTGTGCAAACGGGAAAACAGCTCCTCGAAGTTCTTCTTCACGCTGCTGTACGTGGCAAAGAATGCCTCCTTCTTCTTTTTGTTGACCTCTTCCATGAGCTGTATTATGCTTTCTTTTTCGACTTTCAGCTTGTCCAGCCTTTCCTTTATTTCGCCCACTTCGTCGTAAAGCCTGTAATACGTCTCCTTTGCCGCGAAGTTTATGGACTGCGTTCCGGCAAGGCCCCCTTCAAGGTCCTTCATCCTCTTCTCCAGCTCTATCCTTCCGGCCTCAAGGAGCGTTGCGCCCTTGTAGCCTTCAATTGAGCGCTCAAGGTCCTCTACCCTCGTGTCTATGGAGGCCAAATCAACCTCTATGCGGGCAATGTCCCTCTCGGCCTTTGACATCTTCTCTGAAAGGGACTTCTCCTGCGCTCCCAGCTCCTGCAGCTCCTTTTCCAGCTGCCTTATCCTTTCCATGAGCTGGCTGAGCAGCTGGCTGCTCCTGCCGAATTCTGTCTCCTTCGAGGCCAGCTCGCCTTCCTTCATCCTGAGCGTGTCGGAGTCCGACCTCCTGTCCTTTCCGGCCTCGCCTATCTTTGCCTCAATCCCCTTTATCCCCTTCTGCAGCGCAGCCATCCTGTCCAGCATAGAGCCCTTTTCTGTTCCGAAGTTCTTGGCCCTTTCAAGCAGCATCGCCTTCAGCGAGGTCTTTTCAAGCGCCTGCTTCTCGTATTCGTTCTCCTCTATGTTCAGCTTTTCAAGTATCTTGTCCCTTTCGGACGCAAGCTTCTCAATTTCCTTCCTCGTCGCCTCAATCTCCTTTCCAATTTGCCCGGCCTTGGCCTTTTGCTCCTCAATGGACTGTTTGGACCTGAAAACCTCTTCCTTGAGCTGCTCCGCGTTCACTCTTGATTTTTTCTCCCTGCCTTCCCCGTTCAGGGACGCAAGCTTGGCTTCCAGCTGGGCCTTCCTTTCCCTGTTTTTTGAAAATGAGTCCTTCACGTCCTTTAGCTGGGCTATATAATTTTCCCTTTCGGCCCTTACGGCGTCAAGCTCCTGCTCTGCCGACGAGAGCGCCTTGTTGACTGCTATGCTTGACGTTGACTTCCCTCCGGTAACGGCTCCGCTTGACTCAAAGAGCGTCCCGTCCAGCGTCACTGCCCTATACCTTCCTGACAGCCTCTTGCCTTCGTCAAATGTGTTTACAAGAATCGTATCGCCGAAAACGTAATTGACGGCTTTCGTGAAAAGCTCGTCGCACGTCACGAAATCCCTTAGCATGCCGATGCCCTCTTTTATGTCGGAGACGTTCGCCCTGATTTCCGCAAGCGGTATTATCGTGACCCTGCCGACCTTGGCATCCCTGAGGTAGCCGATGACCTCCTTTGCCACGTTCTGGTCAGACACCACTATGTAATTGAGCCTTCCTGAGGCCGCGGCCTCAACGGCCTCGGCGAACTTGGCGTCAAACTGTATTAAGTCTATGACCTTCCCATATATGCCGTCAACCTTGCCGGAGCTTTTCAGCTCGTCAACAAGGTGAAGCGCTGGGTTGACCTTCTGGGCGCCTGCCGAGGCCCTCATTATCGCTATGCGCTCCCTGAGCCGTATTGTCTTCTTGTCGGTTTCCGTTATGTCGACGTTCAGCTTTTTCTCCTTTTCAAACAGCGCCATTGACTCCTTTTCAACCGACTTCAGCTCCTTTTCAACCGTTTCGCCCTCGTCCCTGGCGCTTTCCTTGCTGCTTATGATCTCGTTTAGCATGCCTTCCCTGACTTTCAGCATCTCCCCGTCCTTCAGGAGCGAGGATGAAAGCGAGGCCGTTTCCACTTCCTTGGAATGGAGCTCCGTTGCCCTTGTGTCAAGCTCCGCCCCTATCTTCGCAAGCTTCTCGTCCTCCTTCCTCAGCTTTTCCACGCTTATGTTCGCTGCATCGGACCTTGACTGCTTTATGCCTGCGTCAAGCTCAACTGATTTGGTCTGGAGCTCCGAAAGCTCCCTGTTCTTGGCCGAAAGCTGCTCGTTGAGCATGGCCTCTTTCTCGTCCAGGTTCTTTATTGACTCCTTCTTCACTGCTATGTCAGCCTTCAGCTGCTCAATCAGCTGGAACAATTCGTTGCGCTTCACCTTTTCCTCAACTTCCCTGTTCAATGAGGTCCTGTCGTCCATTATCTGCTGTATCCTGCCGCGGACCTCGCCCAGCCTCCCGAGCGTCTCGTCCTTGCTTACCGTTGCCTCGTCCTTCCTCTTGTTCAGGCGGCTTTCCTCCTCCCTTATCCTCTCTATTTCCCTGTGCGTCAGCGTGTACTTTATGTCGTCTAATTCGCCCTTCATCTTCATGTATGCGTCAGCGCGGTCCATCTCTGCCTTCAGCTCATCTAAATATTTCAGCTTCTCGCCGAGCACGAGGTTGGCCTCCTTTGTCCTCTGGTCAGCGGACTCAAGCTCCTTCATGGCCTCCTGCCTCTTCATCTCATACTCGGAGATGCCTGCCAGGTCGTCTATGTACTCCCTCAGCTCCTTTGGCTTCAGCTCCGCGACCTTGTTTATCTCGCCCTGGCCTATGACTACGCGCCTTGGCGAGTATAATCCTTTTTTTATCAGGAAGTTCTGCAGGTCCTTGCCCGTAAGCTTCTTTCCCCTGAGCCTGTATTCCGTTGTCCCGTCCTTGTCGATGTCCCTCAGGATTTCCATGTCCTCGCCGTCGCTGAACGTAAGCGAGACGGATGCGGACTGGCTGCCGTAGTTTATCAGGTGCTTGGTTGAGTCTGCCCTAAGGGCCTTGAGCGACGTTTCGCCTAAAATGAACCTTATGGCGTCGCAGACGTTGGACTTGCCGCTGCCGTTTGGCCCCGCAAGCGCATTGACGCCGCTTATCATCCTGATGTCTGCGCTCTTGAACGACTTGAAATTCCGAAGGATTACCCTGCTGATATACACAGCTCACCTTCAGCCCCTAAACCTTTTAAATATTCTACTTGCCTTCCTTAGCATATGAGAATCCTGCTCCAGTTCCCTGAAGGCCTGAAAAGGCATGCCCTGGAATACGCCGAGAGGCTGGAACAGGAAGGCAACGAGGTATTCCTGCTTGCCAGGGCGACGTACGGGGCATGCGACCTGCCTGCTGAGGAGGCGAAGGCGCTGAAGGCCGACAAGATAGTGCATTTCGGCCACTGCAGTTTCGGAAAGGCGGACATAGGCATACCTGTTGAATATGTGCCGTTTGAGATAAGGATAGATGTTTCCCTGCTGTCCGGGTTTGCTGAAATGCTGGCAAAAAAGGGCGTGGGGAAATTGGGGATTGCAACTACTGCGCAGCACATTGGGCAGCTGAACGAGATGAAGGCGCTTTTCGCGAAGCACGGAATAGAGGCACTTACAAGGCGCGGAAGGCTTTCCGGGCACGAGGGCCAGGTGCTTGGGTGCGACGCCTCTGCGCTTGACATTGGCGTTGACAACATAGCGATAATCGCTGATGGCATGTTCCACGCGCTTGCGGCGATGCGGCTGGAAGGCAAGTCCGTCTATTCAGTCAATCCCTACAGCGGCAAATGGAAAATGATAAACGACGAGCTTGAAAAAATCAAAAAAAGGGAGCTTGGAAGCCTTGCAAGGGCGTATGGCGCCAAGGTCTTTGGCATACTTGTGTCAACAAAGACAGGGCAGTTCGGGCTGGGAACGGCAGAAATGGCCAAAAATGACATAGAGAAGGCCGGCAGGAAGGCATATATCCTGGTTTCCAATGAGCTGAGGGCCCAGGACATAGACAACTTCATGTTCTTTGACGCATACGTCAATTCTGCGTGCCCCAGGATGATTGACGACACTGCAAGCTTCAGGAAGCCTATAATAAATATAGGTATGCTGAAAGAACTAATAAAAATGTGGAATGCTAAAAAGAGGTAATCAAAATGATAAGGACAATAAAGGAAATACACAGTAAATTGATGGCCAAGCTCGGAGGCTTGGGAAGAAGGAAGGCTGCAAAAAAGGCCGCAAAGAAGGCGAAGCCGCGCAAAACCTCCAGGAAACGCAGAAAAAGGAAGTAGGCGCCCGTCGGAGCGCCGCCTTGCCGGCAGGCGCTGGCAATAATTTATAAATGATATCATTACAACTATTGCACGGTGATTCAATGGTAGCTGAAATGGGAGAATTCAAGGGAAACAAGATGATCATACTGAAAAGGAGCGACGACGACAAGTACCCGTTCATGTTCGGGAAGTCCAAGGCAAAGCTCATTGTTGAAAATTACGAGGCAATAAAGAAGTTCGCGGAAGAAGAGTGATTAGTTAGCTGCAAACGGGCTGAAGCCTGATTTCAGCAGGTTCCTTATCGGAATGAACAGCGGCTGCGGCAAGCTGTCCCAGCTGAACCATCCCCATTCCGTGAACTTGTCCGGCTCAAGCAGCCTGGGCTCTCCGGAATCATGGTCCGCGAGCATGATTAGCGTTACGTAGTGCAGGTTTTCCTTCTCAAAGATGTCATTTGTTACTGTTGCAAAGCGCACGTTCCTTATTTTCACGCCGGCTTCTTCAAGCGCCTCGCGCTTTGCGCAATGTTCCAGGCTTTCGCCGAATTCAAGGTGGCCGCCAGTAGGAGACCAGTCGCCGTCGCCATGGGCATTGTGTCTCCTGCCCATCAGGACCTTGCCGCCCTTTATTATTATCACGCCGACACCGACGCGCGGCCTGTCCTTTTCTGCGCTCATTTCTTGGTTACTTTGGCCTCGCCCATCATGAACTTCGCTATGAAGAACACGACTAGGGCGATTATCACGAAGTTTATCAATGCAGCCAGGAAAGCGCCAACCCCGAAACTAATCGGGCCGACCGCTGCCGTCAGCGTCTGCCAATCCCCTTTCGGGAGGATGACGCTTACAATCGGCATTATTATGTTTGCGACCAATGAGTTGACCAACGCCGTTATCGCAACGCCCATCACGAAGGCAATCGCAAGCCCAAGCACCTTGTACTCGTTCAGGAAATCCTTGAATTCCTGGATAGCCCCAACCTTTACATCCACGTTTGATGCTGCCATGATGGACGTTTAAGCGGAATGGTTTAAAATAATAGCCCCGCCCGGATTCTCGCCTCCGGTTCTCATCCGGAACGCTGGCCGGTATTTCAGACAAGACGATACTGATTAGCCCCGCCCGGATTCGAACCGGGGTCACCAGGTCCAAAGCCTGGTATCCTTAACCGCTAGACTACGGGGCTGCGCTTTATGCCTTGCTATAAAGGATTTTAAAGCATAGGCGGCAATAATGCCTCAATGGACGGAAAGCACGCGATAAAGGCGCTTTACATCAAGGCCCTGAAAGGCATCAGCGAGAGCCAATATCCTGAACTCAATGAAGGCGAAAAGGCGATGCTGCGCAAGGAAGGAAACCGCTATGCGCTGAAGCCCGAATGCAGGGACAGTATAACTGTTGTCCTTGCAGGCGGCGTGTTCGACCTGCTGCATGCTGGGCACATCTTCTTCCTGAAAAAGGCGAAGGAGCTTGGCGATGTCCTAATCGTGGTCGTTGGCAGGGACGAGCACATAAGGAAAAAGGGCAGGGAGCCACTCCATGGCCTGGACGAAAGGGTGGAAATACTCAACAACCTCAGGATGGTTGACCTGGCCATACCCGGGGCAAGGGAGATAAGGAGCGAAAAGGACTACATCAACACGATAGAGATTGTCAATCCTGACATAATAGCGCTCGGCTATGACCAGAAGGGAATGGCTGATGTTGGCAGGGCAAAGGTGGTGAGGGTAGAGCACTCCTACAGGCCTGAAGCCCTGAAGACAAGCAAGATAATAAGCAACGGCTTGAACCGCAAGTAGGAAACAACAAATAAAGAATACAGTTAAAAGTCGTTGAGCGTCCTCATTTTTGCCGACTTCTTGGTTTCGCCGAAGCTGAACTCGCCGAACAGGCCGTCATGGCCCGGCTTCCACGAAACGTTCCCGCTGTTGACCGCGAGTATGGCATCCGCAATGCTCCCGTCTATCGCAAGGCGCAGCTCCCTTTCCTTTGCCTCGAAAACGCTGAACTCGTTGCCGAAATACGATATGAGCCTGCTGTACGCCCCATAAACCCCTTTTGTGTGCTCTGTTTTTCCCAGCGCCTTCGCTATGACGGCGGGCAACGGGATTATGTGCTGGAACGGCACTGTCTTTGCCGGCTTCTCCCCTTTTTTCCTGTCAGAAAGCTGGGAAACCCGGTGCAAAACGCCTAGCGTCAGCGGCCTTCTGCAGACAGGGCATATGTTGCCCATGCTCTCCGCCTCTTCCGGGGAGAAGTTCGTGCCGCAGTCCCGATGCCCGTCGTTGAAATACTTGCCTTCCTGCGGGTAGAACTCGTAAGTCTTGACAAAGCCCTGCCTTGTCCTGAGTGAGTTTATGATTGAATCGAAGCTGAGTTCGTTGAGCTCAAACACGTTAGCCTCCCTGCCTATTTTCTCCGGGCTGTGGGCGTCCGAGTTGGAGACGAGCGCAAACGGGTCCAATGACGAAATGGCCCAGTTCATCTCAGGGTCGCTTGAAAGCCCTGTCTCCATCGCGACTATTTTCTCCCTTTTGTCCGGGAATGCGGATTTCAGGTCCCTTACGCCGAACTTTGAGCCGAAGAGCGAGAACCACGGCGTCCAGATATGCGCGGGTATGAAGACCGCGCGCGGGTCAACAGAAGAAACAAAATCTATCAGTTCGCTGCCTGACATGCTGAGCAGGGGCCTGCCGTCGGTGTCAAGGCTCCCTCTTTTGGACACGACGTCCGCAATCATCTCAGCGGAGCGCAGGCTGTCGGTAAGGATGAGAACATGCATCTTCACGGACCTGCCTATGGTCTCGGGATTTTCAAAGACAAGGCACACTTCTGTCGAAAGTATGAATTTCCTGCCGTTGAAATCCAGGAGCCCGTTCTCCTCCTTCGTCTTTGACTTTATCTCGGCAAGCCATTTCGGATGCAGGTAGTCGCCTGTCGCCATCAGGCCTATGCCCTTTACGCCCATCTGGGTTGAGATGCTCTCCAGGTCCATGTGCGGCGAAGATGCCCTTGCGTATTTGCTGTGAACGTGAAAATCCGCGATTATCCTCATTGAAAAAAGATGAACTGGAGGAGTTTAAAAATCAGTTGATTCCGTTGATTGTTTCCTCTATCCTCTTGTTTTCGGATTTTAGGGCGCTCACCGCGTTCCTGGCGGCGCCGGTTCCAAGAAGGGGTATTACTGTGTCGAGGTTCTTCTGGAGCTGGGCGACCGGGGCGGTCGCCGTATCGGAAGCGGATTTTGTATGTTGCGATTCAAACCATTTGGCCGCGCTCCTGAAGGCATCCGCTACTCTCTTTATTGATATGAATCCGGTGGCGGCCGTCTCCTTCGGGGCAGAAACCGTGTCCTTTGCTGCATATCCCATAGTCACGCCTTCCTGATTTCCCTCATTGCGCCAGCGATGTCGGACAGGTCCCTGGCGACCAGCTCCGGCCTTATTTCAAGCGCCGCGGCGTTGTTGAGCCTCCTGCTGAGGCTGTGCGTCCTCCTGGTTGCGGCGACCGGGCTGCCGAGCGCAAATGCCGCGTCCTTGGATGAAAGGTGCAATGCCCTTAATGATATTATGCTCTCCCTCGCCATTTTTTTGCCATAGGTTGATGATGACGATTCCTTGCTGGCTTGCGCCGCCTTCTCTTTCGCATCAAGCATTGGCTGTTCCATCCATTGCACCAACGCATATATTGCGCGCAACAGTTTATAAACCTTATAGACACAATTAGTCTTTAAATAACACATAAAAAGATATTAAAAGCGATGCTCCAACTATTATCAGTGCGCTGGATTGGCAGATCGGCTATGTATCCGCCTGCAGAGCGGACTAGGGGGGTTCGACTCCCTCATCCAGCTAGGCCCTTTTTCTTTGAGAAGAAAAAGCCCCTGGGAAAAATGCTCCCTTTCTTTTTAGAAAAAGGAAAGCTCCTGCGGAAAGAAAAACTACGATAGAGGCCTTGGGTTCAAAAGAAGGCATTTGAAAAAGAAAGCGCTTTGGGAAAGAAAACTACTTTTGCTTTCACCCCAAAAGAAGCGTTTTGGGCGCTGCGGCGCCCTCTATGCTTTTTCTTTCCCCAACTGCTTTTTCTTCGCAAGGAAAAGGACTTACGGCACATTCTTAAACATTTATTACTACAATATACAACATGAACGCCTTGGCAAGCAAAGCCGCAAGAACCCCGGTCCATGCAGCGCAGCTTGGCAGATACCATGGGCTGGCAGACCAAAAAATGAGGCTCAGGGCGCTTGTCACGATAGAGAACTTTGGCCATGCCATGATAATGCTAAAAGGCGACGGCAAGGCGGAAACCATACCTTGCATAAACCCAAGGAAAAACGAAACCATCCCAAATGCCATGAAATTCGAGGCACTGCTTTCCGAAAGCGCAAATGCCATCCTTAAAATGGAAAAGAATGACTTGAAGGAGCTTCTGGAAGGCATCGTGACGTTTGCGGCCGCATACAGGCTGGACGGCGCAAACAAGGTATTCGTGCTTGATTTCAAGCTAATAGGAAAATGGAGGGATGGGAGGAAGGAAGGCCAAAACATACGCCTAATCGCAAGCGCATCCGAAGATGCCGACCCGATTGCGATAGAAATCTTCAAAGGGGAAAGGGAGATACAGGGAACCAACAAAACGTGCCTGTCCCTCAAGGGCAAGGGCAACTTTATATAATCTGCTTTCCGAATATACGCATGCTCGGCATAATCGGGGGAAGCGGATTCTATTCATTGGGCGAAGGCAAGGAAAGGAGGGCAAGGACGCCCTATGGCGACGCCTATGTATTTGACGGAAAGATAGGCAAAAAGGACTTTGTGTTCATACCGAGGCACAAGAGCGGCCATACGCTTCCTCCGCATGCAATAAACTACAGGGCCAACATATGGGCGCTCAGGGAATGCGAAGTTGACGCCGTAATAGCCACGTACGCATGCGGAATAATTTCAAACTACAGGTCAGGGGACCTTGTTCTTGCGGACGACTTCATTGGCCTGGGGATAAAGGCGACCTTCTACGACAGCTTCAGGAAAGGTGTCGTGCATGCGGACTTCCTTGAGCCTTACAGCGCCGAGCTGCAGGACAGGGTAATGGACATAGCCAAGGAGAATGGCATAATGCTGGAAAGGGGCGGCATAGTCGCAACGACGATAGGCCCCAGGTTTGAGACAAGGGCGGAGATAGCCGCGCTAAAGGCGCTTGGCGCGAACCTGGTCAGCATGACCAACGCATACGAGGCGTCCCTCATACACGAGCTCAGGATTCCGATGGCAGGCATATGCATAGGCACGAACTACGCATCCGGGCAGACAAACAACAGGCTCTCCGCTGGCGAGGTAATCGGCATAATGAAAGTGGAGGAGGGCCAGCTTGAAAGGCTGGTGAAGGCCCTGGTGTCGCAGTTAAGAATTTAAAACACAAGGCAGAAAACGCATCATGGCAGCCGATTTTTCGAAATACAAGAGCTGGAAGGAGATGGAAAGGGACATAGGGGCGCTAAAGATACAGGGCGCCAGGAACGTCGCGCTCGGCTCACTCCATGCAATAAGGCTTGCTGCAGACGAGACAAGGGCGGAAAACAGCAGGGAATTCGCAAAAAAGATGGGCAAGATAGGGATACGTGTAATGAACATACGGCCTACGGAGCCTATGACAAGGGCAATCATTTCAGGAATAATAAAATACGGGACAGCTGCGGCCAAGGAAGACGGCACAGCCGGCAATGCCAGGGAAAGGATAAAAACAGCCATTGGAAACATCGAGAAAATGATGGAAAAGGACAGGGGAAGGATGGCGGAAGAAGGCGCCAATTACATAAAAAACGGGACAGTGGTCATGACGTATTGCCATTCGTCGTCAGTGACAAACGTGATAAAGAAGGCGCATGACATGGGCAAGGTAGAAAGGGTGTTTGTCTGCGAAACGCGGCCAAGGCACCAGGGCAGGATAACCGCCGCAGAGCTGGCGGGCCACGGCATAAAAACGTATCTCATAGTGGACGGCGCAATGGCGACTTATGCCAAAAAGGCGGATATGGCGGTTGTCGGCGCAGACGCCATAACGCCAAACGGAGACCTGATAAACAAGATAGGGAGCTGCACGCTGTCTGTCATATTCAAAACATACGCAAAGCCATTCGTGTCCGTTGCAGAGGCGCTCAAGTTTGACCCTGAAACTGAGCCGGGGGAATACGGAAAAATAGAGAACAGGGACGCAAAGGAGGTCTGGGACAGGCCGCCAAAGGGGCTGAAAATCCTCAACCCGGCCTTTGACCAGACGCCGGCGAATAATGTTGCGGCGTATATCACCAATGTCGGCATATTCAGGCCCTCAAAGATAGGAACGGCGTACGCTAAGGCAAATGAAAGGTTAAGACGGGCATTGGGCGGCTGACTGTGTGAAATAGATTTAAAAAGTGTTTTTCTCATCAAAGGACCCATGATGATAAAGGACGCCAGGCATGCAAGGCAGATAAGTGGCCAGAGGCAAAAGAAAAAGACGGATATCAGGTCGACCAGGATATAGGCGATTTATTCAACAATTAAGGCAAACTTTGAGCAATTCTCGCACACTGCCTCGTCCGAGCCTTTCCAAGGCAGCGCAAAAGACTCGGCTGTGCTGCAAAAGGCATTGGAGGAGCTGTCTGGAGGCAGGTCGTTGAAAAGAAGCACGGAAGATGGGTTGGAAAAAATATTCAAAAGGCTTGGCTGGCCGTTTCCCGGCGAAGACGAAGAAGACAACAGCAAGAAATTTGGGCCAAGGCATGGCTGGAGCAGGGAGCTGAAAAGGAGGGTTGCGGAATTGAAGAAGGGAAGCGGCGCCGGCGGAAGCGACGTTGTGATGATTGGGCCGCATGATGAGGCGGCGCTGGCAGCCGCAGAAGAGCATCTTAAGGGCGGCCCGATATCGGACAGGGCGCTCCAAAAGACATACAAAGCAATAAGGAGATGTGGCAAAGGGATTTAGATATCGTTTTAAAGGTTTTGTGTTCAATTAGGAAAATTGGTGCTCAAAATGGACAAGAAACTTCTGTTCGCCGCCTTGCTGGCGGTTATCATATGCGGCATGGTTGCGGCAACAACAACCGAGGACGTGGGCTCCAGGTTCACCAACATGGGCTGCACGATATACAACGGGCTAAAGGGGATACTGCCGATAATCATAGTCGTCGTCATAATATTCGCAGGCGTCATATATGTGGTGGGGCAGGTGTTCGGCGCAGAGGCGAAGTCAAAGGCGCAGAGCTGGGCGCAGAACATGATAATAGGCGTGCTTGTGGCCATAATAATCGTGCTTGCCGTGCCTTTCCTGATATCGGTGCTGGCCCCGGAGCTCAGCCTGGATACGGCGTGCCCGCCATAAACGTGATAGGATGAAGAAAACCCTTGCATTTGCTTGCTTGCTCGCTTTGGCCGCAACGGTCATGGCACAGTCAACGGACTTGCAGACGGCGCTTCAGGGCTTCTGCACTGACCTGTATTCCTATGTCGGCGATTTGGCTTTCATAATGATACTGATGTCGGCCATAGTCTTTGCAGTCGGCCAGTTCTTCGGCTCGGAGGCAAGGGCGCGCGCGAACGTATGGGCAAACAGCATGTTCATAGGAGCCCTGATTGGACTGATAATGGTCATACTTGTGCCATGGTTCCTGGGCCTGCTCCTTGGCTCGGGCATGACGTTTGACGCGTCGGACTGCACATTCAGCTGAAAGCCTCGTTTTATTAACTCTTCCTTAAAGCAATTGCACAGGGCGGGCGAGCGGGCGGCTTCCCGAAAGGGAGGAAGTTCCCCTCCCGGACCGGCGTGCAAATCCCCAAGGGAGCAGAAACGGAATCCCGCGCGGACGATGAATATGAGGAAACGAGAGGATGCGGCAGGGAATGAAACGGCCCAAGGGGCCGGGTTGAAGGGACTGGCAAAGACAAATGCCGCCTTATAAACAGAAAGGGAGCTACGCCGCCCGTCCCATCACTTATTTAAAGTTTGGTCTGGTTATCCATCCATGGGCGAGGAAACAAGGGCGCCAAGGCACATCGTATTCATACCAGACGGCCTGAGAAGATGGGCCAAGAAGAACAACAAGGGGTTCAGGGAATCGTATGACGCCGGCATAAGGAAGTCAGGCGACATCGTCAAATGGCTTTCCGAAGTAAAGGGCGTTGAGGTCGTCAGCTTCTGGGCCTTCAGCACAGAGAACTTCAACAGGAGCGACGAGGAAAAAAACATACTGTTTTCATTGTTCAGCGAATTTCTCACAAAGGGCATGGACGAATACACAAAGCAGAAAGACGAGAGGAAAAGGAAGGCGAAGGTAAATTTCTTCGGCAGCATTGAAAGGTTCCCGCAGGGCATACAGGACGAGATAATGAAGGTAATGGAGCTGACGAAGGGCAACGGCCCCTACACAGTCAATTTCCTGATGGGCTACGGCGGGAGACAGGAGATACTGGACGCAATAAACAAAATAATAAAGGACGGCATAACGTCGGTTGACGAGAAGACGTTCTCAAGCTACCTGTACACGGCAGGGCTGCCGGACCCCGACCTCATAGTGCGCACATCCGGGGAAAAAAGGCTTTCTGGCCTGATGCCGTGGCAATCCGTGTACAGCGAATTCCATTTCATAGACAAGCTGTGGCCTGAGCTTGAGGAAAAGGACGTGATGGAAGCGGTGCAGGAATACTCAAAACGGGAAAGGAGGTTTGGAAAGAAGTGAGGATAGGGCTCATGCTTGCGCATAACGCAAAGCAGAATGCGGATTTCTACTACTCGGAAAGCAAGCGGTACGGGGAAAAGGCGAAGAAGGCAGGGGCCGCGCTAAACGACGTGGAAAAAAGGATAGCCAAGATGGAGAAGGAGGGCGCCAAAAAGAAGGAAAAAAAGGCCGTCTTGCTGGAGCCCGCGCAGAAAAGGGGGTGGTTCGAGCAGTTCAGGCACTTTTTGACCAGCGGCAACAGGCTCTGCATCGCAGGCAGGAGCGCTGACGATAACGAGGAAATCGTCAAGAAACATATGGAGGGCAGGGACCTTTTCTTCCATGCTGACATACACGGCGGCGCGGTCGCGGTCATGAAGGACGGGGCCAATGCCGGCATAAGGGAAAAGCTGGAGTGTTCAATCTTCGCCGCCTCCTACAGCAGCGCATGGGAGCTGGGATACAACGAGGTTGACGTGTTCGCCGCAAGGAAAGATCAGATAGCAAAGACGGTCAGCGAGGGCAACCTGAAGAAGGGCGGGTTCGGCATAAGCGGGGAAAGGGAATGGTACAAGCACGCCGTGCTGGGCCTGCTCGTAGGAAAAAAGGACGGCAGGGTTTCGTGCTCGCCGTGGAACCTGAATCCCGGATTTGAAAAATGCGTGGAGATAAGGCCCGGCGGGAACATGCAGAAGCAGCAGGCAGTGAAGAAAATGGCGGGATACTTCAATTGCGCCGAAGAGGAGGCCTCTGCGCTTGTCCCAAAGGGAAGGGTTACGCTAAGAATTAAAAAATGAGAAGTAAATAGGTTAGCATGGCAGTAGTCACTTACAGCCTTGATTATATTTCAAAGAAGACGGGGCTTGACCAGAAACGGATAAAGGACATTATGGACGGCATGGGCATGCCGACCGAGATATCGGAAGGCAACGTAGTCGTTGAGGTCACGCCAAACAGGCCTGACCTCCTGACGGTTGAGGGAATTATAAGGGCGCTGGAAGGGTACTCAAAAAACAGGTTTTACGGATATTCGGCAGCCACGGACCCAAAATATACGATGGAAACCAGTCCAAGCAAGAGCATTGCGAAACACTGGAGCAGGCCGTTCGTGGTCTGCGCGGTCGTCAAGGACGTAAAGGACACTGAGCACCTTTACGAGGAGCTGATGGACGCGCAGGAGAAAATCCACGAAACGCTGGGGCGCAAGAGAAAGAAGGCGGCCATAGGCATACACGACCTCGACAGCGTGGAATTCCCGCTGAGGTTCAGGGAAGTGAAGGAAGGCAAATTCATTCCGCTGGGCATGGCAGAGGAGATAAAGATAGGGAAGATGCTCCAA
Organism: Candidatus Micrarchaeia archaeon; assembly: GCA_041500865.1. Classification (GTDB taxonomy): domain Archaea; phylum Micrarchaeota; class Micrarchaeia; order Anstonellales; family J096; genus JAPLWW01. The sequence goes on along the minus strand of JBGQMY010000006.1, from coordinate 4,210 downwards.
ACGCATGAAAAGGGCAAGGCATACGCCCATCTTGTGGAAAACGGCAAATATCCTGTTGTTGAGGACAAAAAGGGCATAATTTCCGTTCCTCCGATAATAAACTGCGACAGGACCAAGGTAAAGGAGGGGACAAGGAATTTCCTTATGGAAATAACCGGAACAAGCAGGGAAACGCTTGAATACATCTTAAACATAATCGCATGTGCGCTGGCCGACAGGGGCGGAAAAATATACAGCGTGAAAGTCGGCAGAACCACATATCCGGACCTTGCACCAGGCACGATAAGGGTGAACCCGAAAAATGCAAGCAGGCTGGCCGGCTTTGGTCTGGACGAGAACAAGATGAAGGAATGCCTTTCCAGGATGAATATAAAGTACGAAAAAGGAAAGGCGACAATCCCGCCTTACAGGAAGGACATGTCCAAGGACATTGACGTCATAGAAGACGTGCTGGTAGGGTACGGCTACCATAGCATAGCGCCGGATATGGGCAGCTTTTACCATGTCGGGGCAAGGAAGGCCGATGCCGAAAGGGAGATATTTGAAAGCATGGGGTTTGTTGAGGCAAAGAATTTCTACCTTTGCGACGCAAGGGAATACAAAAAGATATTGCCTTCAAAAGGCGCGCTTCTTGGAATAGCCAACCCGCTCACGGACGAGCTCAATTCAGTGAAAAACACGACCTTGGTGGAGCTGATTAGGACTGTTGGAAAAAACAGGATGCGGCCGCTTCCAATGAGGATTTTTGAATATGACAGGATATATGACGGAAAGGAGACAAAGGAGCTGGGTTTCGTGATTGCGGACAGGAGCGTCAAGATAGAGGATGCCATATCCACGGTGAAAACCCTGTTCAGGGAAAAGGGGATCAAGGCCGATTTTGGAGGCGAGCCTTGTTTCAAAGATTTATATATAGGCGGCTGGGCGCTGGCCTTCAAAGGAAAGGGAATTTGGGGCGAGGTTGGGGTCATCAAGCCGGACGTTCTGGATTATTTTGGCCTAGATTTTCCCGTTGTCTGCGGATTCGTAAGAGAGGGGGGTTAAACTTCCCCTATTAATTTCCTGTATTTTGTCAGATTCTATTACAAATCCTTCTATAATCCTGAATTTATAAATAATATTTAGTATTGGTTTTTCATCGTCTGTTATTATCGCTGATTTTGTCAAGTATTTGACGTTTCTTATCTTTTTTAGATAGTAATAAAACAGGCGTTTTGTCCTGTTATATTCTTTTTTATTTGTGTATTTTATATCATAAATCACTATTTTATATGTAACCATAGTAACATAGAATAATTAAAAGAATTTATAATATTATGGCATGAATTAGTGGAATTATGGGGTCCCTCTCCCTTCTTGTGCATTTGAGAAAATACCAGGAAAACATTGCAAAAACCTGCCTTGGTTACAATACGCTGGTTGTTTTGCCGACGGGCCTTGGAAAAACCCTGCTTGCGTTTTCCGTAATGTGCAAATTCAAGAAAGCGCTCTTCCTGGCTCCGACGAAGCCGCTCTGCAAGCAGCACCTGCGCTCCTTCCTTTCCCAGACAAACGCCGACAAGGACGACGCCATACTTCTTACAGGGGAAACAAAGGCAGGGGAACGCAGCCCGCTATACTCAAAAAAATACGTTTTTGCCACGCCGCAGACGATAGAGAAGGATGCGGAACAGGAGCCGGACCTGCTTTCCTCGTTCGACCTTGTCATCTTTGACGAGTGCCACAGGGCAGCGGGGAACTATGCATACGCACCCATAGCAAAGGGCCTTTCGCAATCATGCAGGAAGATGGGCATGACCGCGTCGCCTGGCAGCGACAAGGCAAAGGTCATGGAGATAATCAGCCTGCTTGACATTGACTACATTGAGTATAGGAAGGAGGACGACGAGGATGTTTCGGAATATGTGCACAAAAAGGAGTTCAACTGGGTCTATGTTTCGCTGGACCCGGAGATGAAAAGGGTCCAGATGCTCCTGAAGGGCCTTGAGTCAAGGTATGTGGAGGCCCTGCGCTCAATGGGCCTGCCGGTGGTCATGAAAAGGTCGCTGCTCGTCGCGCTCGGCAACGTAATCTCAAGGGTGAAGTCAAACGCCAAGTACAGGATGTTCATGCTGTATTCAATGATACTGAACCTGGACCACATAATAACCCTGTTCGAAACCCAGGGCATCTTTTCCACGCTCCGCTTCGTTACGGACATGGCCAGGGAAAAAGGGGGCAAAAAATCTGTCCGCGAGCTTCTTGCGAGCAAGGAGCTCGTTGAGGCAAGGCAGCTCATGGACAGGATGATGGAGAGCGGCGAGGAGCACCCAAAGGTGGACAGGCTGGTCTCCATGTTCGGCAAGGAGCTGAAGGGAAAGAAGTGCATGGTCTTTGTGCAGTACGTTGAGCAGGCCAAATACCTCGCAGACTTGCTCACTAAAAAGGGGTATCCCGCGCATTTCTTCATAGGCAAGCGCAAGGAATACAGCAAGCAGCAGCAGGAGCAGACCTTGCAGGACTTCCGCGACGGCAAGTTCAACGTTCTCGTTGCGTCCAGCATAGGGGAAGAGGGCATAGACATACCCAGCACAGATGCGGTCATATTTTACGAGCCTGTGCCTTCGGAGATACGGCTCATACAGAGAAGAGGGAGGACCGGCAGGGCGCACAAGGGCGAGGTTTTCATACTCATAACAAGGGGAACGCGCGACGAGGCCTATCATTGGGTATCCAAGAGGAAGGAATCCAGGATGTTCAGCCTCATGGAGGTCGTTAACGACGAGCTTGAGGCGAAGCGCAAGGGCAGGGAAAGGGTTGCCAAGGAGCACAAGACAATGGATGAGCAGAGGCCCAGCCACACAGTAAAGGTCATTGAGAGAGGGGACGTCAACGAGAAAGGCGGGACGCAGAGGTCGATGAACGATTATCTTTGAACGGGCCTGGTGAGATTTGAACTCACGGCCTATGCCTTAGGAGAGCATCGCTCTAATCCAAGCTGAGCTACAGGCCCCGTTAAACACCATTTTATGGAGGAAAAAATATTTAAAGGGATGCAGCGTCCAATATCTTCATTCCATTTTTTTCTTTATATTTTCTGCAATTTCTGACAATGCTAAAGCAATATCCGACACTCCTTCCGGTGCAAACTGTAAACGTGTAAGTTCTATAGTTAAGTCGTTAATTTCTTTACTTATACGTTGGCCCTCTTGATTAATACTACTTGAAATATGCTCTAATGCGAGGGCATTTGCAAATTTAGCAACAATCTCCGGGTGTTTTATCGCATATCCTTTTCCAAAATATTCATCAATAACTCCTATCGCTTCCTCCCAAAATTCACTCCCATACACTCTAATTACCATATTAATCCCTCCTTTTTTAGTAGGAAAGTTACTCGTCGCACTTCGAGTACCCGCAGTCCGGGTTCATGCAGGACATGCAGCCGCCCTCCAGCTTCAGCGACTTCTGGCCGCATTTCGGGCATATCTTGAGCTCAAGGTTGACTTCGTCCTTCTTTTGGGAGGATGGCTCCTCAGACATCCCCTTCCTTTCCTTCTTCTTCATTATGCCTATATCATAGAAGAATTTCTCCAGTATGTCCCCTATCTCCGCATATATGGATGGGTAGTAGCGGCCCTCCTTGAAATGGCCGCCGTTGGGGTCGTAGATTGACTTCAGCTCCTCTATGATGAACGTCGGGTCCTCGCTCCTCCTGAACACAGCGGATATCAACCTCGTCAGAACGGCGTATTCCGCGGACTTTGTCAGGTCCTTTGAATTGATGAATATCTCATACGGTATCCTGTTTCCGTTGTCGTCCAGCTTGTAGCTGAGCGTGATGTATATCGCGTAATCCACGAACGAGCTCTTGAGCTTGTAGACCTTTGCGTTTAGCACATCCTGCCTCGGCTCCTTCTTCAGCGTGTTGAGCTTCTCGCTTGCCAGCTCCACAGGCACCAGGGTCTTGATTTTCACTTCCTCCATCGTTTTCAGCTCAATCATGTTTTCACCCGGATATCGTCCCGCTTTTCATCGCGTGGTAGACCGTAGTCAGCTGCCCATTGGGCAGCATCATGACGTCGTCGCCCTTCGCAATCGTCTCGCTGCCGTTTATCTTTATCTTGAACAGCTTGTCCCTGTACTCCGTGAACTCGCTCTTCTTCCCTGCCGTTGACAGTATGGGGTATCTGCTACCCTCCCTGTAAATAGTTATCCCTTTCAGGCCGTG
>JBGQMY010000005.1:0-60221 GCA_041500865.1 Candidatus Micrarchaeia archaeon | reverse complement strand
TATTCGGTGTCAGCCCGTCCTCCATATCATTCGGTACGATGGGATACGGCAACTACTCATACTCAAACGTGACTCTGTCAAGCGGAGGGACGCTGGACGGCAACCTAACGGTAAGCGCATCCAACTTCACAAGCGCAGGCCAGTTCACGCTGCCTGCCAACTACACCAGAAGGACGGTGAACGCCGCAGCCTCGGAATTATATGGCAGCATGGCGCCAATGGGCGCTTTAGGCACGCCAATGGGCCCACTCAATGCATCGCAGAGCAGAATAGACTATATCGGCTTCAGGGCGCCGCCTTCCCGCACGCCAGGCGCAGACTACACACAGACGATGACCTACACGCTGGACTGCGGCTAGCTACATTGTGGTTAGATTTAATAACTGTTTGTCGCAATAAATATGCAAAGGCGTATCAAAATGGGGATGCTGAAAGGAACGCGTGTTTGCGAGTGTCATAAACAGCGCAAGAAGCCGTTCCTGGCCAGGTTCAAGGAAGGCACGGCATCCGTATGCAGGGCTGCGGCGCTGTCTTCTTTGGTTGTCGTTTCCGCCCTTGCGGCCCAAATTCCGTCAAAGATAATGTTCACTCCCGGCGTTGACCTCTACAAGGAAGCGGTGAGGAACTACCTAAAGTCAAACCCGATTTCAACTTATTCCTCTGAAAAACAGATGGGCATCAACAGCATGTCTGTGATATCAGCGCCGTATTTTGTGTTAGACCCATCAAGCGGAATGACGTACAATGTCTGGATTTCACACGGCTTTTACTATGCAGGCGGCGACTCGCTGAAATACGTTATAAAATACGCTTTCAATGACTTCAGGACCAGCCTAAGGGACAGGAAATGGGCATGGGAACTCAATAGCGGAACCATTCCGCATACGAACATCTCATGGTCAAGCGGCCATCCGTCTTACATCCCGTCTGGAATGGGCGACGCATCGCAGTTTCCAATCATGCAATGCTCCATGGTGCTGAGCGCAGACCTTGTCAAAATGTTCGATAGGACGGCAAACGCGGTTATTGACACATTTTGCATAAGCCTGTCTATTCCTTCGGTATCATTCAACCATGCCTGGAATTACGGGTTCGGCAACTGGGGAAACAAAAGAAGATGGCTTGGCATATCAAGTGCCGATATGCAGAATGGCGCGGTTTCATTTTATCCAGGCGGTTCAGCAGATAACATGCACCAGCTTGTGCGGCCTTACAGCAATTATCCAGTACCAAAGCCCGGTTCGACAGATAACCATTTCCTTGCATGGGTTGGCGATACGGTCTTTTGGAAAATCAACCCAGCCGACACCAATGCGCCATATGACGTATCTGCGAGAGTGGACTCTGTAAGGTTTGTTTTCGCCGAGCTTGACCAACACATGTGGTATCTATCCAATTATGCGCTTAACCCAGGCGAAGCGTCTTCGGTGACAACAAAGCCCTATGACGTATTCAGGCTTCCTGTTCCTGAACGGCTTGTCCCTTTCACAGGCTATGGCGGAAGGAAGGGCGCGCTCGTCAACCCAGGCATCCAGTTTGCCAACATAGCATTTCCGTTTAACAGCGTCCTGCATACGCTTTCCATTCCGGAGCTTGAGACAATGTTCTTCCAGGACAGCACAGTAAGGACAGGACCCTGGTACACGCTGATGAAAGGGCGCGCGAGGTTCGGTGGAACAGCCGAGGACGGCACCACATACAAGATGGTGACTGACAGCACAACGCCGCAATTATGCGCTGACTCGCTTGTCATGTGGCGGTTCATCAAGGTCCCTGCGCCTGGCGACACGGCTTTTCTCACGCTCGGAGACGAATCCAGCACGCAGTTCAGGGTTCCTGACTCGCTTTATGGCGCAAAATACCCTTATGACCCGCTGATATGCGGATTCCTCTATGGCAAGGACTACACTGCGGTAAACGCATCCATAGGGCAGGGCCGCGCCCTGCTTCTCCCTGGCCAGGCCAGGCCTGTCGGGCAGGGAAGGTATGAGATAATCTTCGGCGACAACGCCCCACACCGCGTTTCTGTCATTGACATGAGAGGCAGGGCGGTCGGCGGCGTAACTGCAAGGTCAAAGGCGACAATAGACCTTGGCAGGATGGGCCTGCCGCCCGGAATCTACATAATCTCGCTTTCGGAAAGGGGCAGGGCCATGCCGATAACCGCGGCATACGTCCGCTGAGGGTCTGCCGCAATGAAAACCGCAGCGCTACTGGCTTTCATCTTTTTTGCAGCAGCCCCGCTTTCGTTTTCTATGATAGGGATATCAGGATACAACATAGAGTACCGCTTTGACGGCACCTATTTCTCAACTGTTTCCGGAGCCTGCGTGATAAACACGGGCAACGGCTCCCTGCAGGTTGCGCTTTCCTCCAACGACTCTTGCGTCTATCCAATTTTCCCGAACGGCGCCACATACTCCGAGCTTGGCCCGGACTCGGAATCTTGCATCGCGCTTGAGAAAAAGTGCAATCCGGTTCCATCCTCGATAAAGGTTATTGCAACGGCAATGGAAGGCGGCGTGAGGGCATCCGTTTCAAGGACCGCGGCGATTTCAGGCGCGGCGGCAAACAGCACAAAAGACGGCCAGGGCCAGACATCGAACGCCACATCCGACAGCTCAGGAATCCAGCCATCGGAAAGCCAAGGCGCCGCCTGGCAGCCGTATGCAACCTTTTTAATACTTGCTGTCATTATATCATTGGTGTCCATATGGTTCATAAGGCGTCGCTATTCGCATTGATATTCCTGTTGCTTGGGGGCGCTGTGTTCTGCGCAGTGTCGGGCGACGTTCTGCTCGGGTTCACGCTCCCCAATGCGGCGCCGGAAGTAAACGTTTCCGCTGGCCCCGCAGGCCCGGCTGCAGGCCCCATCACATTCACCGGCGGCGCCACCTATTCGGACCCAGAATTGGAAAACGGCACTGTCAACATGACATGGTACCTGAATGGCCTGCCCGTAGGCAACACAACCTATTTTTCTGACGTTGTGTCAGGCTCCACTGTCCCTGCCAATCCCTATTCAGGCACGTTCTCCCAAGGAGACACAGTCTCAATGTGCGCGGACGTCTCAGACGGGCACTACGTAGTCACGCAATGCGCCATAATGACGGTGAGCGCACCAGGGACAACACCCACGACGCCCTCAACCAGCTCATGTTCAATATCGATTTCAAGCACCGGAGGAAACTGCCCGGGCTCCCAGCTGTCGCTTGAATTCACAAGGCAGGGCTCGCTGGCCGGCGCCTTCACGCTTATCATAAAGAAGCCGGACGGGAGTATGCAAAGCATCCCAATCGAGTCTTCCAGGCCATCATATATCATCGTGCCAAACGCCACCGGCAGCTATTTCATAGGCGGCGCTACTGTCAACGGCTGCTTGGTCTCCGGCATTTCAAAGAACGTGGGAGGCATAACGCCAGTTGTCTATTCCCCCATTTGCAGCTTCACCAGGGAAGACAGCAACTCGCAGGTTGAGACCACAGGGGATTTGACGACCATCTACATCGTCAACGAAAATGGCATAAGGCAGGGCGGCACCATAAACGTGAGCTGGGTGCAGGGCGGAAAGCGGTACGAGGTCTCAAAGCAGGGGGCGCTTTTCTCGTTCGTTCCTGAATCGACTGAATCGCACCACGTCTCTGTCATTGCATCAGGATGCATGGCTGGCATGGATTTTACCCCAAACGTCTGCCAGGGGAACGTGACCAATGAGACGGTCGTCATACACGAGATGGAGGGCAAGAAATACTATATCTGGATGCTTCCGCAATACCTCATGCAAAATGCCACGTGCAGCATGGTGTCATGCAGGTCCAGCGCTGACTGCTGCGAAGGATACTGCCAGAAAGGCGGCTGCGTCGTGCCAGCGCCGGGCGGGCAGGCAGCCACCGGCCTGAACCAGGCAACAATCGGCCTGAAGGAAGGGTGCTTCGGCCTTTTTGCCTGCGGCATAAACGACATATTATGCACCATCATCTGCAACCTTGTGTGGGTCATCCTCATAGCAGCCTCGATAATAGCCGCATACTTCAGGAAGGGGTCCACGCAGCTGGCCGCGCTCCTTCTGCTTGCGCCGTTCATAGTGGCATTTGTCTCATATCCGATACTTGGCCTCATTCTCTCCATAATTGAGGCGCTTGCCGCATTCTACCAGACGGAGATTGAGCTTAGGAAGAAAAAGTGACCGGCCTACCTGAACGGCCTCCTTTCCCTCCTTTTGGCCAAATCCGGGAATCTTGACCTTATCGCCTTTTCCACAATCTCGTATTCCTGCCTTCTTACCATGGACCTTATGTCAGCCTCCACGAGCGGCGGCGGATACCTGTAGTTTGACAGGAGGCAAAGCCCGTATATGTCGTCAACCGGCTCATTTGATTCGGAAAACCACTCTATCCTGAGCGGGATGTCCCTCCCTGCCCTGATGTACGAGAACATCACGTCGTCAATTGCGTCCGAGTATTGCAGCGGCTTTGTCGCGGCATCCTCAGGCAGCGCCTTGCGCAGCGCAAGCATGTCGCTTGAATCCACGTCCAGCATCCTGCATATCCTCCTGCTCCTGGAGTCCTTCACCACGCCGGCTATGCAGGCGCCGTTTTTGGCCGCGGCCTTCCTTGCCCTGTCCCTTATTCCCATGAGCCCGGAAAACTCCTTGTGCAACGGGCTTTCCTTTGCAGGGACGGATGACGGGAGCGGAACCAGGGAGCCGTCAAAAAGCGCGAGGCTGCACCTTCCTGTCTCAACCATCTCAAGCAGGATGGACCATTCCTCCCTGAGCCTCCTGATGTCCCTCATCGCGTACGACTCGGCCTCATCGGCAGCGTCCAGCATCCAGTATCCTGTCTTTCCTGACTTTGAGGGGAAATAGCTGTTGCTTTTGAGCCGCCCGTTTTCATACTCAAAAAGGACGCCTATGGACTTTGCGAACATGAACGACGCACCGGAAAGCCCTATCTCGGCGAACCCGCTGTCGGAGGCGCAGACCCTGATGTCCCGCGCGCGGCCGGCAGCAAGCCTCCTTATGTAATCCTTGCCCATTGTTTCCCTTGCCTTCGCGTGGAACAATGCCGCCGCCTCATCCGCCTTGTCGGCGTGCATCGCGCCTATCTCGGAAAGCGCCTTCCCTATGTCAAGCATTGGGCATCACACCTTCTTTGTCGGGTGCGTGAACCCGAAGAGCATGAACGTGCCCACTGCAGTCATGGCGGATGCATAAATGAACGTGCACATGGGGCTTATCGTCCAGATGAACCCGGCCGCGCTGCTCCCTATCAGCTTGCTCACGCCCATGTAAGTGTAGTACTTGCCGAGCGCAGCCCCCCTTTCCTCGTCCTCCGACATTGACGACACGACAGCGGCCTGCTCGGTCTCTATTATTGCATATGCAGCCCCGAAAAGCACGAACAGCAGCGCGTAAAGCACGAGCGAGTTCGCGAAGACGAACCCGAACATAGTGAGGAAAAGCAGCAGGTATCCGATGTCAAGCGTCCTTTTCTTTCCGAACCTGTCTGCGAACCTGCCGAACGGTATTGAAAGCCCTGCATACGATATGTTGAACAGGATGTAAAGCGCTATTGGGCCTACAACCTGGAGGCTGGCCGGGAACAGCTGCTGCGCCTGCAGTATCAGGAACATGTAGCTGATGTTGCCCAGCGAGAACACGGTGATTATCATTATCAGCCTGTTCAGCCTTTCGTTCTCAAGGCGCCTTCCGTTCCCGTTCAGCTTGCCCGTGGGCGCGCCCTCCCTCACGAAAATCAGCGGTATGACTGAAATGAACGAGAGCACAGCCGCTATAAGTATTATCGTCCCGAAACCCATGTTCAGATAATAAACAAAAAAGAGCGCCAGCGCTGAGCCGAATATCGCGCCGAGCGTGTCCAATGCCCTGTGCATGCCGAATCCCTTGCCAAGGTTGTCCTTTGTGACTGATTCCGAAATCAGCGCGTCCCTTGGGGCGTTCCTGACGGCTTTTGACATCCTTTCCAGCGAGGCGGACACCAATGCCACTGGCCATGTCGTTGAAAGAAACAGGAAGAACTTGAATATGCCGGAAAGCAGGTATCCTGAAACGACGAAAGGCTTCCTTTTGCCGATTCTGTCAGATATCCTGCCGAAGTATATGCTGACTAGGGTGGATATGCTGTCCCTGAGGCCGCCAAGGATGCCTATGATGAAGCCGTTCGCGCCAAGCGAGGCCATGAACAGCGGAAGTATCGGCGCCACCATCTCGCTGCCGGCGTCGTTCATCATGCTGGTGATGCCCATCAGCGTCACGTTTTTTCCGTCTATGCCGTTCTTTCCGTTGGCTGCTGCCATGCCATTGCCTTGCATCAGCAGGCTTAAAAAAGCCCCTTTTCTTTCGCAAAGAAAAGGCCCTTGGGTTCAAAAGAAAACAGTTGGTGCGCTGCGGCGCTATTTTAATTCCTTTGCCGCACAATGGAAACATGCAGGAAAGAAAATCATTCCTAATGCGGATGATTGAAAAGGCAAAAACAAGAAAGCCAAGGCAGGACATCCTGCCAAGCGAGAAGCCGGCATTGGACTTTTGGGAGCAGAAGTCGCTTGATTCCGAGCTTTTGGACGCAGCCGGCAAAGGGAACAACCTGCAGGTGTTGCAGGTGATAAGGAACGGCGCAGGCCTGGACGCAAGGGGCGATGATTGCGTGACGGCCCTGCACCGGGCCGCATCGATCGGCCATACCCAAACCTGCGCCCTGCTCCTAAAAGAATACGCAAAATCAGGCAGGGACGTAAAAAAACTAATTACCGCAAAGACAAGGTCAGAAAAGAGAACGCCCATATACAATGCCGCGGAGTATGGATACACGGATACGTGCATCTTGATTATCGAGGCATACAAAAAAGCCGGCGGGGACGCAAAGAAGCTGATTTTCTCAAAGGACAGGCAGCGCATGACGCCCATGCACAGCGCCGCATGGAACGGGCATGTAAAAACCTGCGCCCTTCTGCTCGGGAAATACATAAGGGAGGGCGGAGACATAAATGACCTTCTGGCAGCAAGGGACAAGGAACGCAAAACGCCGCTGGACAGGGCAACGGACGGTGCCACGACTTACGAGCGCACCCAAACAGCGCAGTTCCTAAAATTCATGGCATCGCTTCCAGGCGCGTTCTTTGAATCCTTCGGCGAGTGCGTTGCCTAATCGGTTTAGGCGGCCGCCTAACAATTTCCGCTCGGTTTTTATACAATGCGCATCCAATCATTTCCAGGTGGTATGATGTCTGATGATAATGCTGGAAAATGCGTTTGTTGCGGTTCCGGAAGGATGATAGTTTTCGCCATTATGATAATAGTTGCTGGCGCGCTGCTGTTCCTGGCAACGAAGTCCATAGTCGGCACAGGCGGCCAGACCGTGATAAACGTGGCCAACCTCACGGGCATCCAGCCGCCGAACCACATTGACGTTTACGGCGAGGCCAAAAGGAGCGTCCAGCCCGACCTCATGACGATAAGCTTCTCGGTCAGCACGCTCAATGCCACGGCAAAGGCATCGCAGGAGGAGAACGCCGCAAGGATGTCAAGCGTGAAGGATGCGCTCAGGGGCGCCGGAGTGAAGGACGAGGACATCGAGACAGTGAGCTATGGCATCTCCCCGGAATACACCTATGACTGGATTTGCCCGGGCGACGCCGGGGCCGTTTGCGACGACAAAATCAAGACCTACAACCAGACGCTTTCCGGGTACAGGACAATCCACAGCGTTTCTGTTGACGTATACAACGTAAGCAGCGGAGGCGCTGTAACGGACCTTATCATCTCGTCAGGCGCGGAGACCATAGACTCCATACAGTTCTCGCTGAAGGGCTCGACCAGGAACTCCGTTGAGCTCTCGCTGCTGCGGAACGCCTCGGAAGCGGCAAGGGCAAAGGCAGAGAACATAGCTGCAGGCATCGGGGCAACGCTCGGAAAGCCGCTTTCCGCAAGCTCGGGATACTATTATTACCCCACATACCAGGCCAACTACAACAGGGCCGCATCAAACGTAGCCGAGGCGCAGGCCACGCCGATTTCGCCGGGCCAGGTTGACGTGTATGCGTCCGTTTCCGTGTCATACGGGATGAGCTGAGATGGACGACGAGGTCGTGATAAACAGGGCGCTGCTCAAGGCGATAGGCGCGGAAAGCAGGATTTCAATACTGAAATTGCTTGCAAACGGGAGAAAGACGCAGAGCCAATTGGCCGAAAGCCTGGGGCTTTCCTCCCCGACGGTCCTTGAGCACCTGGCGCACCTCGAATCAGCCGGTTTATTGGAAAAGGTTGATGAGGGCAGGAAATGGAAGTATTACGAGCTTACTGCGATTGGCAGGAAGCTGGCCGCGCCAAAGCCCGGGTTCCCCACAAGGGCAATCCTGCTGCTTGCGTTCGGCCTGGTTTTCATGGCATTCTCAGGAATGTCCATCCTTTATCCGGCCCCTTCCCCGGAGCAGCTATTGTCGCCTGCAGCTGCGGGCATCGCGCCTGATGAAAACGGGACTATGGTGCTTACGGCTCGCGCAGAGGCGCAGAATCCATCAGCCGCAGAGGAGGCCAATGCCACCGCTGTCCCTGCCGCAGCCACGCAGGAGCCAAGCCCTATGCTGCTCTATGGCGCGCTTGTGCTGGGCGCAGCAATGTTCCTTTACGGGGCGTATGAGGCGCTCAGGCGCATGGAAAAGTAGGGGGCCTACGGAAACATTTTTAAACACAATATCCCGCTTCCGTCGGAGGCTTGGCAAGTAACTAACAATTTCATACACTTTTAAAAACCCTATTAATCAAAAGGCCCGTATGGCAAATTCAATCAAATCCTCGGTTGCGGGCACAGCGCCTGCGGTTAACAAAAAGTCAAAGGCGAGACGTTATTTCTCTATGGCCGGGAAAGCGGTTTTGGCGCTTACCACGGCAGCTGCCGTGACGGCACAGGCAACAGAGCTTCTGCTGAAAAAGGGAGAGGCCTTCAGCACAAAGAACAACACAACGCTTAGCCCCGATTCCCTGCTTGCAAAGGACGGCAACGGAAAATACGGCGCGCTGCTTACTGTCACGCCGGCCGGAGGCTCATCCAGCAAAACAGCGATAAGGGAAGGGGACTCAATGGTCGTTGACAAAACCAACGTCAAGCTATTGGGCGTTACAGTCGGCGTCAGGACCATCTGGTTCTCGTTTGACACCACATCGCTGACAGGGCCGGACACGGCCTTTACGCTTAATCAGGGGGCGTCCAAGGACACGCTCGGGACCAGCATAACAGCAACAGACTTTGCCAGGGTTCCGAACAAGGACGGCAGCTATGATGCCATACTTACAATCCGCACGGTTAGGGGCGTCTCAATCATCCAGATAGGGCCAGGCGAGACGAAGAGGGTTGCCGTTGGCGCAACGCCGGGCGAGGCTGTTGACATCAAGGCAATTCGCACAGTTTCAACGTTCTCAGAATCCTCGGTTGAGCTCCAGGTAACGGATGTCAACACAGTAAAGAGCGTAACAAACAGCGCCCCGCTGAGCGCATACGGATACACGATATCGGTTACGGGCATAGGCCAAAAGGTGGATTCCACCGGAACCGCGAGCTATGTCGCGGCCACGGTAAAGACGCCAAAAGGCGCAACAATCAGCGAACAGCTCAGCATAAACAAGTCCGTTTCGATAGTTGACAGCGCGACTGGCATTGGCATCTCCATAACGGCAAAGGATGCAAGCCAAGTCGGAACTACGGTGACGGCGGATTTGGCGGTTGAGCCGGTGCAGAACACATCCATCTTCACGCTGGGCCAATCGGTCACGCTTGACACGTCCTTCGGGACGATAAAGCTTGTGGATGCGCACGATTCAATCGCTGTGTTTGACGTCAACGGCAGCACCGTGCAGGCAACCGTGGGCAAGGAAGCAACGTTCTCTGGCCGCAACGGCAAGGCACTGACAATAACGATAACAGACCTTGCAGTCGGCAAGAACTCGGCGTTCGCCACAGCCAACATAGAGTCCAGCATCCCGGTCGGCAGCGTGCTGAACACGTCAAAGGGGCTCTTTACGGCGCACATGGACAGGATAGTGCAGCTCTCGCACAACAGGTACGGCCTTGTGTTCGCAAAGCCCGGAAACCATACCGCGAGCGTCTTTGACGTCTCAGGAAGGCTGGTCGTCTCGCTTCCGTTCAACGGGAACAGGGGCATCGTTGACCTTTCAACACTCCCTGCAGGAAGGTATGTAATATCCACAGAAGGCATGAACGCACTGGGACAGGGCATCCAATACTGATTTGTTTTTTTAAATTTGGATGATATCGTAATAAATATCGTAATAAAGGTGGCTGAACATGAAAAACGAGATAATGGCATCTTTCCTCCTTGCTGGCGCAGTGCTGCTGCTGGGCGTAGGCGGCTACATGACGCTGTCCGGAGCCGGGGCGAACGACACTGTTCAGGAAAACATCACTGCCAATGCCTCAGTTCCGCATGTGGTTGCAAACGCAACCAATGTTTTGGCCAATGCCTCAATACCCAAGAACATCTCAGGCAACGGGAGCGCCATTGCCAACCAAAGCGCCAATGCCAGCAACATAATCAACACAACTTCAAACTTGACCAATGGCACAGTAAGCAACCACACAAACATAACGATTGTCTACAATGATACCGGCACTTACGGAGGCTCGTCCGGCGGAAACTCAGGCTCGTCAAGCTCGGGCAGGAACAGCCATCCGGCCAACAACACGATAACTGCTAACACCATAAACGGCTCGGGCGGGCTGCTGCACTACAACGACTGCCTAACCGTGTCAAACGGCAAGGTGTGCCTTTCCGACCTTGCGGCTGAATCGCCCAACGACGCCATACTCACAGTCTATGACGCCAAGGGCAAGCTTTCATCCAACATCGAGGTCGCGCCAAACGGCAACGGAATTGCATCGCTCGGGAACGGCAAGTTCATATACGTCTCGGTTTACTCTACCGCCATAAACGGAAGCGACATACAGGCGCTTGTATACATAAGGGACTCCGGCATTTATTCCAGGCAGTCAGTATTGGTCTCCCAGGGGATGCTACAGATAGGCGACTGCGTAAACCTTGCAAATTCCAGCGCCTGCCTTGAGGACGTTGCAGTGGACTGGCCGCACCAGGCGATTTTCTCGCTCTATGGCGCGAACGGCAAGTTCATATCAAATGTCATGGTCCAGGTGCAGGACCCCACATCGATAGTTATAGGGGGAGGCAAGGACATCCTGATCACGGTTTCGCAGACAATAATAACCAACGGCTCGGCATGGGCCAACACGACAGTCAAGTACACATCGTCCGATTTCGGCGGCAGGCTGCTTTTCTACGACGAGTGCGTCAACACGTCGCATGCCAGCGTTTGCCTTTCTGACATGGACACAAAGACGCATGATGCCATATTGACAGTCTATGGCGCGAACGGCAAGTTCTCGTCAAACATACAGATCGCGCAAGGAGCTTCAGAACAGGTTAATGTTGACGACAGCAATGCCGTAATGATATACGTCTATGGAACCATGGCAAGCGGCTCTTCGGTTTGGGCGCTTGTGTCTGCAACGGACACGAAAATCGGCAACAACGCCGTGAGCGGCACAATCGGCTTTGACGAGTGCGTCAGCAACGACGTTGCCAAGGTTTGCCTTTACGACTTTGATTCAAGCAGCCCGAACAATCCCATATTTGAAGTTTACAATGCCGGCGGGGATCTCGTTTCAAACGTGATGGTTGCGCCAGGCGCGTCCAAGACCGTCAGGATAACCAATTCCACGTCTGCCGAGATTTCGGTGTTAAGCAAGGACCTGAATGCGTACACGGCAACCGTAAGCATTGCCCGCGGCTGAAGTTTTCACTTTTTTACACCTTCCTTTTATTTCTGCTTAACCGAGCGCAAAATAGATTAAAACGCCTTTGCCGCAGGCCGGATTTGAACCAGCGACACTTCGGTCTTCAGCCGAATGCTCTACCGGGCTGAGCTACTGCGGCACAGATTTAATGACACTTCTCTGGTTGGCGATAGACTTTATAAGCCTTCTCCCTTCTCCGGCGCTTCGGCTGGCTGGCCTTCCTTAATCTCAAGACCGCCTTCTATGACGGATATCGAGACCACGCGGTCCCCGCCTTCAAGGTCCATGAGCTTCACGCCGCTCGCATACCTTGAGACCTCCCTTATCTCGGATATCCTGCTGGCTATGCTCTTTCCCTTGGACGAAACAAGGAATATGGTGTTTTCCTTTTCAGCTGAACGGAGCGCCATTGCGCTTCCGGTCTTTTCGTTTACCTTGATGCCTATGACGCCCATGCCGCCCCTGTGCTGCGTCTTGAACTCGGAAACGTCTATTATCTTGCCGAACCCCTTTTCGGAAACAAGCACCATGAACGGTTTCTTCACAATCTCTATGCCGATGACCTCGTCCCCTTCCCGCAGCCTTATGCCCCTGACGCCGTATGCTGCCCTGCCTATCTCCCTCATGTCTGCTGTCGGGAACCTTATGGCGTAGCCTTTCTTTGTCGCCACCATCACGTCGCCCTCCCCGTCCATGGACTTGACTTCAAGCAGCGCGTCGTTCTCCGGCATCTTTATCGCTATTATGCCGCCCTTCCTTGGGTTGGAGAAATTTTCCATCTCCACCTTCTTGACAGTCCCTTTCCTTGTAAGGAAAACAAGATGCCCTTTCTCCAGGCTGCTGACAGGCACTATGGACACGACTGTTTCGCCCTGCTCAAGCGGGATTATGTTTGCTATGTGCGTTCCCTTTGAGTAGCGCTCTGACTTTGGCACGTTGTATGCCTTTATCCACCTGACAATGCCCCTGTCAGAGAACACGAGCATCGTAGTCTTGTTCCTTGTCACCAGGGTGTCCTCCATCTCCTCCTCGCCGCCAGCTATCTTGACGCCCTTGCCGCCCCTTCTTTGGGAACTGAACTCAGTCAGCAGTATCCTCTTGAGGTATCCTTTCTTAGACATGGTTATGACTACGTCGCTGTCCTCTATCATGCTTTCATAGTCCATCTCGCCTTCCCCTTCCCTTATTTCCGTCCTTCTCTGGTCCCCGTACTTTTGCCTGATGTCCTCAAGCTCCTTCCTTATGATGCCCATCAGTTTGATTCTGTTGGAGAGCGTTTCGTTGTATTCGGTTATGCTGGCAAGCAGCGCATCATGCTCCCTCTTCAGCTTGTCCGTCTCAAGCCCTGTCAGCGTCTGTATCCTCATCTCAAGTATGGACTTGGCCTGCTTCTCGCTTATGCCGAGCGCCTCTATCAATCTGCCCTGCGCCTCAAGCTGGTCCTTGGATTTTTTCGCTATGTCTATGACCTTGTCAATCTTGTCCAGCGCCTTGAGCAGGCCTATGACTATGTGGTCCCTTTCCTCAGCCTTGCGCAGCAGGAAAGCGGTCCTTCTTCTTATGACTTCTTCCCTGAAATTCAGGAACGCATTGAGCATCTCATACAGCGTCAGCAATTTGGGCTTCCCCCCGATTAGCGCTATGTTTATTATGCCAAAGCTGGACTGCAGCGCGGTATGGTCGTAAAGCTTGTTCAGCACGATTTCCGCGTCATGCCCCTTCTTTACCTTTATCTCTACCGTCAAGCCGCCCTTGTCGCTCCTGTCATGTATGTCGGCTATGCCCTCCAGTGACCCGTCCTTCACCTTGTCTGCTATCTCCTCTATGAGCTTGGCCTTGTTGGTCTGGTAGGGAAGCTCGGTTATTATGATTTTGTCGTCTTCTGTCGTCGCCCTTCCCCTTATGCGGATGATGCCCCTGCCTTCCCTTTTCGCACGTTCCACGCCGTCCCTGCCTATGATGATGCCGCCTGTCGGGAAATCCGGCCCCTTTATCGTTGCATAAACGTCCTCCTCGCCTTTCCCGTCTATCATCTGCAGGAGCCCGTCAACGACCTCGTTGAGGTTGTGCGGCGGTATGTTGGACGCCATCCCCACGGCTATGCCTGCCGTCCCGTTCAGCACCAGGTTCGGCACCTTTGCGGGAAGGACGCTAGGCTCCTTAAGCGTGTCGTCGAAGTTGGGCACGAAGTCCACTGTGTCGGAGTCCAGGTCAGCGAGCATCTCCTCTGCCATCCTCCCCATCCTTGCCTCAGTGTAACGCATGGCAGCAGGCGGGTCACCGTCCACGCTGCCGAAGTTGCCCTGCCCGCTTATCAGCGTATACCTCAATGAGAACGGCTGCGCCATCCTGACCAGCGAGTCGTATATGGCAACGTCGCCGTGCGGGTGGTATTTTCCCAAAACCTCGCCAACAATCCTTGCAGACTTCTTGAACGGCTTGTTGCTCGCCATCCCCAGCTCGTTCATCGCGTAAAGTATCCTCCTGTGCACGGGCTTCAGGCCGTCCCTCACGTCCGGAATCGCCCTTGAGACTATCACGCTCATGGCGTACGAAAGGTATGCGTCTTTTAGTTCTTTCTCTATCGGTTCAAGCAATAATTGCTCCATATCAATCATCTATTGCGTTTTGCTGGTTTATTGAATGTAAATTAGGGCGGAAAACTTTAAAAAACCGGGCAAAAACACCCACATTGTGCTATGTCTGACAACAATATGCTTTTTAAACACAACCATCAAAATCCCTAAAATGCTGATAGCTTAAACCAACGGAAAACAATGAAAATCAATGAGGGTGAACCCTGATGGCAAAGAAAGAGATAAACGCTATAATTGAAGGGGGGAAGGCGACCGCAGGGCCGCCCATAGGGCCCGCGCTCGGGCCTCTTGGCATAAATGCAGGCCAGGTCGTGGCAAAAATAAACGAGATGACCATGGCCTTCAGCGGCATGAAGGTCCCCGTGAGGATAATAGCCGACACAGCGGCAAAGACCTTTGAGATTGAGGTAGGCTCGCCCACCACGGCAGAGCTCGTGAAGAAGGGCGCCAACGTGGAGAAAGGCCACAAGATGGCATGGAAGGAGCCCCCGGTCGGGGACATGCCCTTTGAGAAGGCCGTTGAGCTTGCAAAGAGCACGCAGGGCAAGGGCAACGCCTCTTCGCTGAAATCCAGGGTGAAGGAAATTCTCGGAACATCGATGAGCATGGGCATAACCGTTGACAAGAAGAAGCCCAAGGACGTGCAGCAGTCCGTTGACAAGGGAGAGTACGACTCAAAGATGGTGTGAAGATGAGGGCCCAAAACCTCTTTTCCATCATCGTCCTTTTGCTTGCCTCTTCCGCATTTTCCTGGGAGTCCCAGCTAAACGAGCCCATAATGGGCATGTCCACGCTGGACAACGGCAAGGTGCTGGCTTATGGCAACAGCAACGTATATTTCATAGACCCGGCAGGCGGCTCATTCAACTATTTTGCGTCAGATTTCAACTTTTCCAGCGCGCCAGTCTATGCAGAGCAGATAAACTACGTTGCAGGCTTCAGCGAAACCGACTTCGTTTCCATTAACTTGCTGAACGGGCACAAGACCGAAACGAAGATAGGCAGCAGGGACCCGGTTTCCGCTTTCTGCTACGGCGGCAAGAACCTTTTCTACGCCGTGGCCAGCGGCAGGGACGGTTTCACAATCATCACGCTTGCGCTTGAGCTGAACGGCTCGTTCACGCAAATGAACGACTCAAAGTTTTCCGGCTCCATCGTCTCATGCGCGCCCCCCATGTCCGGCTTCGCCTACCCCATCTTCCTGTCAGACAGCGGCATACTGATATCGCAGGATGCATATGCCGGCTCGACCGTCCTTGTCCCGATGAAGGCGGTTTCGTCAAACATGATATCCATGGACGGCAGGCTCTATGCCGGCGCTTCCGGCGGCCTCGTGGCCTCATTCAACGGGAACGGAAGGGTTTTTGACACGGTTTCACTACCTGACAACCCGCTATACCTTTACCAGGACAGCAGCGGCATAACCGTATATGGCACGTCTGGCAGGATGTACAGGCTTTCGAAAGACCTTAAGGTCATAAATTCAACGACAATCCCGAAAGGAATTGCCATCGGCATATACCCAAACGGCAACGGCTACGCCGTCCTGATGCAGGACAGGCTCGTGCTGCTTGACCAGGGCATGAATGCAATAGGCGACTTTGTCTTCAATACATATGGCGACATGCCTGCATTCTCAAACGGCATGCTGTTGATAGGCCGCAATACCCTGGTTCAGGGCACGCGGTTCGGCTCTGGATGCGCCATCTCGTCACCATCCGACTATGGCGAGGTCGGCTATCTCCCTTTTAGGGCATCTGGAAACGCCTTCTCAGGCAACCCGGGCTTCACTGTACAGGTAAGCGTGAACGGCGGGCCATGGGTGCCTGCATCCGGCTCCAAGAGCTGGTATGCCGACATAAACCCGGCTGATTACGGTTTTGGCCTCATGACGCTGATGTGCAGGGCATCAGACCAGTCTGACGCACGGTTCCTGCCATCTGTCCGTATGTACCGCAACCCGGATATGCAGAAGAACACGTTCAACGTAAACGTCCCAAGCGGCATGGCATCAGGCAAGGAGTATGCCATACTGGCCTATGACGCGCTTAATGCTTCAGTAAGAGGGTTCAACATCAGCATAAACAACGGGCCCAACACTACGATATCGTCCAACAGGTTCTCGTTCACGCCCTCATCGTCCGGGGACTATACGGTCAGGCTCAGCAAGGACGGCTTTGACGATTACACGTTCGTCATCAGCGTCGGCGGCATGCCGCTGTGGCTGATGCTTGTCATTGCGTTTATAGTCATAATGATTGCGCTGTATTTCTTTTTCTCGTTCTACCGGAAGTGACCCCCCTTTCTTTTGGAAAAGAAAGCTCTAAACGTTTTTTGCTGGAGCTTTTTCCCAAAAAGCTCCGCGGAAAGAAAACTACTTTTTGGCGCCGCAGCGCCCTATCACACATGTGGCTTTGCCTGTTTTTCCGCGGCAACTGGCAGGACCTCTGTCCCGCACGGATTGCCTGCAAGCGCCATTGCCAGCACCCTTCTGTCGTTCCCGTTGATTATGAAGGGCCTGGTTCCTGCCTTCGCGGCCCTTATGCATGCCTTCGCCTTTTCAGCCATGCCGCCGTCAACAACCCCCCTTTCCCCAAGCATTTCCAGTTCCAGGATGGAGATTTTCCTTATAACTTTTCCTTCTGAGATTATGCCGTCCTTGTCAGTCGCCATTATCAGCCGGCCTGCGTGGAGCGCTATCGCAGCCATGGCAGCCGCGCCGTCTGCATTGAAGTTCAGCATGGTTCCGGAGTAATCCGTTCCCATTGGCGAAAGGACAGCGATTTTGCGCTCAAGCAATGCGCATGCGACCTCCCCATGGTTCACATTTGTCACTATGCCGTTCCTCTCCCTAGGGAATACTGTGCAGCCGCGGAACACCCCCAGGAGAAAAGGCGCGACACTGAGCCCGCAATCGCGCAGCGTTTCCGTCATCCTGACGTTTATCTTTTCCAGCTCACGTTCCACAATCTCCATCGTGAATCCGTCTGTGATGCGCACGCCGTCGCGGAACCGCGGCTTTACGCCGGCTCTTTCCATCGCGTCGGTTATCTCAACTCCTCCGCCGTGCACGACAACCAGAAAACCCCTTTTCCTTCGCTTTTCCAAGTCGCCCAAATAGCGCAGGTTGCTTTCGCCGATGGCCTTTCCGCTGAGCTTCAGCACATCCAGCCCTTCCTTTTCCGCCATCCGCTTGAATATGTTCCATTCCTTTCTGGCAGGGCGGCACATTTCGGCCTTTTTGCTGGCAATCATTTTCAGCCTCTTGCAAAAATAGTCACATCAGCCTTCCCATCTCTTCTGCCCTTATCTCGGATACGCCTTTCAGGGATGACACTTTCGCTTCCAGCTTGTCTATCTCGCCTTCGCCATCCGGGATTATGAACATGGCCTTTATTGTCTTTATGCCGAAGCCGACCTCCTCGTCCTGCATGCTCCTGGCCCCTGCCTTCTTCAGCTCCTCCTTTACCGCGTCAAACACAGACATGTCTTCCACGAAAACCTTGAATGTCACTGCAACTTCCCCCATTGTAAAACACCTGATTCCAATTCGGGATATATGTTTTAATACCTTGCCAATGGCCTTTCGCCGGAGATGCGCCTGCATATGATACATTTAAAAACTCTTTTTCACACAAATAAGCCATGGCGAGGATTAACGCCCACTGGGCAATCGCAGTGCGCGGAGGCACATTCAAGGTTAGGGCGCTTCCAAGGCTGGAAAAGCTCAAGCTCTGCGCCGAGATAGCCGAAACATGCAAAAGGCCGGCTGCCGCAAGGGCCTGCGCGATGAACCTTGCAAGAGAGCTTTTCGCAACCCAAGGCTATGAAATGATACCGATAATCGCCAAGCGGTTCAACCTGTCAAGGGCTGATTTGGACAATGCGCGGAAGGCGGCGAAGAGGCCCGCAATTGCGAAGAAAGCGAGTGAAGATGAAATAGACAGGGTAATCCAAGAATATATTAATGACGATACCGATGATGAATACGCCGAAAAGGCCCATGCCGCGGCGATTGCCCTTATCAGGGAAATATGCCAGATGCCGCTTAGACACCAACGCCGCTGAGCAAGCTTACTTATTTGTTCCCAGAGCACATTTATAATCTCTTTGTTGCTACGTTATGCTTGCCCCCGTAGTTCAACCTGGATCAGAATGCGGGCTTGCGGAGCCTGAGATGCGGGTTCAAATCCCGACGGGGGCGCATCCACATTTATAATCTCTCTGTCGTACAATAGAGGCATGGAGCAAAGCTTTGCCAGCAAGAAACTAAAGCTTCCTATAACGAAAAGAGCGGTGCGTCTGCTTGAATCAGCAAGAAGATCCGCCAAAAGGATGCTGATGCGCTCAAGCAAGCGCGGGGACCTGGACCGTGCGCTCCGCCTGGCAGCCTCATATGGCGATGCTGATATCTTGCCGCTACTAAAGAAAGGCGCAAGCCCAAATGCAAGAAGCGCGCACGGCTGGACCACCCTTCACTGGGTCGCGAGCTTCAGCTGCGCAGAAACCTGCGCACTGCTGATAGAAAACGGCGCAAATGTGAACGCAGAGGACAATGACGGCAGGACGCCTCTGTATTGTGCCGCATATAATGCACACACCGAAACCTGCATGCTGCTGCTGGAAAAAGGCGCACTGGACCGCGGAAAACTCAAAGCCAAGGACGTTGCCAAGAACCTCGGCCACAAGGAAACGGAGCTGTTCCTTGAGGCCATTGAGCAATTGAGCGCCGCCTTTGGGCAGAAAACTGCACCGTCCTTCCTGAAATCCTTCTATAATTGCATACATCTGGCATAATCCGGATGTCCTTGGCACATCCGCATTTATTTATAATCTCTTTGCTGCCGTATTGTATTTGCCCCCGTAGTTCAACCTGGATCAGAATGCGGGCTTCCGGAGCCTGAGATGCGGGTTCAAATCCCGACGGGGGCGACGTTACTCCATCTCCTTCAGCAATGCGGAAATGTCAACGTTCGTTATGTCCTTTTCAGCAGGTATAACGCCCTTTGCCAAGACAGGATGCAGCTCGTCCAGCGGCTTCCGGGCGTTGCTCTCATAGAACAGGCCTATTGGCAGCCTCTCAAACCCGTTCCTGTACGGCTCAAGCGCCTTTGCCAAGCCAGCGTCAAAGTTGGAAGCGTCGTGGTTTTCCTTCTGCAGGTCATAGCACCTTTGCATGTACCACTGGTAAGTGTTCACGTTGTTCCACGTGACGCACGGCTGGTAAATGTTCAAAAAAGCGAATCCCTTGTGCATTATCGCCTTCTTCATCATGTCCGCGGTATGGCGAATGTTTCCGGCAAAGCAAGAACCGACAAACGTGCAGCCGTTTATCAAGGCAGCAGGCAAAGGCTTGTACTCCTCGTAAAGCTGTTCCGTAGGAGATGTCTTGTTAGGCAAGTTCTTCGGCGTCGTCGGAGACGTCTGCCCCGTGGTCAAGGCGTAGATGTGGTTGTCCTGCACCATGTAGGCATAGTTCACGTTTTTCCGCGGAGCATGCACGAAATGGTTGCCGCCTTCGGAAAACCCGTCGCCGTCCCCGCCAATGCCAATCACGGTCAGTTTCGGGTTCGCCATCTTGATGCCTTCTGCAAGCGGCAAAATGCGGCCGTGCAGGCCCTCAAACCCGTAAGCCCTGACATAGTGCGCTATCTTGCTGCCGCAACCGATTCCCGTAACGACGACTATCCTGTGCGGGTCAATGCCAAGCTCCGTTATCGCGGTCTTGAACGAGCCAAGTATGCTGTAGTCCCCGCAGCCCGGGCACCATTGCGGCTTTTCCGAAACATCAAAAACATTCACATTCGCCATTTGGGCACCTCAATATCTCCACGGGGAGTAGAACTCAAAATTGTCGTACTCCTCGTTCCTTATCAGGCAGTCCTTGCCTGTCTTCCTCACGCCGTCAATCGCCTTCACAAGCTGGTGCGGCAGCAAAGGCCTGCCATTGTACTTCCTTATGGATGCAGTAGGCTTTTTGCCCGTCTCAAGCAAAACGACCTTTTCAAACACGCCGGTCCTGTTGTTTTCAGCAAAATAGACGGCCTTGTAATTGGAGAAAGCCCTTTCAACCTTTTCCCTGCTTAGCGGGTATATCCAGTTGAAATGTATCACGTCAATTTTCGCCTCTTCCGCGGCCTTCAGCGCAGGCCCGAGCTGGGAGCCCCACACGACAAGCGCATCGTCGCCCTTGAACGAGTATATCTTAGGCTCGTACGAGCGCTCAAGCAGCTTTTCCATCTTCCTCAGGCGCTTGTCAACCTGCGCGACCCTCATGTCAAACGACTCGGTTGAAAAGCTGTCCTCCTGGTGCTCGTAGCTTGACGCAACGTGCTGGCCATTAGGAACGCCAGGCAGGCTCCTTGGCGATATGCCGTCCTGCGTTATTTTATAACGCTTGAACCTTTCGCCTGGCTTCAGCTCAGGAAGCCCCCTGTCAGCGAGCTTGCCCCTGTTTGCCTTGAAGCGCGAAACGTCCAATCCGTCCACAGTGTAATAGTTTTCTGAAAGGTATTTGTCTGAAAGCAGGAAAACAGGCAGCTGGAACTCCTCTGCTATGTTGAGCGAGTCGGCGCCTATCTGTATCATCTCTTTGGCGTCGCCTGGCGCAAGTATCACCTTTGGGAACTCGCCCTGCCCTGCGCCAATGACCTGGAACACGTCGCCCTGCTCGGTCCACGTCGGCATGCCTGTGGAAGGCCCTACCCTCTGCGCAAGGAAGAACACGACCGGCGTTTCCGAGATGGCCGCCATGCTGACTGTTTCGGTTTTCAGCGCGAACCCCCCGCCGCTTGTGCCTGTTGCGGCCCTTGCCCCGGCATATGCCGCCCCAACGGCCATGTTGGCCCCGGATATCTCGTCTTCTGACTGCAAAACAACTATGCCGGCCTTTTCCTGGTTCTTTATGAGGTAATGCAGTATGGTCGTTGCAGGGGTCATGGGGTACGATGAATAGAACGTAAGCCCGCCCTTTATGAACCCGATTGCAAGTGCCTCATTTCCTGGAAGATAAGGCCTCGGCCCGCCTATCGGCTTGATGCTTATGGCAGGCTTGGACTGCGATATTGTATAATCATACCCTGCCTTAGCGACCCTTATGTTCATGTCCACGACATCCTTGCCCTTCCTTGAGAACTGGTCCTCAAGCGCCTTTTCAAGGTACTCAAGCGGATAGTCGACTGTGGCAAGCAGCGCGCCCAGGTATGCGGTGTTCTTCATCTTCGGGTCGGCCTTCTGCCCGCTTATTATGCTGGCAACGGGCACGCCCACCTTCTTTACATCCTCCCTTATGCTCATTCCGCTGAGGTCAAGCTCAGAATCGTATAAAAGTAGCCCGCCTTTCTTTATGGAATCGGCATGGAACTTTATCGCATCCCTGTTTATAGCTATGACGACGTCGCTTTCCATGAGCGGGGCGTCAAGCCTCCTGTCTGAAATGACAATCTGGTATGCGTTGTGCCCGCCCCTTATCAGGGAGGGGTATTCCGGGTAGCCGAAGACGCTGTATCCGCCGCGCGCGAAAAGCCTGCCTGCAGTTGCGCCCATCACGAATGCGCCCTCGCCGGCCGCGGCCCCTATCTTTATCGCTACTTCCATCAAGACCACTGAACCCGTATTCACCTCAAAAATTAAAAAGGCATAAGCCCCTGACTTCGGCATTTGCCAAACATTTCATGTTTTGGAGGCAACAGACGCATGCAGTTTTGCGGCTGCCGCCTGCGGCGCCGTGCTCTCAATAAGCGCAAGCTCCAGCTTCTTTATCTGCTGGACGACGGGGCTCTGCTCGTTTATCCTGTACAGCTTCGTTTTTCCGAATGAGCGGGTGGCCTTGGCTATCCCTATTTCCGTTATTTTTCCCCAATACTTGTAGAAAGTGGCCTTGGCAAGCCCCGTTTCCTCTATTATCTGCTTTTTTGAATAGTCAAACAGCCTGTTCTCAAGGAGGAAATCCGTTATCCTGATTATCGGGGTGTTTCCCAGATATTCTATTAATACTGTGTCTTCCGCCATGCCTCATCACCTATTTTGCCGTTTACCGGAAATATTTCTCTCTTGTTTATTCCAGGTAATATGCCATACATGCAACATTACAGTTCTATTGTTGCATCACATTATTTCTTATGGCACATGTTTATAAATCTATCCTTTGAAAGGCAACATAAGTGAACTTCATGGAGTCAGATGATGAACTAAAAGCCATGATTCTGCACAAGCTTGCCCGCAGGAGAAAATGGGGCGAGAGCCACACAGCTTTTGAGAATGTGGCAAAAGGAGTTCCTCCTCATCTGAAAGGGCGATATAAGGATCTTGCCGTTGAGCTTATCAAAGATAATATTATCATCCGCAAGCCCACCGGTTATGGCCTACAAATATCCCTTAACGTCAAAAGAAGCGACGAGATAAAAATGATGATTCGTAAATACCTTGGGGAAAATATATTGTAGATTATTAGTCATCCGCCAAACATTCCGCCAGCATTTTTAAAGTGTGCACACTAATACCCTCCAATATGGATTCAGCCGACATAGTGGTATGCATAGTCTCCTTGCTGTTCATGTACTTCGTCATAACGGCGACGTCCATACCGAACCTCGCAAAGGCGGCCATCGTGATATTGGAGATGGTCCTCATCTCAAAATTCTATGCGAAAAGGCACTTCATGCAGACCGAGCTCGGCATGCTTCTCGTGAGGAGCAGGTATTTTGTCACGTTCATAGACACTGTCGGCAGGAAATACGCGGCGTATTTCCGGCTTTGGGCGGATGTCATGCTTTTCGTAAGCTTCGGAGCAATAATGCTTTTCCTCATGAAATGGAGGCCGCGTTCCCACAGGATAGCCCTCTACCTGTTCTCAATGGCGTTCCTTTTCGCGCTCATGGTGGTCTATCCGCTGGGCATATCCTACGCGCTGACGGCCATGGGCAACGTGTCCGCCATCGAGCAGGGCTCAAGCCCTTCCGCGATTTCGGCCTCGCTGCTGCTTTCGGCCTCGCTGCTGCTGCTCGGCTTCGGCGGCTCGACGATAATGTCGCTGTACATCGCTGCAGCCAACGTGCTTTACAACATCTACGCCATGCTGGTCCTGCACCAGGCGGTTTCGCTGAAGGCAGGGGCCACGCTCGTGCTTCCAGGCATAAACCTGCCGTTCTTTGAGGGCATAATAGCGGTCGTGATTCTCCTCGTGGTCCATGAGCTGTCGCACGGCTTCCTTTCAAGGGCAGAGCGCGTCAGCATAAACTCAACCGGAATAGTTCTTTTCGGCAGCCTGCCCATCGGAGCGTTCGTGGAGCCGAGCGACAGGGAACTTGAAAGGTCCAGCCCAATGGTAAGGAGCAGGATACTCGTCGCAGGCAGCGCGGCAAACATAACGTTCGGCTTCCTTTTTGGCCTGCTTTACATCGCGTTCTTCTATTTTGCGGTGCACAGCTACGCCTACACGTGCAACGTCCCAACGGTTTTGGACAACGGCAACATCGTGCTGAAAGAGTCGACGACAGGCTGCGCATCCTCCATACTTCCGCTCGTGGTGTTCCAGGACCCGCTGATAAAGTTCATCATAAACGTGTTAGGCCTCACGTGCGGGCTGAACTTCGCCATAGGCATGATAAACCTGCTGCCTGTCCCGCTCTTCGACGGCTACCACATAATGAGGTCTTTCCTGAAGGACAAAAAGGTTGCGGAATGGGTGTCCTATTCCGCGCTGGTCTGCTTCATACTGCTTATAGTGCCGGGCTTGTTTTGAACCACGAGGTTTTTTTGCTGAAGCTTTCCCAATGCCTTCTTTTGAACCCGAGGGCCTAAGAAAAGGAAGGTTGAGCTTCGTCGTTTTTCGCTGAAGCCTTTTCCCAAAAGGCTTCAATGGGACCTTGGTTCCCTTACGAAAGAAAAGGGGCTTTAGAATATGGTCTTGTGCGGCTCCGAGCTCATCTCGTACCTTATCCTGTATGCGTCAACGACCTCTATCACTTTGACTATCTCGTTGCCCCTGCTTTCCAGTGCCTTGTCCTGCTCAACCAGCATCAGCTTGTCTATGTAAATGCCGAAATCCGAGAGGTTCTTGCTGCCGTCCTTGACAAGTATCTCCATGACGCGCGCGACCATCGTCTTTCCCTGGTCGTCAGAGCCCCATATTGAAAGCGCGAGAGCTACCTGGTTTATGAAATGCTCCTTGTCCTCCTGCCTCATGAACTTCCAAAGGTCTATTATCCTCTTCTTCGCCTCGAAGGGCACCTTCTCGAACGGCCTGAACTCCTTCTTCTGGGCCGCCATCATGCCCACCTCTCCAGCGCCCCCTTGTCAAGGCACTCCCTCAGCTTCTCGGCCGCTGCCTTGGCCTGGCCCATGTTCCTCTGGAAGGATATCCTTATCTCGGGCGTCTTTGTTATCTTGACGCCGGCGATGCGGTGCTCGGCCTGCCCCTTCCCAATCCTTTTCTCTATCTTCTCGGAAATCAGGAATAGCTGCCTCTCAATGCTTCCGAAGTCATCCTTCTTCCTCAGTTTCTCCCCGGTTGCAGGCATTCAAATCGCCATTTGCCATATTGGCTGCAACTGTTTTTAACCCTGCCGTTCCCTTTTAATGTCCGTCTAAATCCCGAGGAGCTTGTCAAATCTGTCCTTTAGGTCGGGGCGGCTGATGCAGTAAAGCACGGTTAGTTTCACTATGGCTGCCAGAGTCGCCCATGCATCAAGAATCCCATATGACAGGAAATCGCCTGCCATCGCCACGACCGGCGAGAGCAGATACAACGCTGCAAAGAGGTATGCCATATTCTCAAGCTTATTGCCCCATATGTGATATAATATGATGAAGCCGAAGACAAAGTGCGATAGAAGATAGATGAAAGTGTGTGTCGTGGCAATAGAGTAGAGTAGGTAATAGGGGATGTACTGCCCTTCCGCAACACCGATCAGCATTGGAAGTATTGAAATGGCGTACATTATCAACGCAAAAACCGCAGCTGGGGCTGCCATTTTCCTGGCTTTTTGCATGTCTGGCGCGGATACAGCCAGCATCCAAATGTATATCATCATGGCGCCTATCAGCATGTCGATCAAATAGGTTAAGCCAGTCTGTATAGCATATAATATCACCTCTTTTGGATGATATGATAAGATAGGCTCCACATAGCTTATCGCGCCCAAAAGGGCAATTCCCAAACCAACAAGAAGAAATGCTCCGACAATGGACCGGCACAAGGCGGCATCTTTCTTCATTTTGAATATGCCAATGGCAATGGCAATTGCGATAAAAGCGAAAGCCGCAGGGTAAAATGGCTGTGCTATGTTTAATAGGAAATCCAATCCCTGCATAATGCTGGCATTATCTTCGATAAATGGCAGGAGCATTGATATAAGCGCCGTCAGGACTGCAGATATTAGCATCACGCCTGCAACGGAAAATACGTGACCCCATTCAACGCTTATCTCTTCCCCCAGCACATTGAATTTCATGGTCTAACCTCCCATGTCCAGCTCGACGGTCTTTTCCTTCCTGTCGAAGGTCGCCTTCCTCTTCCTTAAAAAGTCGTCCATTTCCATGCCTTTTGCGTGCAGGAGCGCCTTTTCAGCCTCCTCGTAGTTGGCGTATATGAAGTCGCCCTTTGCCCTGAACTCGTCCGCCTTCCTGCCATACTCGGTTATGGACTCAAGCATCCTTTCCCTGGACTTCTTCAGCTTGAGCAGCTCAGGATTCTCCTTTTCCGCGTTTTCCAGGCATTTCTTTATTGCCATTGAGACGCTTTCCTCTTCTGCCGCATTTTCAAAGACCGGCAGCACGGCATAGTCCGAGAAATCCGGCTTTATGCATGGTTTCGCCAATGCAAGCCATTTCTTAGTCAATGAATCCAGCGCCCCGGCCTTATAGTCCATTGAGCTTTCCATTATGCCTTCCTTTTCCAGCATGTATTTTGAATATAACTTTCCGACCATCCTTGCCAATATCGCGCCAATTGGCTTTCCTTCAGCGTCCTTGATGTACAATGCTGCGTCCAGCGGCATTGTCCCAGGAACCCTGTAGTCCTGCCCGATTTCCAGCTCCTCCTTGTTGTCCTTGACAAAGAACCCCATTATCTTCCCTTCGCTGCTCACAAGCACGGCCTTTGACCTGCCGAACATCTCAACGTACAGCGTCGCTGTCCTGAACCTCATCTTCAGCAGCCTGTCGCCGTCAACGACCTCCACCTTCTCAAGGTATTGGTTGTCAAGCTCCTTCCTAAGAAGGTCGGAAAAGGGGTGCTCCTTAACTTCACCCTCCAGTTTCTCTGCCATTGCCCATTTGCCAAGCTCAAACGTGACGTTCCCCTTGTTCAGCCTTATCCTGAACACGTTGTTGTCATGCCAGAAGGCCTTGTTGAAGAACGAGCCCTCCAATTTCTTAAGCTCCTTTTCCAGCACAAGGTAGTCCAGCCTGCACATCTCGTGCATTGCCATCAGTATTGCCTCGCGACATACGCGTAGTGCTGCGCCTCTTCGCCGCACACCACGCACTTCCTGCCTTTGGGCTTCTCCTTTTCGCTGAGCATGCTTCCCCTTACTTCGGCTTTGAGCTTGTCCTTTATCTTTTCATAGCAGGGCTTCCCGTCCATGCCCAGCGAGCAGAACGGCACCCTGACGATTTTCCCTTCCTCAAGCAGCTTTCCCAATTTGTCCATGTCTTCTGCCCTGTCCATGCCTTTTTCCAGCCTTTCCGTTGCAGCCTTTTTCAGCCTTTCAAACATGTCCTTTCCCGCCTTTTCTATCTCCTTTTCGATGCCCTTTATTTCCACTGTCCTCTTTTCCCTTGTGTCCCTGCATACCAGGACTGCCTTGTTGGCGTCCACTTCCCTTTCGCCTATCTCCAGCCTTATGGGAACGCCTTTCATCTCCCATTGGTTGTACTTGAACCCAGGAGTATTGTCTGAAGTGTCATAATGCGCCCTTATGCCGGCCTTTTTCAGTTCGTTCAACAACGCGTTCACGTATCTGTCTATCTTTTCCCTGTTTTCGCCCTTGTAAATGGGCACAACCACTGCCTGCACCGGCGACAGGTGGTATGGGTATATGATGCCCTTGTCGTCGCCGTAAATCGCTATTAGCGCAGCAAGGAACCTCGACATGCCAGGCCCGCACGTTGTCTGCCATGCAAATTTCTCCTTGCCGTCATTGTCGCTGAATTTTATCCCGAACGGCTTTGAGAAATTCTGGCCCAGCATATGCGTTGTCCATACCTGCAATACTTTTCCGTCAGGCATCAGCGTGTCTGCCGCATATGTGTTTTCCGCGCCTGCAAACTTATCCCACTGCGGCCTTTCAAAAAATATGGATGGTATGCCGAAGCTTTCGCCTATTACGTCGTTAGCGATTTCCACATCCTCGGTTATCTGTTTTTCGGCGTCCTCTTTTGTCGGGAAAACGCAGTGGCTCTCTATCCAAAGGAATTCCCTGAGCCTTATGAGGGGGCGCGTTGCCTTTGTCTCGTATCTCCAGACCGCGCCGCTCTGGTACAGTTTTAGCGGCAAATCCTTCCTGCCGTTTATCCAGAGCGCGTACATCGGGTAGATTGCAGTCTCGCTGGTCGGCCTCAATGCCAGCCTTTCCTCAAGCTGGTTGTTTCCTGCCTTTTCGACCCAGAAAACCTCCTCGCCGAAGCCCTTGATGTGCTCCTCTTCCTTCTTTAGGTTGGATTCAGGAATGACTGCCGGAAAGTGAACTGGGCTGTGGCCCCTTGCCTCCAGCTCGGCCTCGTATATTGAGTACATCTTCTTGAGCGCATAGAAAGCCCAGGGCCTTATCACGACAAAGCCCTTGACATTGTACCTTATGTCGACCAGTTCCGCTTCCTTTAGTATCCAGGAGTACCATTCCGAAAAGTTTTTCCTGTCCATTTTAACCACTTACACTGCCATTGCAGCTATGCCGTTATCTGGATAAGGGAGGGTTAAAAACGCTATCGGTCCGGTTATGGCCGAACCCTTGGTTTGGCGCTATCTGCCTATGCATTCCTTGAAATTGGCTAAAAAGCTACTGTAATTATCATATCCAACGTATCCGGCAAATTCAGCCATTGCCTTCACGCGGTATTCCGGAGAGCCTTTTTCAGTCTCAAACGATGCCATCATCTCCTTGTTCTTTTTGCTGGTTTTGGCTCCGTTTGCCAGCAGAAGCATGACAGTTTCTGCCAGGTTTTTGTACTTTCTGCAGTAATGCCATTGGAATATCCCATCAAATCCTGCATAATTCAGCGCAGCGGTGCCGTCATTGTCTTTTGCATTCACATCCGCCCCATGCTCAAGCAAAGCCTTTACAAACTGGATGTCCTGGGATTGCGCAGCGCCCATTAAAGGGGTTCTGCCTTTTTCATCTCTTATGTCCGGATTCGCCCCCGCTTTCAATAGCCTTTGGAACTCGCCAAGGTATTCTTCACCAAAGCTCTTAATGAATGAAATGTCATAAATCTTTTCATCCAATATCTTTGTTCTACCCTGCTTATCCTTTTTGCTCCCTCGGCTTTTGGCTTGCGCAGGAGCAGTGCCCTTGCCTTTTGCGCAATCCTGCGAATCATTGGTTCTCTCTTCCTTTGTTCCATGCTTAAATTATGCTAAAAAGAAGTTAAAAACCCCTAACCCGCCCGGATTCTCGCCTCCGGTTCTCATCCGGAAAGCCAGGAAACGGTTTAGCGCCCACAGGCGCCAAAATGCTTTCTTTTTCCCCAAGTGATTTTTCTTCGCAAAGAAAAAGGACTTAGCCCCGCCCGGATTCGAACCGGGGTCCCCAGGTCCAGAGCCTGATATCCTTAACCGCTAGACTACGGGGCTTCCGCAGCATTATCCCTTACGCTGGGCAACTTTTTAAATATCCTACTGTGGGCCGTCCGCCTGAGAACCTTGCCGTCCCAGCTGAACCGCTCAAGCAGGGCCTCTCCCTCAAAGGCCCCTGATTCAGTGTCTGTCGGCAGCTCTTTCCCTTCCCCTGTAAGGACATAGCCCTCGTCCTTCTTCTGTAGCCTCCCCCTGAGGTTATAGATGCCTTCCTTTTCCACGGCGTCCAATGCCTTGAACCCTGCCCTTTTCAGCACCGTTATTGAGCCGTCGTAGCCAAGCTGGACCGCGCCAAAGGCGAAGTTGCAGCCCCTGAGCAGAACCTCGTCGCCATGCACCAGCCTATGCTTTTCATACTGCGTCCTCCAAAACCGCAAAACCGCCTTTCCCTCTTCGTTGAATATTCCAACGTCCCTAAAGCTGGTTTTGGGCGTCTTTACAGTGTCCGAGACGTAATCAACTGTTGCCTTTAGGCTGAAGCCCTTCATGCCGTCCCTGAGCTCGTTTATGCCAACAAAACCGGTGCCTGTGAGCCCCCTTTCCTCTGCGATGAGGCCTATTGCTTTCTCCCTGTCAACAAGGCCCGAAAGCTCCTCCATCTTCTCCTTGATTTTTGCTTCCAGCCCGTCCTTGCCCATGCTGGACTCCAGCGCATCCTCGGGATTCATCAGAGGCGATTGGGCGCAGGCCTTTTTATCCCTATTCAGGGCCAGGGGAACGGTTTAAAAGCATTTCCCATGCGAATAATCTCGCTTGCTCTGGTAGTGTAACGGTTAGCATACGAGCCTGTCACGCTTGCGATCCGGGTTCGAATCCCGGCCAGGGCGCTGCGGCGCCGGCCTTTTTGCGCAGAAAAAAGCGCAAAAGTCCCTCCAGCCCTTCGGGCTGAAGGTCCCGGCCAGGGCGAAGGTCCTTTTTCTTTGCAAAGAAAAAGCACTTGGGGAAAAAGAAAGCCTTTTGGCTCCTGCGGAAAGAAAAAAGCATAATGAGCGCTGAGGCGCCAAAGAAAAAGCACTTGGGTTCAAAAGAAGGCAATTAGGCTATTGCTAAGATTAGATTAAAAATTAAGAAGGCATGCTCTTATAGCACGTCCTTTCCCCTGAACGGAGACTTTCTGCCTTTGGCATACGTGACATACACGTCAATGTCCCCGCCCAGCTCCTTCTTTGTCCACCTCTTGTTCAATAAGCGCCTTACTGCAAAGGCATCTCCTTTTGGGAGCTTAACCAAGTTCCTTCCTTTGCCCATCTTGATTTGCTTCATTGCTTCGCTATCATTCATTTTCTTCATTGTTTCCAAACCATGCACCATTCAATCACCTATGTATTGCAGAGACCATAAACCATTATATTTATAATATTGTCGCCATAAGCGTTCAAATAGGAACATCTCCTTTTTATCAAAAGAATATCTGCGGAGCCAAAACGTTTTTTGCTGAAGCTTTTTCCAAAAGGTTTTGCTGGAGCTTTTCCTAAAAGCTCCCTTCACTTGCACGTCCATCCGTCGGCGTTGCACTGCTGGCTTCTGCACACGGTCTGGGCGCACGAGCAGGCCCCGCTTGCCGCGCTTACCGTGCAGTTGAAAAGGGCGCCGTCCTTGCAGTAGCTTGCCGGGCACGCCTGGGCGTCGCATGCAGTACCGTTGGCGTTGCACCTTTGCGTTGCGCATATGGATTCGCCGCTGCAGCCGCATGTGTTGAACGCGAAGTCAAATTCGCAGTCCCTGTACAGCACCCCGCCTTCGCAGTGGTTTGCTTGGCAGTTCGGGTACGGCTTGCATGTCATTGAGGACGCATTGCAGTACTTGGAGCAGCATGCGCCGCTTGAGCTGCAGTTTTTGCCGTTTGCCGTGCATGCCGTGTTGGCTGCGCACGTTGTCCCGTCACTTGAGCATTTCTGGCTGTCGCAGGCGCTTTGGTCGCAGGCGCACCTCCCGAGGTCGGAATCCCAGTGGCATCCGCTGTACACTACGCCGTTGGAGCAATAACTGGGCGTGCACTGGAATGAGACGTTCTTTTCACCGCACTGCTTGGTCGCCGTGTTGCAGTATCCCGAGCAGCATGAGGTGTCCTTGCCGCATGCAATCCCGGTTGTCTTGCATTTCTCCTGGCACAGCCCGGATGTGGCATTGCAGAAAAGGCCGGCGCAGCACCCCGTGGCGTTGGCCGCAACTGCCGAAACGCCGCACTTCCCGCCGGCGCCGTAGCACAACGGCTTCGTGCCGCATGTCCCTGAGGTTGCGTTGCAGTAGCCGGAACAGCAGCTGCTGTCTGCGCTGCATTTTCTGCTGTTGTTCAGGCAAGACGGCGTTTCCTTGGTTTTGTTAATTGCCGTTGCATTTGCGCAGGTGTTGACGGGCGCAGGGCAGGCTTCGCATTTCCGGCAGCTGCATGTTGATATGTTTCCATAAGGCGTCAACACCTTGATGACCGAAACATTGTCCTTGGCTGCGTCCAGAAGCCTGCCATTGTCAAGCTTGAATGAGCCGCCGGGCAGCATTGTGGCAACGCCGGTCGCGGTGGCATTCCCCTGGGCATAGTTTATTATGTAAGTCTGGGCCTGGCTCCCGCCACTCAACATGCTCGAAATAAGCAGCGTTGCCCCGCTGACCACCGCAATGCCGACAATAATTATGGCTATCCTTTCGTAATCCATGGAAACACCGGCTTGGTGTGTTTTGGCGGTTTTTTCTTTAAAGGGTTTGTTTTTTTTAACCACGCCAACATGCTTTTTGAAACAGAATTAAGCCTTTTCCATCTCGCTTATCCATCCTTTCGGAACGTCAAACCCGGAATCCCAGAACCGCCTGTCGAGGATGTCAATGCCAATCTCCTCAAGCAATGCCTCAGGGCTCCTGCTCGAGCCAGCGGAAAGTATCTTCTCTATTGACGATATGAAGCTGGTTCCTTCTTTCTTGTACCTTGAATAAAGCGCAAAGCTGAGCAGCTCTCCGAAGCTGTATGCGTAACAGTAGAACGGCACATGGAATATGTGCGGGATTTGGCACCATTCGTGCCTGAACGCCCCGTTGAAGGTTACGCTGTCTCCGAACTGGGGCTTAGTCGTTTCGTAATAAAGCGAGCTAAGCTCCTCCTCGTTGATGTTCTCGCCGTATATCCTTTCGTGCGCGGCCTTCTCAAACTTGACAAAATAGCACTGCCTTATTATAGTGGCCCAGCTTTCGCATATCTTTTCCGAAAGCATCCCTATTTTCCCGTCGCCTTCCGCCTTTTCCAGCATCCTGCCGAAAAGCACCAGCTCGCTCAGCGTGGACGCCGTCTCCGCAAGCGGAAGCGTCGCCTGCATCGCGCTTATCGGCAGCCTTGAGGAATAGATGTCGTGCACGGCATGTCCCAGCTCGTGCGCAAGCGTGGAAACGTCCCTCCGCCTGCTGCTGTAGTTCAGGAGAACATAAGGGATTACGTTTGGCGCTATTGCGGCGCAGAAGGCGCCGTGCCTCTTGTCTTTCCGCGGATAGACGTCAATATGGTTTGCCTTTATCACGCTTTCCGCCTTTTTCCTGAATGACGGGCTGAAATTGTTGAGCGAATCAAAGACCATCCTTCTTGCCTCGGCATAAGAATGCCTCCTTTCCCTTGTCGTTTTTACGGGCGCATAGACATCATGCCTCTCAAGCTTGTCTATGCCGAGCAGTTTGGCCTTTATTCCGAAGTACCTGTGGAACAGCGGCGCATTGGCCTCGCAGGACGCCATCAGCGCGTCAACAGCCGCGTCCGGGACATGGTTCGCGAAGTTCCTTGCTGACATGGAAGAGGAAAAATCCCTCATGCCGCAGTCAATCCTCCAGTCCTTTGCTATCGCGGAATAGATGGTGAATATTTTTTCCCTGTTGTTCCGGTACGTTTCAAGGAGCGCGTCATACGCCGCCTTCCTCACTTCCCTGTCCGGGCTTGACGTCACTTTCAGGAGCTCCTCGGCATTGCCTATCCTTTTTTTCCTTCCCCTTATGTTGAGTATGAACGTAAAATCGTTGGTAATCTCGTCATACAGCTCGCTTACCACGTCTATGCCGTTGGCCTCCTTCTTCTCTATGATGCTTTCCTCCCTTTCAGGCAGCGTGTGCCTTGCGGCAAGCCTTGCGTAGCCCATCGGATATTCCAGCTCAGGGATGGCTGCAAAAAGCCTTTTTGCGTTGGCGTCGTCAAGCGTTTTCATTCCGTCTACGTTTTTGCCCTTCATCCAGTGCGAAAAGAACCGTATGGCGTCGGAGACCTCTAGGCCAAGCGTGTCAAGCATGGACGAGTATTTCATTGCCTTCTGGGATTTTATGTCCCCGCTGGAAAGCAGGCTGGCATACGATGACACGCGCGCCATCTTCTCATTAAGCGACTCCCCGAGCATGACTATTTCCCTGAACGCCTCAATGGGCATGTCCGGGGAAAGCCGGCTGCGGAACCCTTGGATTTTCTTGGTGTCGTCCTTGATGTTGCTCACAATAGCGTAAAACTCTTCCTCGCTTTTTGCTATGTCATCGAGGCTCCAGCGTATGTCCTTGGCGGCCATGCATCCTGGATGGCAAAGCAAGTTTAAAAGGCTTGGCTCATTGCGGCGGCTGCTCTGGCTGGGATTCTGTTGCCGGAGCCTCTGCCTGTGCTGCCTCTTCTCCGGCTGCAGGCTTATCTGCATCAGAAGCGGCTGTTGCTTCAGAGTTGGGCTTCGCCCCCTCTGCCTGAACCTTTGGCAGGGCCTTGTCAGGGACCTTTCCCGTTGTCTTGAGCGCCATGCTCCTTCCGACCTTCACTTCCTGCACAAAGCCCTTTTCCACAAGGCTCCTGATATGGTCGTAAACCCCGCTGCCCATGGCCTTTGCCATCTGGCTCTTGAGTATGCCGTTGTGCTTGCTTATTATGGCGAGCATCTTGAGCTCGTAGGGCGTCAGCTCCGCCTCCCTTATGTATTTCCTGAGCGAAGGCGCAGCCTCCCTCCTTATGGCCATCGCATACCTTCCGTTTACGTTTTCTATCGTTATTACGCCGTTCCTTGCCGCATATTCGTTGGAGAGTCCTTCCAGCGCCTTCCTGACATCCTCGGTTTTCCTGTTCGTCTTGAATGCCAGCTCCTCTGCCGTGAACGGCTCAGGCACCGAAAAAAGTATCGCTTCCACAAGCTCCTTTATGCTGAGGTTATGCATGCTGCGCCACGTCCCTGTACCTTATGATTATCTCGCCGAATATCTTGTCCTGCTTGAGGTCCAGCAGCCCCTCGTTTGCAAGGAAAAGCACAGGCAGGAGCGAATGCACCACGCCCTTTCCGTCCAGTATGCTGGAAAACAGCGTTATGCCCTCGCTGTCCCTGGCCTTCTTTATCTTCTCTATCACAGTTTCAAGCCTGGATGACATGTCGTCCTCGTTGTACTCGTAGCTGTAGTCCGCCTCCATCAGCTCGTCAATCGTGCGCTTTGCCCTTTCCGTTGAAGCGGCAATCGCCACCTCTATCTTCGGCTCGTACTTCATGGCCTTTTCCATGGCCTTCATCAGCTCAACGATGGTTATGGGCCTCTTCCTTGCAGGCCTTGCCATAAGGTCTTTAACATCATTTATGTCAAAGGACACGTCAACAGGCTGCTCCTCTTCTTCGTTTATCCTCAGCATCAGGGTCTTGAACTTGTACAAGATTGAGCAGGCCAGTATGACGTTGCCAGGGACAGTGAATTTGTCGCCTTTAAGCTCCTTTATGCGCTTCATGAAGTGGTCAGCAAGCACGTCAATGTCTATGTCCCATGGGTCCAGCTTGTGCCTCAGTATAAGCTCAGCAAGCATGGAGCGCCACGTGGGCTCCTCAACCATCCTCTCTATCTGCTCTGAATAGTCCACGCCACCCTGTTGCTAACGATAATTTTTAAAGATTGGGTATGTCCCTCCTGCCCTATTCTTAACCCCTTTTGCGCATAATTGGAGTATGGCGCAGCAGCAGGAACAACAAGCAGCCAAGCCAAGAAGGCCGAAAGAATATGCAAAACAGGCCCTGGCCTCGGCAGCCAAATCGCTGAAAAGGGTTTGGGCAGGAAGGCGGCTTGACAAGGATCTTCGGGAGGCAATCAGCATAAGTGATCGTGGGGGCATCAAAAGGCTGCTGAAGGCAGGGGCAAGCATCACCGCAAAGGACGAGTTCGGTGAAACGGCCCTGTTCCATGCCGCAGCCAACGGAGACGCCAGAACATGCGTCCTGTTGATAGAAAAACATAAAGAAGCAAACGGGAATATAGAGAAATTAATTATTGCAAGAGACAATGATGGCGAAACAGCCCTGCACAATGCCGCATTCCATGGACAGACCGGAATCTGCGCCTTGCTCATAGATGAATACGCAAAAGCCGGCGGAGGCATCAGGGAGCTCATCCGTATGCAGGACAATTCAGGCAGCACATCCTTATACAAAGCCACAAGCAACGGATGGACTGAAACTGTCCAGTTCCTTAAATCAATGGAATGGCTTGGGCATGCAATGGGGGATTCATTCCTGAAACCGTTCAGGGCGTGCGTTGCCGCCTGATTTTTAACCTGTTTGCCGCACAATAAAGCCATGGCGCAGCAGCAGGCCGAAAGGCACGGCAAAGCCAAGGCGTTCCGTAAGCGAGCAAAGGAGGTCCTGGCATCAGCCGCGAAGTCAGCAAGGAGGCTGTTGGCTGGGAGAATGCTTGACCGCGACCTCATGGACGCTGCCAGAGAAGGCGACATAGCCAAGATAAACCGGCTCCTGAAGCTTGGCGCGAAAATAAATTCGGTTAATTTAGACGGCTACACAGCCCTGCACGCTGCCGCAGCAAGCGGACGCACCCAGGCCTGCAACTTGCTTATACAAAAAGGCGCAGACGTGAACGCAAGGACCGAATCCAACAAAACGCCATTGCATGCAGCAGCAATGGACGGATACACCAAGACCTGCATCCTGCTCATCGAAAACGGCGCAGACGTTAATGCAACAACGCCCCACCTGCATCGTTGCCCCATATCCGAAACCGCCAGCCAATGCGCCTCGCAGTATGGCCACAAAGACACTACGTGGGTGCTAGTGTTCATGGAATTGCTTGCTGCAGCGCGCAAGGAAGCGCCTGCCATATTCCTGAAATCGTTCAAAGAGTGCCTCGCCTCCTGACTTTCACTGGGCGAGCATGCATTCCCCATTGCTGCAGTAGCAGGCATAGGGTATGCCTATCGCGCCTGGCTTCCTTTCGTAAGGCTGCCAGTCCGCTGTCGCGTTTGCGCAGTTGAACGCCCCTGTTTCATTGTCATAGGCGCAGCCGAAGCAGCCTACTGACGTTCCATCCGTCATCAGCGCGCAGCCGCAGTCCTTTGTGCAAGCCCCGCCCGCGTCAGGGTAGCTTCCGTTGAGCCTGCAGTGCAGGCCTTCCTGGCAGGGTATTGCCGCTATGCCGCCACAGAACTGGCCTTCGGCCCTCGGCTCCCTTCCTGTCGCATTCATAGTTGAGCCATTCGCCCCGAGCGGAACGATGGTGCAGTTGCCCCTGAAAAAGGCCCATTCCTCGCATTCCGTGTAGCCTGGCTTTGAGCATACGCCGTACTGCCCGCCTTCAGAATCCGTCATTATCGTAAGGTTGTATCCCTTGTCCACGCAATTGACCGACGCAGGGTTGGCAATGCCGCTTCCGCCAGCGACACTGCAGTTCTCCTCCCAGACGCGTATGCATTCCTGCTTCGCCTCGCACCAGGAATATCCTGCAGAGCCCTTGCAGCCGTGGATGTCGCTGTCGTTTCCCACAAGGATGCGCTGCGGGCCATTGGACTGCAGGCATCCCGAAAGCGCGACCGCCGCAACAAAAAGAACCGCAATCATTGCCTTCATGCTTTCACCTGAAGCCGTATTGCAATGCGCCATTTAAATGGATGGCGCTTTGGTTAGGCGGATGGCTAAGAAAACCCCGTCTTTTCCTAAGCTGCCTCCTCTATGTCGTACTTGTTCTTCTTCAGCAGCTCCTTGGCCTTTTTCG
This sequence comes from Candidatus Micrarchaeia archaeon, assembly GCA_041500865.1. Lineage (GTDB taxonomy): Archaea > Micrarchaeota > Micrarchaeia > Anstonellales > J096 > JAPLWW01. Next base: position 23,016 of record JBGQMY010000005.1, on the reverse strand, counting down.
GCTTGTCCGGCTTTATCGCGACTATGGTGTTCTTCGCGTCCTTTGAAACCATGTAGAGGTTGACAAGGTTTATGCCGTTGTCCTTCATCAGCTTCGCAAGCGTCGCAAGCTCGCCGGGCCTGTCCCTGAGCGACACCATGAGCATGTCCTCCTCAATGATGTGGAAGCCGTTCTTAATCAGTATTTTCTTTGCCTCGTTTCCGTCCCTTACGGTCAGAGTGATGATTGCCTTGCCCCCCACGGCATTCGCAGATATGCTTTCTATGTTTATCCTTTCCTTGCCGAGTATGTAGGAGATGTCCATCAGCAGCCCGACCCTGTCCTGCTCAACGATGGTTATGGTCTTCATTTTCATCACCAATATCCTTTTATTCAATGCCTGTTTAAAACAGTTTGGGTGGATTCATGGCGTTCGTTGGCGAGATGCGCGTTTCAACGCAGGAAAGGGAGCAGATAATAGACATAACCAAGGGCGTGGCGGAAATGGTGCATAAGTCCGGCATAATGGACGGCATTTGCCTTATTCATGCGATGCATGCCACTGCCGCAATACTTGTCAATGAAAATTACGACGAGGCGCTAAAGGAGGATTTTATCGCGTTTCTCAAAAAGCAGGTGCCTCAAGGCATATGGAAGCACGACAGGCTGGACGGCAACGCAGACGCACACATAAGGTCCATGATAGTCGGCCAAGGCCAGTCTGTCCCGGTCAGGGGCGGCAAGCTTGCGCTTGGAAGGTGGCAGGGCATATGCCTTGTGGAGCTTGACGGGCCCAGGGAAAGGACAATAATGGTTACGGTTGTCTGAAAGACGCCGCTAATCCGCAGAATCAGCAATTCTCTTTTACTGCAGAGCCGGAAGGAACCCTTGCGCCGGAGCGTATCAGCATCCCCGGAAGCACAGAAACCCTGTCCCCGATGTCGGCCTTGTCGCCTATGACGCAGCCGAAGCCCCCTGGCGCGGCCTTTGCCCCCTTCCTGGTCATTATCACGACAGGCTTCCCGTCTGCATTCCGGTCTGCGAACTGGCATGATGCCCCTATGACGGCGTTATTGCCTATCACGCTGCTGCTTATGCGGCATCCGGCCTTGATTGTGGTGCCGTCGCCTAGTATGACATCCTTCAGAACACAGTTTTCGGCTATGGACACGCTGTCTCCGATGGACACGTTCCCCTCTATCCTGGAGGATGGCCCTATCCTGCTGTTTTTGCCCAAGTAAAGGCTGTGTCCCGCTGTGCCGCTTGGCTCCCCGGTTTTGGGCCTTTCAACTGAAAAAAGGAAATCCATGGCCTCGATGAGCATCCATGGCATGCCCACGTCCAGCCAGTATTTTTCAGTTATGAAGGCCTTCTTGCCTTTCAGGACGTCGGTTATCTCATATTCGTTCCGCGAGGAGATGCCGACCTTGCCAAGCTCCTGGAAAATGCCTTCGCTGAAAACATATATGCCGACGTTTGCCAGGTCCGTCTTCGGCTCTTTCGGCTTTTCAACCATTTCAGATATGATTCCGTTGCTGACTTCGGCGACCCCGTACCGCAGCGGGTCTTTCACCCTCTTGAGCACGACGGCGCTGTCCCCGTCAAATGCCATGGCCGCGTCCCTGTATATGGACGTGTCAAGCACGTGGTCCCCCGACGCAACCATGAACGGCCCGGTTATGGATTCCGATGCCGCCCTGACGGCATCCGCCGTCCCAAGCGCGCCCTTCTGGCGTATGAAATGCGCCTCCATACCGAGCCTTTCGCATTCCGCCTTTGCCTCCGATTCAACGGCATCGGCAAGGTAATACGTCACGAAATAGGCGTTCCGCATGCCGGCGCCCTTCAGCCCTTCCAGTATCCTTGAGAGCATGCTCCTGCCAAGCAATCTTACGCATGGCTTGGGCACTGTTTCCGTTATCGGCCAAAGCCCCAGCCCGTTGCCGGCGCACATAACAACAGCGTTCTTCAGCATGAAATCATCAAATCTCGTAGTATTCCGCGTCCCTGAAGGCAATCCTTGCGTTGCCTACGTAGCGGTTGAACTCCCTCTTTCCGTTTATCTTCGGCATGTCGTTCACGATGATGTCCAGCGCATACCAGATGAGGAACCAGGACGGTATGAGCAGGTACTGCCTGAGCGTGTAAAAGCCGCTTTCCAGCATGCCTCCGCCGATGTATATCGCGAGGCCCAGCATTATGTAGAATATGCCGGCGTTCCTTGCATCGCCTGCCTTTCCCTTCCAGTATGCCGCCATGTTGGAGAAATGCTCCCTCAGCCTCTTCTCTATGTCGCGCTCGTCCTTCCTCACCCGCCTTTTTTTCGGCATCGTCAGTATCAGCGTTATGTCCTTTGCGAAGTCCACCTTCCTTATCCTTTCATTTAGCACGTTGGTGAAGTCCGTGGACAGCGACCGCTGGATATAAGGCCTTATGTCGAAGTCGTCGAACATGTCGTCGTAGCTTTCCAGGCTTATTATGGCGTCCATCGTTATCTTGGAGTCTCTTTTTGGGTGAAAACTTTAAAGACCTATTGGGTAGTGCAATCCGCTATCCGCGGCTTTCCGCGGCATCGGTGAAGCAGGCCTCGTCCGTGAAGCTGACCTTGGCGCCGCTCAGGGCCTCGTAAAAGCGCCGTTTGGACGTCATTTTCGGCTTTTCCACCAGGTACTTGTCAAGCCCGCTGAACGTCAGGAACCATGCCGGTATCACTATGAACTCATCGAAGAACTGCGCGTAGTTGTGTATGATGAACTGGCCGATGCTGAATATTATGAGGCCGGCAAGCATCATGCCTATTGAATAGTTCCTTATCTCGCTCTCCTTGTCGGTCCAGTAGCGCGCCATGTTCCAGAAGTACTCGCTGAGCCTCTCCTTTATTATCCGCTCGTCCTTCATCACCCTCTTGTAATAGGGGAGCGTGAGGGTTATGCCGGTCCTTTCCTTTGTGTTCACCTTCCTTATCCTGTTGCCGAGCGCGTCAAGGAAGTCGGCGGATATGTTCCGCTCGATGTATGCCTGCGGGTCGAAGTCGTCGAATATGTCGTCGTAGCTGTCCAGCGCTATTATGGCGTCCATCAGTTAGAGGTTCCTGTGAAGGGTTTTAAAAAGCCCCTTTTCTTTGATCCTTTTTCTTGCAAGAAAAAGTCTTCACCCCAAAAGAAGCATTTTGGGCCCTGCAGAGCCATCACCTTGAGCATGACATAATCTAGCCTGGAACTTCAGTTAGAAAAAAGAAAATAAAAAAATAAAAGGGTTAAAGTACGCCCTTCACTGTGCCTTAAGCGCCGCGATAAAGTTGGATGCAGCCGTTATTGTGTCGGCAGCGGTCCATCCGGCCACGATTATCTTGTCACCCGCCTCCGTAGTAACTACGGGGTTTGCGGCTGAAAGGTCAATCGCAGCTCCCTGCATCGCTGCAGCGGTCACCGAGTTTACCTTGGGTCCGCCAACGGTAATCACGGTTCCTGTCGCAGGTGCCTGGGAATCCAGGTACGTCAGGGTCGCGGGGTCTACAGCATAGACGCTCTGCGCTGTCAGCGTTGACATTGAAGCTCCCGACGCGTCCTTTATGACGGCCGTCACTCCGCTCATGTCAGCAGTCGCCGCACCGGAGGTTCCTCCGCTAACTGTTGCAGTGTCCACCACGCTTATTGCGTCCACAGTCACCGTTATGCTTCCGCCAACGGTAGCTGAGTCTCCCTCGTGGAGAGGCCCGATTATCTCGGAGTTCCTTGACGCGTTAAGCGAAGTCGGCATCAGCGCCATCTGCACATGCCTCACGCTCTTCGGGACCTGGATGGTCCTTGTGGTTTTGGACTGCGAGGAGTACTCGCTTCCCCTCATGGTCACGAATCCAACTTCCACTGTCTGGTCGTCATCGTACCCATACCCGTCGCCGTAGGCCGAAGGAGTAAAGGGTTGCCAGTAGCGCAGCAGGTCAGTGTCGGTGGAACCCGTGTTGATCTCGTTGTTCGTCGCGTCAATGTCCATCTCTATCTCATTAACGGCGGAGGAGTCAATGTCGAGCACCTTTCCGACATTCTCGTCAAAGTAGACAGCGAAGTCGCCCGGAGAGTCAGACGTTCCGCTGGGTCCGATCGTGTATATGTCTCCCTCGTCCCCTGCCCACGTGTACTTCACGTCCTGGCCGGAGTAAGCCGCGGAATGCCAGTCGCCGTCATAGTCCTTCAGCGCTATCATCGGGGCTGTCTCGTTGTACCCGATAATGACTAAGCCTCCCTTCTTCCACGATTCGCCATTGACTTCAAACCCTCTGTCCTGGCTTGTCGTTATCTTCACGTACTTCGTTATGTTCGCAACAGGCGCCGATCCGCTGTACTTCCACTCAAACTTCAGCGGGTCCATGGCAGCAGTTTCAAGGCCGTTGTTCTTTACCTCGAAGCCCTGGTACTTTGCCGTGTCTATCACATAGTACGAGTCGCCCGTGTAGACGTCCCCGCCTCCCTGCGCATCGCTGTCCGAAGTCGCAAAGGTCAGTGTCCTGAGCCCTGTAGCATCGGCCACAGTCACATTGTCCTCGGGTCCGTTCTTGTCAACAAGGCCGAAGTAGACGTTCCACTTTGACTCGTCTCCGGAATATCCCTTTATTCCGTAGGTGAACGCCTTGCCCTCGTTGAGCTCTATCTCGTCCATGTAGATTGCGATGTCGGCCCACATTGCCTGCATGGCGTAACCAGGCGCAGTCTGGTAGACATGTATCTTTACGTCCTTGCTCCCGACTGTGACAGTCTCTGTCGCGCCTTCTGCAACCTGCTTTTCAGTCACGAGGTTCCCTGCGGTGTCATATATTGACAGAATCGCCGGGTGGGTGTTTCCTTCTCCCGTTTCCCTCGCAATGTCCGAAAGGCAGATTTTCACGTCCGTGGTGTTCATGCACTCCCCTTTGTGGAGCGCTGGGTTGTACTTTGCCTCCTTTGCAAGCTTCAGCTTGAACACTGAAGATGCTGGCACGGATATCGACCTGTCGCTGACGAAGTCGTTGAGTCCGGCGTAGTCCTTCACTTCTCCGGTCGTTCCCTCGACTCCGCTTATTACCCACTGCTCACCGAACAGCTTCAGCGCGTACCTGTTCTTGCCGAGCTCATCGTTGACTCCGCAGGTTCCTATGCTCTGGGATGTGTCTCCAGGGCAGAGGGAAAGGCCGTCTTCGTCCGGCCCGAACACGATCTGGTATAGTGTCGTGTCAGGTACGTACTCGATTGCCTTCTCGGAGCTGTCGTATGCCGTTTTTCCCTTGAGGAATATCCTCTGGGACTCGGTGAACGAGCTTGACGACTGCTGTGCGCTGGACATTGTGTAGTCCGCAAATGCGTTCAGCTTGCTTCCGTCTATCATATAGTACGTGTCACCCACGCCCCCGACCTCGTTTATTCCAGCGTCGGCAAGGAAATTGCCGTCCTGGTCCTGGAATGGCTGTGCTTTCTCGTCCATCAGGTCCGTTGTTACGTCGTTGTCATCAACGTTCCTGTTGTCGAGTGTCCTGTCCAACGTCTCGGCTATCAGCGGCTTGAACTCAGTGATAGTGGTTCCGGTCATGCCCGGATATACTATCTCGAGGGTCACGGTCTTGTCTGTCACCGTGCAGGTCGCTCCTCCAGTGGATCCGTTGCCGGCCACGCATGTCGCAGTTCCCTGAACCGCGGCAGTGTAGTCCTTGCTGGCATACGCACTGTTAGCGATCTTGGTCGCTATCATGGCTGCTGCAACTCCGTCGGAAGCCGCCGCGTTCTCGCCAACGACGATCTTTACGACCGGCTGGCCATTCGCGTTAACCAGTTCCGTGTTCTGGAAAACAAGTCCAGCAAAAGCCACAGAGCTAGCCAAAATTGCTCCTCCGGCGACTATTGCGCCCAACTTCTTAAGATTTATTCCATTCATTTTTTCACCTCTAGTTTGTATCCCCGTCTTAGGGGGACTAACGTGCTCTCCGAGGGCAGCTTTTTAAATCTTTTGATTGTCTATAAAATAAAGTTTATAAATTATTGTAGGGGGTTTGAGGGAAAGCGAACCTAACCTTCGTGAATAAGCGATGTTCTCTATACCAACCAGGCAAGGATATATAACGTGCGCATCCTTACCCATTATCATGGACATCATCAAAAGGATGTACAGGAGCCTTTATAACGAATACGGGCCGCAGGGCTGGTGGCATTCCGATAACAAATGCGAGATTGTCATTGGGGCGGTGCTTACCCAGAACACTGCCTGGCCGAACGTTGAGAAAGCGATAGCAAACCTCAAGGCGGAGGATGCGCTTGAGCCCAATATAATATTAAGCATGGAAGAAAACAGGCTAAAGGGGCTTATCAGGCCAAGCGGCTTCTACAACCAGAAGGCCCTGCGCCTAAAATCGGCCATGTCATGGCTTGTTTCCAATGCCAAAAAGGCAAAGTCCATGGACAGGATGGAGATGAGGGGGCAGCTGCTTGCCATCAATGGCATAGGGAAGGAAACGGCCGACTCAATAGCGCTCTATGCCTTCAGCAAGCCCATTTTCGTGATTGACGCATACACAAGGCGGTTCTGCGCAGAATACGGCGTACTGGAAAAGGGGGAATACGACGATTACAGGCTCCGGTTTGAGGAATCGCTTGGCCTTGACGCCAAGCTCTTCAACGAGTACCACGCCTTGATTGTTGCCTGGGGGAAGGAGAATAGATGAGCAAAAATATGCGGATGATTAGTGGAGTAATACAATAGTTAATATTATATTACTCCGCTAGTTGTCCAACTCAGACGAAAAATTAACAAATATCCGAAAAAATCCAATCAAAATTAATAACTTGTTTATATATAAGTTATATTTTTTGGCGTTAAGAAAATTATGCCTTATTTATGCCTTATATAACAACCAACGTAATATAGTATTATATATTACGTTGGTTGTTGACACAGGCGCTACAGGATATCAATCAAAAAGCATAACTTTTTAATATATATGTTATATTATTTGATTGTGAAATGGTTAAATAGGTCTGAAGTAAGGGTTTTTGAGATCCTTTTGCAGCACAATGGCAGCATAACCAGCGCAGAGATATGCAAAAAGCTCAATATGCAAAAAAGCAACTTGAGCATTTATCTTAGGGAACTCGCGGGCGTCAAGCTCATCTCCATTTCAAGGGCAGGAAAAAGGAACGCGTTTTCAGTCCATTCAATGCTCTTGACCGAATTCACGAACTCCAAACGGGATTTGACGCATCTCAAAATGGAAGACATTCTTACGGGCGCATCCCCTTTCTTCCTTGCTTTTATGCGGACCAAGCGTTCTGCGTCGGTTTCTGATCTGGATATTCCACCTGCCTCGGCAAATAGAATGATATCCAAAATGGTCAGGTTGGGCATTATCTATTCTTCCTCAAAGGGCACATATTCATTAAGGGGCGAAGCCTCGAGAATCGCATGGTTCTGCAGCAACTTCCTTTCTCAATTAGCGATTTTAAACTCCGGATTTGACGCTAAATCCATCCTGCAGTTCAGGGTTTCCTTTGAGTCGATAAAAAAACCGGAATTAGTTGTAATGGCAAGCGGCAAAAGCCTTTCTGGAAAATACTGGCCAACGGCATATTCGGTCTTGGCGGATTATGGCATAAAGCTGGTTTCCGCCGAAAGGCTCTATTTTTGCTCATTCAAGCCAGACATTCAGGACGTGGTGATCCATATGCTGGCGTTTGGGCGCGATTACAGATCAGTCGCCTATGCTGCAGCCCTGATGTCAAAAAACAAGTTTGATTTTAATCTTCTGTTGAAAGCCCGGTACAAATTTGACGTTACCCAAAAATTCTTGGAGAACCTTGTTGATTTTGTGAATTCCAAGGGAAGCCGCGCAGAAGACGGGTTTCCGTCATGGAAAGACGTTGAAGAGGTGCTGGCATGAACCAATTTGACAAGGCATACATAACCTCGGAACTGGAAAAAATCGGAAAAAGAGTAAGCGAGCCGATAAGCATATATCTCATAGGCGGCTGTGCGATGTCGTTAAGGGGGCTCAAAGAGTCAACAAAGGACATAGACATCCTGTTCCAGGACAAAAAGACATACGATATCTTTTGCAATGCGCTTTTTGGCGCGGAGTACCATTCGCCATATGTCGTAAAGGACGAGCACCGGGGCCTTGCCGCGAGCGCGATGTATGAGAACAAAGACGGTCTGCATCTGGACCTTTTCGTTGAAAAAGTGATGGAAAAGCTTGAGCTTTCAAAATCCATGATTGCAAGAGCGGAGCTTTTCAGGAAATACGGGAAGCTTGAAGTCTATCTAATATCAAAGGATGACATATTCCTGTTCAAGGGCCTGGCAAGCGAAGGCAGGAAAAGGGATTTGTCCGACATGGAAATAATATATCCCAGCGTCGATTGGGACACAATAAGCCGTGAACTGAAATCACAAAAATTATCTGAAGAACTGGTTGAGCATTTTATCCGCAGGCTTGAGGAATTCCACAAAGTATACAAACTTGATGTTCCGCCGCCAAAAAAGTTCAGGTAATCATTTCCGTTTCGGCCTGGGGGAAGTCGCGGCATGCAGCCAGGACGACCAGCTGACCTTGCGGAACAGCCTCTTCCTGCCTTCCATTATCCGCACCGCCTCCTCCGCGCTCCTGATAGCGGCCCTTCCCGTGGTGTCTATCTCAAAAACGTTTTTCTTCTTTTCAACCTTCAGAAGGCAATAGTCAAGCGCCTCTGCCATAACATTCTCGTCAACCTTGGCTTTCAGGTATTTCCTTTCCCTCAGCCTTTTCCCAAGCTCGTCAGGGTGCGTCCTTAGCACAAAGACGTAATCCGCGTCCAGCTCAAGCTCGCAGGCCATGTGCCCCTCAACAATGAAGTCCCGCATGCCTTCCGTCTCTTTTGACAGCCATTTTTCCAGCTCCGTTACGTCCACTTCCCTTGTTTTCAGCTTTTTGTTGTACTTGGACGGTATCTTGCCAAGGGCGTCTGAAAGCCGGATAAGCGGGAAGCCCAGCCTTCTTGACAGCGCCTCTGCCACAGTGGTCTTTCCCGTGCCTACTGAGCCTGTTACCATTATTATCATGTCAATCCTCCTTGCCGAAAACCGTGCCCCACATCCGCGAGGCCAGCTTTCCAGAGCGCATCATCTTTTCTTTTGCCTCGGCCGCATTCGCCTTCCTTTCCCCGTGCGCCTTCAGGAAGTCGTTGAGCCGGCTTATCAGTATTTCCTTTAGTTCTCCAGTAAGCATGTTGCCTGCCCTGTACTCTTTTTCTATCCGGGCAATCTCCCTGTCGTCCTCCTCAAAAAGCAGGTAGAGCCACTGGAAGCTCACGTCCACGTCCGGGTTGCCGCCCAGCTTCCTGTGCTCTTCCACCGTCGCGCGGCCCCCGGAAAAGGCGTATTTCATCACCTTGTTTTTCACCGTTTTTTCATCGTCGTCCAGCCATATCGCCGTCTCCGACTTTGACGCGCTCATCTTGCCCTCCACGCCCGTAAGCGGCGGAAGGAACTTGCTGTGGATTGAGGCCGCCCTTTCATATCCGAGCGATTCGGCCATGTCCCTCTGTATCCTCCAGTACGGGTCCTGGTCGATTGCGTTCGGTATCAGGCATCTCTTTTTCTCGAAGAACGTGGGGACGACCTGGTAGGACGGATAGAATATCATCCCGACGTTGGTCTCGTTCGTGAACCCGAATACTGCCTTTGCGGTCGAGAACGTCGTTTTTCTCGCGACCTTCAGCATCATAGGGTATGCGTTCTTCACGTATTCGCTGTCCTTGAAAACGAACGTCATGTCCGGGTCGAATCCCAGCGCGGCTATGTCCATGATGTTGTCCTCCGCGTAGCCGTCTACCTGCTTCAGCGAAAGCTCCCTGTTGTGAAGGAACTTTTCGTCGTCCGTAATCTCGATGTAGACGTTTGCCTTGAACCTGTCCTGCAGCCATTTCGCGAGCATGAAGGACGGAAGGTGGCCTATGTGCATCTTGTTTGACGGCCCCCTTCCGGTGTAGACGAAGAACCCCTTCCCCTTCTCGAAATCGTCAAGGACCTTGTCAAGGTCGCGGTGTGAGAAGAAATAGCCCCTTCTTATGAAAGCCGGAAGCCTCGCGCCAGCCGCCTTTTCCAGCCTTGATCTAAGCTTTTCATCCAGCGCGGACGTCCCGAACTCCTTTATGAGCTTGTCGTAGTCTATCTTGCCCTCAACGTCCCATGGCGTTACCTTCATGGTTGCGTTTTGTGCCAACACTTTAAAAAACATTATAATTAGCAGTACACCATGAGATGCTTGATATGAGAGCGTGGATATGCATTTTATTAATGATTCTGTTCTTTGGGTGCATGAGCCCGGTTAATCAGTCGGCAACGGAGACCAATCAATTGGCAGCACAGGCTAAGTGCGGGGCGATAAATGATACAAATGTAAACAAGACTTATCCTGCTGCCAGAAGCGAGTGTTCCTACGGCCCTTCTGTCGTAGATTGCGCCAGGGATTTCTGTTATTACGATTATGCCAGCGCGACCGATGATCCATCTGTGTGTGATTCAGTTACCGGAGCAATCGAGGGTTTCGGCAGAAGCGGACCATATTACACTTCACAAGTACAGTGCATTTTTGAGGTGGCACTGAATAACAATGACACCACGGTATGTGATCAGATGGCTGATTCCAAAATAGAGTGCCTTTGGGAGGTGGCAGTGAAGACCAAGAACATCACGCTCTGCAATCAGCTGCCAAATGACAATCACCGGAACTATACATGTTACACTGGGATTGCCGCCGCTTATTTAAATTCAGTAACGAACGATTTGTCGGTTTGCAACGAAAGCGGAAACAATGATATATATACCCTATGCGTACTGGATGATGCCCCAATGATGAATGTCACCACAACTGTGTGCCGGCCTGAGTTTTGCGCGGTTGTATCTGACCAATTCAAAGATAAATGCTACTCTGATAGCAGCAGGCTTTGCCGGAATCCCAGCACATGTAATATGATTAACAGTTCGGACGAACGGGATCAGTGCTATTATTACTTTGCCATTGATTTTGGCAACTCCACAGTCTGCAATGAAATCAGCAGTTCAAGCATAAAAGATGACTGCCTTCAGAACTCCAAGTCCTGAATAGGCAAAGCCGATATGCGGCGAATCACCGGCTTATCATAAATCGGATCTTCATGCCAACCCTTTAAAAAACATTACCGAATACTCAAAATCATGGACCAGCAGGGACGGGCCAGGGCCAGCATTGACAAGACAAGGAAGCTGGCAGACTCCTTTTTGCCGGAGCCCGGAGAAAAAGAGGTTTATGAAAAGGCGCTGCATTACGCCTCGGATGCCCAATACTTTTATGGCAAGGGGGACTATTTCTCCTCCTTCGGCGCCAGCGACTATGCCTATGGGCTGATTGAGGCCCTTTCCATGATGAGGAAGCGCAGATGAGGCCCAAAAAGTCCTTCAGCCAGAACTTTTTGCAGGACCAGGCCGCGCTTTCATTCATAGCCAAACGGCTCCAGCCAGGCGAAACCGCGCTGGAGATAGGCGGCGGCACAGGAAGGCTTACCTCACGCCTGCTTGCCAGAAACCCGAAAATGCTTTATGTCGTTGAGCTTGAGGATGGGGCCTTTGAACGGCTTTCAGAGCGCTTTTCAGGCCTGCTTAATATCAAGCTGCTGCATGGGGATTTCCTGAAGCTTGCGCCTTTTCCAATAGACAGGATATTCGGCAACGTGCCGTATGGCATTTCGTCGGACATACTGTTCAGGGTAAGGGACTGGGGATTCAAGTCCGCAGTGCTCATGTTCCAGAAGGAGTTTGCCGAGAAGATGGCAGCCAAGCCAGGCGCATCAAACTACGGCAGGCTTTCAGTGACGTCCCAGCTCAGCTTCAACGTGAAACTAATTAAAACGGTTTCCAGGAACTGTTTTTTCCCAGTCCCGAAGGTGGATTCAGCAGTCGTTGAGATTGAAAAGACCGGATTTGTGCCTACAAAGGCGCAGGACGGCATGATAAGGAGGATGTTTTCCTTGAAGAACAAAAAAATCAGGAATAGCTTGGGAAAGTCCATTGATGAGACGGAGTTTGCAAACAAAAGGCCAAGGGAACTGTCAATAGATGAAATAAGGAGAATTTTCAAGCTAGGCCTATGAATGACGCGCCCTTTATTGAGAACACCCGCCTTCCTTTCGCTTTCAGCGAGTTTTTCAGCTTCACGTCATTGGTCGCTATGAACGCATCGCCAATCTTTTCAGCAACCTCAACCAATGCCTCGTCAGCATACTTTTTTTCAGTCCGCTCAACCTTTGGGTTTAATTGTTCAAGCATCTGCAGGCCTATTGACGCGTCCCTGCCCCGCTTTCCCTTGTTTTTTGATATATAGCTTAGTTCGGAAATGACCGGAGACGGCACAATAACCTCAAACGGCCCGTCTATTATCGGTATCAGGCCCATGCGGATGTCCACCTTGTATTTGGCTGCCGAGATGATGAAGCTCGTGTCAACTATTATCTTGTACATTATCCGAACAGCCTCCTGAGTATCTTCTCCTTGCTGAATTTTTCCATCTCGTCATAGCGCTGGCCGTATGCCAGGTAATAGATGGGGACGCCCAGCGCCTTTGAAACGGATATTACGGAGCCGCCCTTTGCATCCAAGTCAAGCTTGGTCAGTATGACGCCCTGGATGCTGACTGCCTCGCTGTATTCCCTTACCGCATCGTACAGCGCATTGCCGCTTATGGATTCGCCGATGAACAGGCTCAGGTCCGGCTTTATAACCCTTGACATCTTCTGCAGCTCCTTCATCAGGTTTTTGTTGACGTTCTGCCTGCCTGCCGTGTCAACCAAAACGACGTCAATGCCCTTTGCCTGCGCGTGCTTCACGCCGTCAAACGTCACTGCGGTCGGGTCTGCCCCGTACCCGGACTTCACGACCTCAAAACCCACTTTTTCGCCGTGGTGCATGAGCTGCTCTATTGACGCCGCGCGGAACGTGTCGGCTGCGACTGCAATGACGCTTAAACCGTTTTTCTTCAGCATGAACGCGAGCTTGGCCAGCGTGGTCGTCTTCCCGCTGCCGTTGAGCCCGAAAAGCAATATGACGTACGGCTTTTTCCCGGCAGCCTTGACCGTTTCCGCCAAATCCGGCGGGTCAAGCATCATGCTGCCCAAGGAGTCCTTTATGCTGTCCTTTATGAATGTCTCAATGGAGGACATCGGGACCTCCTTGCCCTTCAAGTCATTGCGGAACCTTTCCTTTATCTGCTCTGCTACCTCAAATGCCACGTCCGCCTCCAGCATGGACATCTCCAGGCCTTCCATGGCCTCGTCCACGTATTTTGAATCAAGCGTGACCTTGCCCGTAATCCTCCCTTTCAGCGCATCGACAATGCCGAGGCCAGGCGCCATCCTCTGTTTTGCGTCATTCGCTTTTGCAGCCTCATGGATTTCAGGCATTTCCTTCCCTTGCAGCTCTGCAGCAACAACGGATTTTGGCATTGAGCCTTTTGGCTGCTCTTCAGGAACATAAGGCTTTGGTGTCTCATGTTTTTGCATTGCCGCAGTTTCCTTTTCTGGCTGCGCCTGGACAGGAAGAGTTGGCATTTCCTCAATAGGAGCCTTTGCCGTTTCCTTTTCAGGCAGCTTTTCCTCTGCCTTTTTTGAGAATATCGAGGCAACGGAGTTTATCTTTTCCCTGAGAAAATCAAGCATGCTGGTGCGGGCCCCGGGCTTCCCTAAGCAGGCCCACAAGCTCCTTCTCTATTACCTTCACTTCCCCGTTCACGGCTTCCTGGTTCTTCCTTGCGGACTCTATGAGCTTCCCTATCTTGTCCAGCGCATCTTCGGGCGTGACCGATGCATAGAAGCCTGCGCCCATCGGGGCAACGACGCGCTCAGTCTCAAGCCTCGCCTTTATGAGTATGCCGCCGCCTGCATTGATTATGGCGTCCTTGTTTCCGCCCTTGATTTCGCCTATGCCGGCCTTTGCGGCCTCGAACTCCATGATGAGCTGCGCCATCCTTTCCGTGTTCTCCCTCAAACTCCGGAGCCTTGCGTCAAGCATCCTTGCCCGTTCCTCTATGTCAAGCTGCCGCTCCCCTTCTTCCATCATCCCACCTTCTTTACTTCGCTTATCTCGATGTTGGACCTCTTGACCCCGTTGTTGGAGCCGAAAAGGGAGAGCGCAATGTGCTTCGCGTGTGACTCGTTCTTGCCTTCAACTTCCTTCTCAAAATGCCTTTTCCCGCTTCCCAGCCTGACAAATCCCGTAACCTTGAATTTCATGTCATTTCACCTTTGCGCCATTCGCCATTCCCTTGTCCGGGCACAGCACGGAAAGTTTTCCGTCCGCGTCCTCGGCCGCGAGAATCATGCCATGGCTTTCAACGCCAAATATCATTCTGGGCTCAAGGTTAAAAAGGATTGCTATCTGCCTGCCGGCGAGCTGCTCCTTTGCGTACCATTTCCTTATTCCCGCCATCAGCGTCCTCTTCTCCTCGCCCACGTTTACTACAAGCTTGAGCAGCTTCTCGCTTCCCGGGACGTCTTCCGCGCTTTCAACAGTCCCTATCCTTATGTCCAGCTTCGCAAAATCGTCATATGCTATCATGATAACGCCCCTAAAGGCACAGCGCGTCATGCAGCCTTGAGGTCTCTATGCCCGTTGTCTGCTCGCCTATCAGCAGCCCGCTTGAGTTGGCTATCGCGCATGCGGACACGAACATGCTTCCCATGTTGGCTGTCGCAACGCCGCCCTTCACCTTCAACACCGATTCAATGAGCTTTATCTCCTCTTCCGTCGCCCTGTTCTTTACCGCAAAACCTTTCTCTGTCGCGATTACGACCCTGCCGACAGTGTGGTAGCCGTCAACGTTCATGGGAACGATTTCAATGCCAAGGCTGTCCTCAAGTTTTTTAATTGACTCTTTTGGCACGCCGTCGTTTATTATCCCGCCCTTGGAGGTCATGCACAGGTTGTTCCCCCACGCATTGTGCCTTTCTTTCATGTACACGACATTGAGGCCCGTTGAGCCAAGCGCCTTCTTTTCAGTTTCATTGATGCCTTCCTGTATGACCAGGCTCTCATTGCCCATGCACATGTATATGCCAAGCAGGTTGCTTTCGTTGACAAGGGTTTCCACAATTTCCACACTGAGGCTTTCCCTTATCCTTGAGACGAATGGGCTGGAGCTTCCAGAAGGGACTATGGCCAATCTGTCATTCGCTACTGCAAAAAGCCCTATGAACGGGTTGCCGTAGTAGTTGGCCCTGCCAATCATCCTTTATCTTCCTTCTTTTCCGCCGGCTTCTTCTGGGGGGTTTCGGCCCCCTTTCCGGCCTTTTCCTGCTTCTCTTCCTTTTTCGCGCCCTCTTTTTTCTCTTCCTTGGCCTCGGCCTTCCTTTCCTCCTTGCCTTCAGCCTTCTTCTCCCCTTTCTTCTCGGCCGGCTTCGGCTGCTCTATCTTCTCGTCTATGTGGTAGACAAGGGCGATGCCGCCTGTTTTTGCCACTTTAACTTTAACTTTCCTTGGCGGCTTCTGTATGCCCCTTGCCCATATTATCGCATTCAGCTTGTTGCTTACGCTCACGTTTTCGGAGCCGACCTTCATATGCCTTCCTACGAACGCCCTAATCATGTCAATCGCCTTGGGCGCCCTCTTCCCCCTTGGCTTGTCGAACGCGTCCCTGAGGTTGATAGTGTAAACCTTTTCGTCTGCCATAACAATCACTTCTTTCCCTTCTTGCCGAATTTGTTCGTCTTCACGTAGTCCGTGCCCAGCTTCTCGGTCCTCCAGTGCCTCCTCTTCTTGCTGTACCGCACTTTCATCTTGGTCTTTGAGACCACGAAGGTCGGGACGCCCCTGTTGGCCCTGTTCTTGTTTGCTAACCACATCTTAAGCTTGTTGCTCTTTGCCTTTGACATTTCAATCGCCTATTTCCTCTTGAAACTTATGCTGACGTCCTTCCTCATTGACGAGGAAACCGTCTCCAGTATCTTGACAAGCGCCCTGTCGTCAACCTTCTGCCCCTTTTGCACGTAATAAAGGACGTACCTGAGCGCGGCCTCATAGACCTTATGGTCCGCGGCCTTGACGGTTATGAGCCTTTCATACGCCTCCGGAGCCATCCCGGCCTTCAGGAGCCTGGACACCTGCTCTTCCTGCTGTGCCCTCTCCTGCTGGTTCGCTTCATCGCTCACTTCTTCGCACCCTTTGAGGCCTCCCTGGCCGCGCTGTCCATGAACTTGAACCCTGCAGGCGTTAGAACCCTTCCCTTCCCGTTCTCGCCCTTTTTCAGCAGCCCGAGCTTTTCCAGCTCCTGGAGCGCCACCCTGTTGGTCTTGCCCCCCGCCAGCCTGAAGTGCGGCGGCTTTACGCCCATCCTCTTCTTGGCCCCGTATTCCCTCCTGAGCCTGTTCACGCCCATGTTGGCGTTCATGTATATCTTCCTCAAAATGGAGGCTGCCCTGACCCACCAGAATCCCTCCTGCTCCGGCGGCCTCTCGGAATGGCTCCCTGTCTTCACCAGGCCAACGAAATCCGGCTTCTTCAGCCCCATCTCCTTAAGCTTGCCTGCCGCCGCCCTTATGAGGCTGTCAGCTTCAACGTCATACACTGTTGTCACTCAATCACCTTTTGCGTTTCTGGCATTTGCCATGAAACATTTAAATATTGTGGCGCCGCCTTGGGCGCGTCTTCTTATCTTGCCATGGCATGTTTTTAAATGCTTTCGCATCTTATCCGCTTATGGTCATTGTCAAGCGCAGCCACATCAAGAAAAGGGCCGCAGTCATATTGTCGGGCCTGGTTTTGCTGGCAGTTCTTTTCCTACTTTCATCGCTCGTCGGAGAGCTTTTCCTGCCATTGGCCGCTGTTGTCGTAATAGCCTGCGTCCTTGCCGACATATCGGCATTTGTGGCATATAGCTCAACGTCCATCGAGAGCACGGACAAGGGCGTGGTCTTCTCAAGCGGCATCGTCAACAAGTCAGTTGTGAACTACCCATATTCCAAGATAACCAGCACCAGGATGGACGTGTCGCTGTTCAACCGCATCTTTGGCTTAAAGACGCTGATGCTGGACACTGCCGGCGAGGCGGGCATGGACCTTGTCATAGAGGACCTCCCTGCAGGCGACTGCGACAGGCTCTACAAAGAGATAAATGAAAGGATGGAATCCGCAAAGGGCCAAGGTAATGAATGATGGCGCTTATTATTCTCCCTAAAGACGACAGGCTCATGGAGCTTGGCTTCGGCATCGAAAAAGACGGAAAACTAATTCTTCACGAGTTTGAGGCCGCCTATGCCGCAGAGAAGGGATACATCAAGCTGAAGAAGGGATTTTCTTTTCTTTCGGAAAAGGGCATGGCAGAGAAATACCTTGTGTACAAGGACCTGCGCGAAAACGGCTACATACTCCGGCTTTCGCTTTCAGGGGATTTCTTCCGCGTATACAGGAAGGGATTCAGGCCTGGGGAGGACAGGACGCTGTACCTCCTGAAAGTGGTTCCTGAAGATTCAGTCAAGACAGGAAGCCTGCTTGAGGATTCGCTCATTGCCGGCAAGATGAGAAAAGAGCTGGTTTATGCCTTTGTCAGGGACGGAAGGATTACGTATGTTTCGCTTACAAGGAAGAGATTTCCGTAGGGGCCAATAGCGTTTTAATCCCTTTTGCGCACAATAGGCATATGCAGCAAAGGCAGATGCAAAAGAAAATCCCCGCAAAGCCGCTTACAACAAGGGTAGACATCCTGCCGAGCGAAAAGCCGGCGCGGTCCATATTGGAGCAGGGACGGCTTGACTGCGATCTTTTATATGCTGGAAGAGATCACAATGATGAGAATATATGGCCGCTCATAAAGGCAGGCGCTGACATCTTCACAAAGAATATTGATGGCCAAACGCCCCTGCACTGGATAGCATGCGGGGGATATGCCGATTCCTGCATCCTGATTATGGAAGAATGCGGGAGCGCAGGCAAAGACCCGAAGGAGATGATTGCCGCAAAGGACAAGGATGGCTTGACGCCCCTGCACTGGGCCGCAAAATGGGGACAGCCGCAAATCTGCGAACTGCTTATGGGCGAATATGCAAAATTAGGCGGAAACCCGAAGGAGCTGATTGACGCAAGGGACAAAGACGGCATGTCAGCTTTTTACCTGGCCGCATGGGGCGGGCACACAGAAACCTGTGCCATCTTATTGAAAGAATGGAAAAAAGCCAAAGGAAGCGCAAAGGAGCTGATTGACGCAAAAGACAACAGCAACATGACACTCCTGTCCCGCGCAGTAGGCAGCGAGAATTCTGAAACCTGCGCCCTGCTCATTAGGGAATACAGGGAAGCGGGCGGAGACCCAAAGGAATTGATTCTTGCAAAGAATAATTATGGCCTGACGCCGTTTCATCTTGCTGCCGGATCTGGGAGGGGCGCCAAAAACTGCATCTTGCTGATAAGGGAATGCGCAAAAGCCGGAGGCGACGTAAAAAAGCTGATCACCGCAACAGACAATAACGGCAATACTGCCCTGCATTCTGCCGCATTTTGGGGGAGGGATAATGCCTGCAAATTGCTTATTGACGAATGCACAAAAGCTGGCATGGACCCAAGGGAATTCATTGCCGCAAGTAACAATGACGGCAAGACAGTCTTGAGCGAGGCAAGAAAAAGGAAATATACGGAAACCGTGCGTTTTTTTGAATTAATGGATAATCAATTACAGTTGATTGCGGCAACAGTTGGAAATGAAAGCCCCGTTCCTTTTATGGCGTCATTTCGCCAGTGCATGGATCAATAGCGCCTAATCCTCTTCCGCATCGCTTCCTTGGCCGCTCGTCTTCCTCTTGAAGTATTCAGCGTAAAGCCTCTCTTCCGTAATCCTGTTTATCTTCGCCTGCCCATGGCCCAAGAGTCCTCCTCCGAAGCTCTGCGGGATGTGCAGCAGTTCGTGAATAATCGTCTTTGCCTTTTCCTTGCTGTCAAGCGAATCGTAGCGCTCGTGTATGACTTCTATGACGTAAAACGGCCCGGAAAGCTCAAGCGCAGCCTGCCATATCTTCGGGAAGCTCCATATGCGCGCTATCGCCCTGCCCTTGCTGCCGAAGCTCCTCATGCCAATGACGCGCGAGGAAACGATGTTCTTCATGTCAAGCGTCCTGGCTATGTCGTAAGCCAAGTCCTCAATCTCAGGCGCCTTCTCGTAACGCATTTCAACTACCGTACTTCAGAAGTATTTCGTCCATCTTCTTTATCAGCTCAAGGTACCTCAGCTGCAAGGTCTGGAAATCCTGCTCGTCCTGCCCCTCAAACTGCATTATCTGCCTCTTGGCGTTCTTCACCTGTATTTGCGTGCTTATGGCCTCCCACTCCTTTATGCTGGCCATGACCATCTCTTTCTGGCTTGAGGGGACCCAGATGCCCCTGTCCTTGACAGTCATCTTGACCTCGTGGTCATCCAGCTTTCCGGGCATTATCTTGTTGTTTGAGGAAACGCATGCTATGCCGACCCTGTTGAGCATCCTCTCAAGCTCCTTGTGCAGGTACGGAATCTCCATTTCCGCGTCAATGTTCCCGGCCTCAACGGCAAGCCTCATTCTCTCCCTTTCGGCCTCAGGCAGCCTGTTGACGGTGTTGCTCAAGAGCGCAATCTCCAGCGTGTTGTTCATGTAGAACGAGAACAGGCTGTTCTTCTCCAGTATCTTCTCCCAGACAGGCCCCGCCCTGCTCCTCAGCCCGTTCAGCAGCGCGCCCCTGTCCGCCCCGGCGATTTCCGACATCGCCTCAAGCCTTTTCGCGAACGGCAGGACGAACACATACCCTTTTGAATTCAGGTCAGACATCAGCCTCTCGTGCTCCTCCTTTGCAGCGCTGCCGTCAACCTCCTTCCCGTTGCCGGCTTTCCTGAGCTCGTTGATGTACTCGATGTTTGAAATGTTTTTCCGCAGCTTGATTATCCTTTCAGCCGTTTTTGCGTTTATCTCCATAAGCGTAGCCCCTTGCCTTTCCCGCGTATGCCATGGCGTATGCTATTGCCATAACCGCTGCAATCGCAATTAGGACAGTTAATATTTTAAATCCACTCTCCCCGGTTTCCTGCGCGAACTGCGCCTCTGCAGCATTTTTGCTTGCCTCAAGGTTTGCGTTCCCGGTTGCGTTTGCGCCGCCAACCAGGTAGTACCTCATTTCCTCCATGTAATTGGCGAGCGATGAGGCGCTTGCCGACTGCTGGCCCGTTTTATTGAGGTAATATGCCTGGCCTGCGAACGCGCTGCCCCATTTTGTTGTGTAATTCTTCATCAGCTCCGGCTTCAGGCTGTCTGCTGACATGAAATATGACAGCTCGTAGTATGACGCAAGATACTCGCCGGCTATGAAAAGGCGCCTTGCCCTGTCGGCGTCATCTCCGGAATATGAGATGTTGTACAGCCTTGGCTGCAGCGCCGACTTAAGCACTTCCATATTCAGGCCGTTTCCCTTGGCCGAGCCGTTGTAGAGCGATTCGGCCATCCTGCACCAAAGCAGCGCCCTTTCAAGCTCGTATGCGTTCTCAAACTCCGTTGACGAGAGGTTGCCTGTAGTGTCGAATTTCAGCTCGTTCGCCCTTTCAAAGCGCGACACAGCGCCTGCATAAAGCTCATACGTCCCGTACGTTGGGGCAAACCCCCTGTATTGCGCGATGCAGCTGTCAACCTCGTCCCTGCTGATGTTCCCTCCATTGGCCATCCTGTTGAGCGCCTTTATGCTTGCGAGGTTGAGGAACAGGTAATTTGCCGCTGTGTAGTAATAGCCTTTTTGCTCCAGCTCAACGCTTATGTTGTAAGATTCCAGGTATCTTTCCCTTAGCTCCTTTGGCATCTTGGCATCATTAATCCCGTTTATGAAATCGCCCTTCATCCATGCGTCGTATTTTTCCAGCCAGCTGGCGTTGTATGGGCTGTCCTCATTGATTGCTTCGGGCGTTTCAACAAGGTATCCGGCATCAAACTTCGGCGCCCTGCCGGTGTCAATGAACGACCGTGCGTCACTCAGCGTGCTTACGAAAACGACCTGGAAATCCGTGCCGTTCAGCGTGGAAAGAAGGTAATAGTCGTATATTGTTGACGGCATGGCCAGGAAGTGCCTGTACCCCTTCGCCCTTGCCGCAACCGCCTTCT
Source organism: Candidatus Micrarchaeia archaeon (assembly GCA_041500865.1). Taxonomy (GTDB): domain Archaea; phylum Micrarchaeota; class Micrarchaeia; order Anstonellales; family J096; genus JAPLWW01. Next base: position 1,918 of record JBGQMY010000005.1, on the reverse strand, counting down.
CAAACTCGCCTCCTACCGGGTAAACGTTGCCGCTGTCGTCTATCTGGCCCGTTGCGATGACATCTGGCGGGTATGCCTTTCCTGAAAGCACGGCATAATAGAAAAGATGGAACTCCAGGCCCCCAGAAGGCCCCTCTATGTCCCCCTCTTCGGGGTTGAACACGACTGTGGAAAGGCAGGATTTTCCTGTTCTTTCGCTTGCCTGGCCGTACGCGTTTATCATGGAGTCAACCGTGTCCTTGTCAAAGGAAGGCGGAAGCATCAGGCTTACGCCGTCTCCGCTGCCAGGCACGCAGCTTATGTTTGCCGAAACTATCGTTCCGTTGCTGCCGCTTATGGCCGGGAAATGGACCTCATATGCCGCGGAAATGGCCATGGCCGCTAAAAACGCCATCGCAAATGCCTTTTTCATGCCCCCATATTGGAAAGCCGCATTTAAAAACTCCATAGCCTGCTCCGTCGGAGGGCGTGGCTTTTTAAACTTTAACTAGCATAATATATGTTGTAAAAGGTGGATGAATGAAGGCAAGAAACCTGCACCTCTACTCGGAGAAGGTGAGTTCTGAGGAATTCAAGAACCTCCTTGACCACGTGGCAAGGTCCAGGCTCCCGCTTCTCGGATTCATTGACCTTTCCGGCATCTTTTCGCTGACTTTCCTGAAGCTGATAATCAAAAGAAAGAGCAACACCCTGATGTTCTTTGTCAAGGACAAGAAGGAGCTGCAGAACCTTTCCCCGCTCATATTCCCGTTCCGCCTCTCTGAGGCAGAGGACATAGAGACTGCCAAGGGCTCCTACCTTCCGCTGCCCAAGCTGTTCTTCCTTTCAGGCAAGAGCGAGTTCCTGAATTTCATGCTCAAGGGCAACTTTGAGGAGGTCCAGCTCGGGTTCACCAGGATACTGGGAAGGACCATAGCCATGGGCTCAGCAACTGACGACAAGGGCAAGAAGAGCATGATACTTGTGACAAGGCCAGAGCAGTTCTTCGTCATTGATTTGGAAAAGAACCCGTCCATATACATCGACTTGCTGGACCCGATACCAAAGAAGATGGCGATGACGTCAAAGTTCCCGATTTTCAAGGAGCCGGGCATGAGCATAGGCGCCGACAACTTTGACGTTTTCCAGCACACGCTGTTCCTGGGCGCCTCAGGGACAGGGAAGAGCAAGGCCATTTACGTTTTCCTCAGGGCGATAGAGGAAAAGTACGGGGACGACGTGAGGATAATCGTGCTGGACCCGCACTCCGAGTTCATAAGGATGTTCCCCAGGGCGAAGATAGTCAATTTCACGGACAATTATGTTGAGCCTTTGGAGGTCGGCGGGCAGAAGACCCCGCTCATGACTCAATTGGTTGCCCAATTGCTTGCTTCAGCGATAGGCCAGGAGAACAAGTATTCCGAAAGGGTGCTTTTTTACGCTGTACATTTGCTTTCGTCCATTGACAAGCTGAACCTTGCCAACATAAGTTTGCTGCTTACGGACGCGTCCAAGAAGGCTGAGTTCGTCAGCATATGCGAAAACGACGAGGTCAAGCGTTTCTTTGATGAAGAATTTAATGACATCTACATCCACCATTTCAACGATGCCGTGCTCCCGATACTGAATTTCATCGGCGAGTACCAGCTGTACCTCGGCAAGGCAATCAACAAGGAGCGCCTTTTTGACCTGCTGCAGGAAAACCGCATAACCGTGCTTTCGTTCAACCCGAACTTTTTTGGCAGGAGGATGATAAACTTCCTTGCCGGGGCTGTCATAAACCAGATGTACATTCTCGCAATTACCGGAAAGCTGGATAAAAAAACAATATTGGTCATTGACGAGTTCCCGAGGGTGGAAACCCGCGTCACAAGGGACATACTTGCGGAAACAAGGAAGTTCAACCTTTATCCGTACCTTTCAATGCAGTACCTCAACC
>JBGQMY010000004.1:0-74078 GCA_041500865.1 Candidatus Micrarchaeia archaeon | reverse complement strand
GGCTGAGGTATCCAAAGGGCCATTTTTGGAGCCCGGGGAAGTTCGTCCGTTCCGTCAGTAATATAACAGCCTCAACAGTGAGGCACTATATCGAAAACCACGAGACGGAAGAGCTTTCAAGGACGATGGACATTAGTGAGGAGCGCCGCCAGATGTTCATGCCGTCGTTTATCCCGCATCAGCAGAGAAGCCCAGCACTTTAGTGCTGGGAGAGTTCACTTTTATAAGTAGAAAATTTAATTTATGAGTAAGAAGGCCTTTAGGATATTTCAAAAACCAGAGTTTTGCCATTGTCTAATATATTTGAACGATTAAAAGGTGGATAAAAATTCGATTCTATACTATAACCGCTATTGAAAATAACAGTTTTTAGTTTTTCTCCATTTCTGATATCATAATATATGAGTCCGTTCCAGCTATCTCCAATCAAAACAGGCTGGCAGCCATCCCAGCAAGTCTTTGAGAAGTAGTCTGAAGGGTACTGGTTTCCATTAGAAGTTTCGACCCAAAAATGATCTGATAATCTAATGAAAAAATATCCTTCATCTTGAATATTTAAGTTATGAATAGTCATATTAATTATAGCATTATCTGATGTATCATATCTTCCACTACTATTATACGTTATGGAGTTAATAGTAAGGTCTACATCGCCATTCGACAATGTTTCGCCTATTTCCCCAAATTTAGCACATTTATTTTTATATAAATTAGAACCTTGTGGGCATCCGCAAATCTCAGACTTATCTATGAAGCTAACACCCCCAGTTCCTTTGGGGTCATCTTGACAATACTTGGGTTTGTTTAATGAGCAGTTGCCTATTTTTGTTCCATCTGTGCATTTTTTAGAAACGCACGAAATATTTGGCAATGACGAATTTAGATCCACCTCAAAACCTATGGCGCAGCCGCATATGTTCGCTTTATCCACAACTATACCATCATCTTGACAAAATTTGGGCTGTTCCTCTATAATACACCTTCCATGTTCAATAGTCATACCTTGATATATGCAGTTCTTTGGTTCTGATTCATTTGATGAATTATTTCCTGGCACTTCAACAGTGGTTTCATTTTTAGTTAAGTTTAGCTCATTTGGAGAATTATTTTCTAGTGATTGATACTGCAAAAGAGTCGATGACGTTTCATTTTTAATTAAGTCTGAGCTGCTATTATTTTCATTACTGATGCAGCCATACAAAGCCAATAAACATAATAGAAAAACAAAGAAATAACGCATATGCAATGTTTTGCAGCATTCTTTTTAAATCTTTTGAGGTTGCTCAGTCGGAAAGCGCCGAGCGCTCCGTAATCTCGCCTGCGACGTTCGTTTCCATGATTTTCCTGACCTTTTTTGCGTCCTTCTCCTGGCCAAGCGTCCAGCACAGCTTGACGTATGCCGTTTCAGGCGTCATGTCCAGGCCGTTCCCCATTAGGCCCGCTTCCTGTATGAGCCTGCCTGCGGAATATACGTCGTGGTTCACCCTTCCGTATATGGTCTGGGACGTCACAACAACCGGGATTCCAGAATCAACGAGCGCCTTTGCCTCCTTCAGGATGGGGGTTGCGTGCCTGTCCTTGCCCGGGTTTGTGGGTATGTGGCCCAGCCCGGTCCCCGCAAGCACGACGCCGTCGCATTTGCCAAGCCCGGCAATAATCCCCTTCTTTATGCCCGGATAAACGTAAACCAGCGCGACATTGTCGCTGAACTTGTTCCTCAGCTTCGGCCTTCCGCCTGACCTTTTCCTGTACGGGTGCAGCTCCTCAAACGTCCCGTCCCTGTAGTCCACTTTGGCAAGCGGCGGCATGCCGATGCTCTTGAATGCGTCGCGCCTTGAGGTGTGCATCTTCCTTGCCTTGACGCCCCTGTGATAATGGCAGAATGAGTCGTCAACCGTCGCATGCATGCATATCCCGACTTCGGCGATGTTCTGGGTCGCGGAAAAGACCGCGTTCAGCAGATTGAGCTTGTTGTCGCTGCTTGGCCTGTCGGAGCTCCTTTGAGCGCCTACGAAAACGACGGGCGCATTCAGCCCCTCAAGCGCAAATGCAAGCGCGGCAGCGGAATAATGCATAGTGTCCGTGCCGTGCATCAGCACCACGCCTTTCTTGCCGTCCTTCAGCTCCTCGTATGCGCTTTCGGCCATCTTCGCCCAGTGCCACGCGTTCATGTCCTCGCTGAAGATGTTGAAGACCATGCTTGACTTTATTGAAGAGATGTTGTTAAGTTCAGGAAACGACGCCTTCAGGAACGCGGGCGTCATGCGCGGGAAAACCGCTCCCGTGTTATAATCCACTTCAGAAGCTATCGTGCCGCCGCAGCCGAGTATCGCGACGTCGCCGTCATCCCCGCCTTTTTTCTCGCCAAGCTCAACGTCAACCGCCTCGCCAAGCTCCATTTTCTCTATTTCCTTGTCGCTGACCCCGATATTGTATCCGCTGTCCAGCTTTATGGTCTTGTGCCCCTTCTCCTCGTTCACAAGTATGCCGTGCAGTTCCGTCCCTTTCCATTTGAGCTTGACCCGTTGCATTTCAATCCCGTACCATTGTTTCCGCTAACCTTTAAATACCTTGTCCGCGTTATATGCTGGATGAGGATTATATTATTTGCACTGTTCTGCGCAGCCATGCTGGCTTCAGGCTGCATATCGCCGGGCCCAACCACCCAGCAAAGCGGCGCAAACGACACCGCAAGCCTGAGCGCCATACAGGACATGAAGGACATATTGAGGAGCGGCCACACTATAGAATATATGGCAACGTATGTGGTCAATTATTCCCTTTTCGGGAATTCCTCCACGATGAACGAAACCTATTACATGAAGGCGGGAAATGCCAGGGTTGACGTCCTTGACGGAAACACTTCAGCATCCATTTTCAAGATTGGCAGCGACACCTACTCATGCCAGCCTTTTGGCGGAAACGTCACATGCAGCCTGGCGTCGGCCAACGTGACGGACGATACGGACCTTGCGGCAAGCCTTGAGGCAAACATAGACACCTATGTCGTAAGCACTCTTCCGGACCGCACAATATTCGGCCTCAACGCCAAATGCTTCCAGGTCAGCATGAGGGATGGGACAACCAACGTGCCTGACGTGCTTAAGCCGAGCGTAATGGGCAGCGACGTGGAATTCGGGTACTGCTTTTCGGCAGACGGCATACCGCTTGAGTTCTGGTCGCCTTTCTCAAGGATGTACATAACCGGCCTCAACAGGAGCGTCCCTGATTCTGCATTCGCCCTTCCGGCGAATCCGCAGTGAGCCCTTAGGCATGGGCAATGGCAAGGATATGCCCATTTCCGGATGCTCCGCGATGGTTTTCCGCCTATTTTTAAACCTTGTGCAGCAACACCGTTGCAAGGTGCAAAAATGGGAACACAAACCTTATTGTTAGCATTGATAGTGACTACAGTCCTCTTCGCAGGATGCATAGGCGGGAACAACAATGCCGCAGTGGCCAACAGCTCACCGGCAGCAGGAAATGGAACGCCAATAGTGGTGGTCTCCAATGCGTCAAATGCGGCTGAAAACGCGTCCAACCAGCAGCCCGGAAACAGCCCGGCAGACCAGCTTGGCGCGCTTTTCTTAGGTGTGGGGCATCAAAATTACAAGGCCACATATGTGATGAATTATGGGACGGCTGCAACCAATACGACATATACCCAATACGTGAAAGGCGACAATGAAAGGATGGACATGAGCATGGAGACGATGACATACGAGATGTTCACGGTTAACGGCAAGAAATACAACTGCTTCAGCTTCAAGATAGCCGGCATGGACAATTTCACTTGCATGGCGTCATCTTCGCAGGAAAGCCCGGTGTCAGCCCCAAGCACGCTGAACGAATCAGTAGTTTCAGACAATAATGTCCAGATGCTTTCCCCAACCATAATAGCCGGAATCCCGGCCATATGCTTCAGGATAGCATTGCCAGCAGAGGCGGACAGCCCAGCATCCAGCGCGGACTACTGCTCCTCAAGCGACGGCATAATGCTTTCCATGTCAGCTTCAAACATGACCATAACGGCAACGGCTGTTGAGAAGGGCGTGGATGACAGCGCGTTTACGCTTCCGGCGCAGCCGACTGCGGCTCCAACAGGCTGAGCAAGCGCAGGCACGAAAGAGGCCAAGCAGGGGCGGAGCATCCGCCCCAATACCTTTTTTTAAACCCAATCCACCATAATAAACCATGGCAAACGTAAGCGCTGTCCCTTTCGTAAATGGGAGCGTTGCGCCCGGGCGATGCAGGAAAAGCCCATATGACGACCGCGAAGCTTTCCGCGAGCCGCTCCATGACGATTATCCGGAGCAGTTCCCGGATTCGCGGCCGCGGAGGGCAATTGACCTGAAGCAGACGCTGTTCTCGTGCTGGCTTGTCAACATGCGCTTCAGGGTGCAGGCAAGGCTCAACGCGCTTGCAATGGTGCCAATGCCCTTAAGCAACGCAGAAACCGATTCTGTCAACAGGAGCATCGCATGCATCTCAACCGCCATGTACCTGCTAAAGCAGGCGAACCTGCTTACTGTTGCGGCAGTGTACAGGGATGACTATCTCTTGGTTGCAGGCAGCTTCAGCCTTGCCATGAGGGCGCTTATGGGCCTGATGGACAAGCGCTATTTCTCCAAGGGCACGGCAGAGCTGGTTTCAGGATATGGCGAGTGCATCGCCGCGATGGAAGGGTGCAATACGTTCTTTTCCTTTAAGCCGCTTGGCTTCGGCGATGCGGCCGGCGCCTACGGGCCATATGCCCTTTCTCAGATGGAAAGGATACGGCAGAACCGCAGGACCCCCGGCGTTTTTGAGTCAATACTGGCCTGAACGCCTTCACGCCTTTTTTTAAACCTATTCTTGCATTACCGGAACAGGTGTCAACATGGACAAAGGCAGCACTTATGAGGTAAAGGATATCAAGCTGGCTGAGCAGGGAAGAAGGAACGTTGAGTTCGCGGAAACGCACATGGGCGCGCTGCTCAAACTCAAGAAAAGGCTGGAAAAGGACAAGCCGTTCAAGGGCGTTAGGATAGGCCTTGCGCTGCACGTGACAAAGGAGACTGCCGTGCTTGTCAAGACGCTGGCTGCAGGCGGAGCGGATGTAGCAATAACCAGCTGCAACCCGCTTTCAACGCAGGACGACGTTGCAGCCGCCCTTGCCGAAGCAGGCGTCAAGGTATGGGCTTACAAGGGCGAGAGCGTTGAGGACTATTACAGGTACCTTGAATACGTAATAGCGTCAAAGCCGCAGATAACGATTGACGATGGCTGCGACCTTGTTTCGCAGATTCACCTCAAGCACCCTGACCTGATTGAAGGCATAATAGGCGGATGCGAAGAAACAACGACCGGAATCCTGAGGCTGAAGGCCATGGAAAGGGACAAGGCGCTGAAATACCCCATGATTGCGGTAAACGACAGCAAGACCAAGCACATGCTTGACAACTACTACGGAACGGGCCAGAGCACGGTTGACGGCATAATAAGGGCGACCAACATACTGTTTGCAGGAAAGAACATGGTTGTCGTTGGATACGGCGACTGCGGCAAGGGATTTGCGCTCAGGTCAAAAGGCCTTGGGGCAAACGTCATAGTGACGGAAGTTGACCATCTGTGCGCCCTGAAAGCCAAGTACGACGGATTCCAGGTCATGAAAATGCAGGACGCATGCAAGCTCGGGGACATCTTCTGTACATTGACAGGGGACATAAACGTCATACGGACAGAGCACATGACGCAGATGAGGGACGGCGCGATAATGGCGAACAGCGGCCATTTCGACGTTGAGATAGACGTCAAAGGACTAAAGAAAATGGCCAAATCAACAAGGAGGATAAGGCCATTCCTTGACGAGTTTACCTTGCCTAATGGAAGAAGGATTTACCTATGCGCTGAAGGCAGGCTGGTCAACCTGGCTGCCGCCGAAGGCCATCCGAGCGAGGTCATGGCTACAAGCTTCTGTGGGCAAGTGCTTGCATGCGAGCATCTTGTGAAAAACAGGGGGAAGCTTTCAAACGTAGTCATCTATCTGCCTGCTGAGATGGACAACGAGATAGCGAGGCTGCAGCTTGAGGCGATGGGCACGGAGATAGACACGCTTACGGATGAGCAGGTGAAATACCTCAACAGCTGGCAGGAAGGGACATGAACATGGATTCTGAACCGGCGTTTGACGTTTCCGGCATAGGCAACGCCATCATGGACATCCTCATTGAGATAGACGACGATGAGCTTTCCAACCTGGGGCTTAAAAAAGGCAACTTCCACCTTATGGACGAGAAGGAGGCAAAGTCCCTGCTAAGGAACCTTAAAGGCCTTAAGTCGGCTTTGTCGCCAGGCGGAAGCGGCGCAAACACCGTTTACGGGGTTTCAGTGCTTGGCGGAAGGGCCGCCTTTTCCGGAAAGGTCGGTTCAGACGACTATGGCGCAATCTACGAGTCCGAAACAGCCAAGAGCGGGGTCAAGGCCACGTTCAGCAGGCACGAGACAATCCCGACCGGTTATGCAATAACGTTCATAACGCCGGACAAGGAAAGGACCTTTGCCGTTTATACGGGCGCTGCAGCGACAATGGAGGAGCGCGACATAAACGTCGGGGACATCGGCAGGAGCAGTATTTTCCACGTTGAGGGCTACATGCTGGAAGACAAGCGCATGCGGGACGTCTCAATATACGCGATTGAGCAGGCAAAGCGCTCTGGCGCAAAGATATCCGTGGACCTTGGCGACCCTGGCATAGTCTCAAGGAACAGGGACGCCCTTGTCAGCCTTGTTGAGCAGTATGCGGACATTGTTTTCGCGAATGAGCCGGAATCCATGCATTTTTCCATGATGGAAGGCGAGAAGGCTGCGGAATTCATCGCCGGCCTTGCAGGAATCGGGGTTGTCAAGCTCGGGGCAAAGGGCTCAATCGTAAGAAGCGGGAAGGAGACCTACAGGATAATTCCCTTCGCTTCCGGCGTTGTTGACACGACCGGCGCAGGCGACATGTATGCAGCAGGCTTCCTTTACGGGTTCAGCAACGGCTACGGGCTGGACGTCTGCGGGACGCTGGGCAGCTATTTCGCGTCAAAAGTGATTGGAAAGATGGGCGCAAGGCTCGGCAGCGTGGAAAAATCTGATTTTGACTCTGCCCTTGCAGCGACTAGGATGAACCGGACCTGATGGCATCCGCCCTTTCAAGGAACCTTTCCCTTGTCTTGGCGTCAAAATTAAGCAGTTTTCCGTTCTCAACGCTTACCTTTCCGCCAACAATCACCGTTTCAACGTTCTTCCTTGAGCAGGAATAGGCTATTGCCGTGTAAACGTCCCCAAGCGGCACCATGTTCTCCATCGGGTCCAGTATGACAAGGTCTGCAAGGCAGCCTTCTGCTATCCTTCCTGCGTCCAGGCCAAGCGCCTTGGCGCCCCCATAGGTCGCATACGTTAAGAGGTCCTTCGGGTTTCCTGCAGCAGCGTCCCAATACCTGTGCTTCTGCAGCAGCCCCGCCATCTTCATTGTCTCAATCATGTCAAGCGAGTTGTTGCTTGACGCGCCGTCAGTGCCAAGCGCAATGCATGCCCCTGCTTCCCTGTACTGCTCCAGCGGCATTATGCCCCCTGTCGCAAGCTTGAGGTTGCTGATTGGGCAGTGCGCAACCGCGGCCCCGCTCTTTGCGATGATGCCGATTTCCCTTTTTGTGACCCATGAGGCATGGGCCAGCAGCGTCTGCCTGTCAAGCAATCCCAATGACTCCGCATATTCCACGGGCCTCTTGCCGTGCGCCTTTATGCATTCAAACAGCTCCGTGCGCGTCTCCGCAACGTGCATCTGGAATGCAAGGTTCTCCTTGCGCGCCAGCCCCTTGCCTTCCACAAGCAGCTCCTTTCCGCACCTGGACACGCTATGGCACGCTATGCCCGGCTTGGACATCTTGTGTTTCCTTACTTTGGATATGAACGCGCCGCATTTGCCGAAATCGGATTCCTTCCCGCTGTCCATGATGTCCATGAACTGCACGAGCCTCATGTTAAGCGAATCAGCGGCAGCGCCTACGGCATGCGAGCCGAAGAAAAACATGTCTGCTGCGCACGTCGTGCCTGAAAGCAGGCACTCGGCTACGCCCATGTATCCGCCCAGGCACATGTCATTTTCCGTCATCTTGGCTTCCGCAGGCCAGACGTCTTCCTTAAGCCATCTTTCCAGCGGCTTGCCTTCGGCATAGTTCCTCAGCATTGTCATTGGAAGGTGGGTGTGCGCATTGACAAGGCCCGGGATGACTATCTTTCCCGAGGCGTCTATTGTCCTTTCCGCCTTTTCCTTTATGCCCTTCCCGATTTTCCGTATTTTCCCGTTTTCTATGAGCATGTCTGCCTTGATTACACTGAATCCGTCTACAAGGGTCCCTCCCCTGACAAGAAGCACGCAGCCAGCCCCGAAAAATAAGCTTGGAGGAATCACTTCCTCCTCTTGGCTTTCTTAACTGCCTTTTTCCTTGCAGGCTTCTTTGCCTTCCTCTTCATTGTTCCGCACGTGCATACGCATCCTTTCTCATCACACATTCAAAAACACCTGAATAAGGTTGGCTGCGCAATTATTTAAACCTTTCACAATTGGAATGGAAAGCGAGATGGGGAGCCCCTGCGTTTCCATTGAAAAAAATAAAATTAAGATTCTGTATTCAGAATTTATCTCTTCTTTTTGCCTTTTTTCTTGGCCTTCTTTTTTGCTGCCATCGTAATTCACTTCTGGTTTTGTTTTATGCGAACCTTATATTTAAATGTTTGCATTACGCGCGCGTATAATTACCATTGGAAGCTAGCATTGAAAACAAATAAAACAAATAATGTTAAAAACTCCGCAGCGCAAGCGCAATGCATGGTGCCAACCCTCGTTGCGGTGTTCCTTTCAGGCCTGTCGTCAAAGATGCTGGACGGCTTTGCGCTCGGAAGGAGCAAAAAGGAGATTGCGTATTTCATTGTCAACGCCATCTTCATCTCAATCGGCGCTTTCGCAGTAATAACTGTTTCCCCGGAGATTGCAATCAGCCTGCTCATTGCGCTTCCGCTGATGGGAAAGATAGACAAGCTTTCGCTCCAGCTGGCTTACGTTGCCGTGCTGGCCATAACGGTTTTCCTTGTCAGGGACTTCAGCGTGCTCAGCCCGGTCACGGTAGCCGTGCTTGCGATAGGCGCGGCCATTGACGAGACGGAGCTGCCCTTCATAAGGGAATTCAGGCCTGCGATGATAATCGGAAGCCTGTTCATAGCGCTGTTGCTGTGGGACTGGCGCCCTCTGCTCACGATTTCGCTTTTTGACCTGGGCTACGGCATCGCGGCAAAGGCGAAGCCCGATGCAATGTTAAAGATTTTTGGGCAGGCCTCAAAGGTATGATATTATCATTGCCAGCAGGCCTATCGCCATGGCAAATAGCGTGAGCTTCTTTATTGTGGCAGCCTCGCTCCTGCACTCCCCTGTGCAGAAAAGGCATTCCAGCAGCGCATACACTATTATAAGATAGGCGAACGTGAGCGGTATGAGGGCAATCATCCTTATCTGCTGGAACACGCTTATCAGGAAGAAATAGGATATCGGGACGAACAGCATGAATATCAGGCCGGCCAGCATCATGCTCTTTTTCGGGCCGATGAGGACCGGAAGCGTCCTTGAGCCCCTTGCAGCCATGTCTCCTTTGTAGTCCTCCACGCTTTTCACTATTTCGCGGGCGAACCCTATGACAAAGGCCACGCAGAACAGGTACATCGACTTTGCCGTGATTCCGCCGCTGAATGCGACCTCTGCGAACACGAACGGTATGCCCATCGTCGTGCCAATGAACATGTTGCCCAGCAGCGGTATGTCCTTCATTTTGTAGTTGTAGATTATGCCGAATGCAGCGAAAACCGTGGTTATCAGCAGGGCCTCGCTGTTTATGAAAGAAGAGGCCAGTATGCCAAGCACAAGGCAGGCACCGGATATGGTTTTTGCCTCCTTCTCGCTTATGCTTCCGGTGACCAGGGGCCTGTCTGTCCTGTTGTTTATTTTGTCAGTTTCAATGTCCAGCACGTCGTTTAGGGAGAACACGCCCATCTCTATCAGGAAAGGCACCAGCATGGTGTTGAGGAAAAGCGAAAGCGAGACGTCAGAAACCCCGATTAGCAGGAACCCGATGAAAACGGCGATTGACAGCATTATGCCGTGCTCGAACCTCGTAAGCCGCCCTATTGAGATTAGCTTGTCGATAAGCTTTGGCATATGTTGGCATCCCTTCAAACTCTTTAAAACCCTTTAGGTGCCGCTGTGGCGCTAGCCTATGCATTCCCTGAACAACGAGACGAATAGTTTCCCGCATTCCTTTCCGATGAGCGCACGAACCCCGGATTCGAGAAGGAACCGTGCGGTTTGAGGGTGTTGCCAAGTTACGGCAAAACCATGGGCTGTCTCGCCTGCATTGTTCTTTGCTTTGATTATTCCCTTTATATCCCCACCTGCTTTTGCGTATTCCTTTATCAGCAGTGCGCAGGTTCTGGTGTCGATATTGGCTGCGGCATAATGCAGGACTGTCAGGCCTTCCGTGTCCTTTGCGGTTATAAGCTGCTTTACATCTCCGTCGGCTTTTGCGTATTCCTGTATAAGCAGTGCGCAAACGTCCGTGTGTCCAAAGCATGCGGCATAGTGCAGGACTGTCTGGCCATCATTGCCCTTTGCTTTGATGTCTGCGCCTGCTTTGAGGAACCGCGTCACATTGGCATTGTTACCATTTAATGCGTTGGCAAAAAGCTCATCGTTGAGTCTACTCTGCTCTTCTGCCGATAATGCCAGCTTCCCGCTTGGCATGATGCTAGCCTTGAACTTAATCGGTTCCTTTGCCTGTGCATTCCTTGGGAGCCGCTTACTTTTCTGCATAGCTCCATTATGCAAAAAACAGTTTAAAATGCCATTCCACGCAATCGCCATTAGATTTTTAAATGCATCAACGCAATATCCGCGCATGGACATATTTACACTGGCATTGCTTGCAATAGTTGCAGTAGCGATTATCGTTGTCATCCTTGTCGTCCTTTCGGCGATACCGATATACAACAGGCTGGTTGCCATGAAAAACGGCATAGAGGGCACGTTCAACCAGATAAACGTGGCAATGAAAAAGAGGTTTGACATGCTGTACGAGCTGGTGCAGTCTGCAAAAAGCTACCTGAAGTTCGAAAAGTCCACGTTTGAGCAGATAACCAAGTACAGGTCAATGAAGTTCACGACGCCTGAGCAGGCGCAGCAGGCCGACGCCTTCGCAAAATCCATCCTTGGGGCCATAAACGTTGCTGTTGAGAACTATCCGGTGTTAAAGGGGAACGAAACCGTCATTGAGCTCCAGCACTCCGTAAAGGACATAGAGGACGAGATTGCGCGCATCCGCTACCTCTACAACGACCAGGTCCAGAAGTACAACATCACGGTAGAGCAGTTCCCGACCAACATCTACGCAATGGTGCTCGGCTTTGCCAAAAGGGGCTATCTTGAGTTTGAGGCCGAGATAAAGGGCAGGGTGGACACGACAGTGTTTGAATAGGCATCTGACCTGCATGGCAGAAGACGTGGTTTTTTTGCCCCTGAAGCCTGAGACAAACTGGCTTCTTGAGGCAATCCTCCTTGTTTTGTTCATAGGCTTCGTTGCCGTATCCTCCTTGGCCATTGACTTCATTTTTTCCTCATACGGCCTTTTCTCAGTCCTGCTCAAGCTGGCCTTCATAACAGCCGGATTTTTCGCATACTGCAACCTGTCTTCGCTCAAGATCATCGGCTGGGCAATAGGCGCCATAGCGGCATTGTTCATGGTTCTGCTCTTTTCAGGGCTGATTGCCATAGTCCCTCCGGAGTATTGGGCATTCCTTGCGGTCGTTTTCATCGGAGGGATAATGCAGTCAAAACTCCACTCCTCCTTCCTTAACAGGGAAACGAGCGAGGCAAAGGTCTTTGCAGTGATAGTCATTGTCGTCCTGCTTGCCCTTGGCGGCACATACTTAGCGAAACAGGCCATTGGCGCCGTATCAGGGGGCGTCTCGGTATCATTCCAGGACGTGACAGTTTCCCTTTATGATGACTCAATTATTATAGACAGGACGCTGCATTACGCCGTGTCAGGCGGCGGGCAATTCCACGAGCTTTACATATCTGTAAACAAGGACAGCCAGTCCGCAGTCTCGCTCCAGTCCGAGTCATGCCCCTACGGCTTCCGTTTCATCCAGAACGACTATGGCGATTATGTGGAATACGTATGCAGGGACGACAATGGCATACCTGCCGGGGATTACGACGTAAGGTTTGCCTATTCCATATCAAGGCCTTATGAAAAAGGCACCGATTTCGCTGACCCGAACTACGTCATATCAGATGCCTTCGGCCTGAATGTGGACAGGATGCGCGTGACGTTTATCAACAACACGTCAAAATCCGCGATACAGGAGCTGTTTACATATCCGTATGGCAGCATATCCGGCAATTCGGTTGAGATGGGTGCAATGGGCCCGCAGGTGCCGTTCAGCGTCAGGGCTCTTCTTTCCAATCCAGGCTACCTTTCCAGCTACAAGGACGTCAATTACGCCATAAAGCCGGATTTTGACAGGACCAGGCTTGCGGCCTCGCTGGACAAGGCGGTTTTTGACTACAGGATAATAGTCCTGTCATTGCTCGCAATTGGCTTCATAGCAGCCCTTTTCCTATTGTATGAAAGGTTCGGCAAGGAGGACGCTGTGCCTTTTGACATAGACACGCTGCACACCGTACCCAATGAGAAACGGAAACCGTGGGAAGTCAACCTTTTGTTTGTCGGGACCCCTGACAGGATGGACAGCAACGCGCTTTATGCAACGCTGATGGACCTTGAGTCAAGGGGCATAATCAAGATAGAAAGCGAAAACAAGATAATCTACAATGGCGTCCCGGAAGGCCAGGCCCTTGACGAGTATGAAACCAACGTCGTTAACCTACTTTCTTCATATGGCACAAAAAGCCAGAACGGCCAGTGCGTATTTGATGCGCAGGCCGTGAAGCCCAACCTTACTGCAAACAGGTCCCTTGCCGCAGTTTTCGCATCTGACTTCAGCAAGGTTTCCGACTACCCAAATGCCAAAAACACCGGGACTTGCGCAAAAAGGCTCGCAGAATCGGCATTTGACCAGAAGGGCTACGACGCAGCAAAGGCGTTCGTTTCAGGCTCGCTGCTTGCTTCAATATGGCTTTTCGGTGGCGCAGCCTCCGCATACTCATGGGACGTGATGCTTCCCCTGATGGTCTTCCTTTCTGCGTTGCTTGTAATGATTATAGCGTTCGGCGAATACCTTTTCGGGAAATACACCCATGAAATGATAATAGAAAAGAAAAAATGGGACGCATTCTCCAACCTGCTTTCCAATTACGGCATGATACAGAAGTACGGCAAGGAGGAAATCCTGATGTGGAAAAACTGGCTTGTGTACGCGACCGCGCTCGGCGTTGCAGAAAAGGCGATATCCCAGATGAGGCAATACGGCAAGGAGATGTCGGATTCCGCATACCTTTCCCTTAACCGGACAACGCGGTTCGCCGCAATCGGCTTTTATGCCGTAAACTCCCATGCGATGGCGATGTCCCCTTCCCACGGAGGCCATGGCGGGTTTGGCGGCGGCGGTTTCGGGGGCGGCGGCCACGGCGGAGGAGGCGGCGGGGCCAGGTAGAACAATTAGGCGATGCATTCGTCAAATCTGGAAAGAAATGCCTTGCCCAGAATCTTTTTTATAGAATAAAGCTTCAGGAATTTTGCTGTTTCTTCGTGTTGATGCCATATAGCCCACATGAATGCTGTTTTTCCGTCTTTGGACTTTACCCCAATATAGGCATTATGCTCAAGCAGGAATTTACAGGTTTCAATGCTCCCGCCCCTTGCGGCATGCATAAGCACTGTTATGCCATCAGTGTCTTTTGCATCAATATTGGCTTTATGCTCAAGCAGGAGTTCACAGATTTCAGTCTCTCCGTTTAATGCAGCATGAATAAGCGCTGTATCGCCATTCCTGTTCCTCATATCAATTTTTGCTTTATGCTCAATGAGAATTTTGCAGGTTTCTATGCTCCCGACCCTTGCGGCATGCATAAGCGCTGTCAGTTCGTCATTGTCCTTGGCGTTGACGTTTGCGCCTTTTTTGATGAGCCGGATTAACTTGTCATCATAGCCCCGTTTTGCGGCATCGATAAGCTTATTATTGAGCCAATCCTGCCTTTGTTTAGATAATATATGCTTCTCACTTGGCTTGATGTCCATTTTTGATGCCAATTTACCTGTTGGCGCATTCTCTTTGGGTTTACTCTTTTCCTGCATGCCTTTGTTATGCGCCAAAGATATTAAAAATCAGATCAGGTAAGTTCAATAATTGAACTTAATGGTTTAAAAATTGTCCTTTGCCAACGTTCCGTATGGATAAACCGTTAATGCCGAAAGAGGAATTCCCGATATTCAGGAACAATCCTGGGCTCATTTTCCTTGATTCAGCGGCCTCAACCCAGAAGCCTAAGGAAGTGATAGACTCAATGTCGGATTTCTACTCAACGAGCTATGCCAACATCCACAGGGGCATGTACAAATTAAGCGAAAGGGCCACGAACGCCTATGAGGACGCAAGGAAGGCGGCCGCATCCCTAATCGGGGCAAAGCCGGAAGAGATTGTCTTCACCAAGAACGCCACAGAGGCCCTCAACCTCGCGGCATACGTTTTGGAGCCGGATTCCTATGCGGTTTCCGTAATGGAGCACCACTCAAATTTCGTGCCTTGGCAGACAATCGCGGGCTACAGGAAAAAGAAAATCCATTATGTTGACATTGACGACGAAGGCTTCTTCAGGCCCCTTCCGAAGGCCGGCCTTTACGCGCTTTCCGCGGCCAGCAACGTGCTGGGCACGCTGAACGACATGAAAAAGGCATGCAAGGAGATAAGGGACAGCAATGCCATTTCAGTCATAGACGCAACGCAGGCCGTTCCGCATGCGGAATTCAATGTCAAGGACGCGGGATGCGATTTTGCCGCGTTCTCCGGCCACAAGATGCTCGGGCCGACCGGAATAGGCGTGCTGTACATCAGGGACGGGGCGCTTGACAAGGCAAGGCCGTTCCTTTTCGGAGGCGACATGATAAAGTCGGTTGGGGTGGAAGGCACGGAGTTCTCGGGCGTACCTTACAAATACGAGGCAGGAACGCCGCCCATTGCTGAGACGGTTGGCCTTTCGAAGGCAATAGAGGTCCTGAAACGGATTGGCATGGAAAAAGTAAGGAAACACGAGATGGAACTCACAAAATACTTGCTTGAAAGGATGTCCGAAATGAAGAAGATAACGCAGTACGGGCCAAAGGACGTCTCAAAGAAGGCCGGTGTCGTGGCGTTCAACGTGGACGGAATGCACGCAAACGACGTCGCGTATTTCCTCAGCGCCAAAAACGTGGCCATAAGGGGCGGGCACCACTGCGCCATGCCGCTGCACAAGAGGCTGGGCATAACAGGCTCTGCAAGGGCCAGCTTCTACGTCTACAATGACAAGGGCGACGTTGACGCGCTGCTGGATGCGCTCAGCGCCATAGGGTTCAGGTGACGCCATGGCAGACTCCGACATCTATGACAAATACATCGGCATATTCAACGAGAAGAAGCACATGGGCAAGCTGGAAGGGCCGGATGTCATAAGCGCGGAATCCTATGTCAGCTGCGCCGACAACATAAGGATATACCTGAAGGTAAGGGACGGAAAGGTCGAGGACGCCTCGTTCGAGCGCGTTTCCTGCTTCGTCGGCGTGGTCGTGTCATCCATGCTCATGGGCGACATAATCGGAAAGCCTATAAACCATCTTGGGGAGATAGACATGGCTTACGTTAACAAGCTGATGGGCGTTGACGTAACGTCCAACTTCCAGATGAAGGGGTGCGCGGAACTGCCCATAGCCGCGATAAAGGAGGCAATGAAGAGGATAAGGAAGTGAAATGCCATGAGAAGCATAGTTTTTTTGGTTCTTGCGCTGCTTTCGCTATGCTTTGCGCAGACGATGCCGCAGCAGTACCAGGCCTACGACGCTTCCAGCATGCAGGCCCTGCAGGACGTTGAATATTACGTGCAGTCGGCCAACGGCACATACGTAAAAATGGACCCGAATTATGTGACGCCTGCAGACAAGATACTGCTTTATTCGCCTTCCAGGAACCTCTGCGCCTGGCTGAATCCTTTGGCGTCGCAGCAGCTGCTTTACCCATGCAAGGACAACATAAGGGAGATGTACAGCATATGGGACTTCCCCCGCATAGGCATTGAATACGGCATACAGCTGATATCGTCCGGCATGGTCATATTCGTCGTAGCCATGCTGTTCCTGCTTTGGTTCCTTTTCCTGAGAAAAAGGGTATAACTATCTTTTGACTGACGTGGAAAGCCTTTCCTTGACCTCCACAATGCCCAAATCCGTTATGTCCATCAGGTACGTCTCCGTGTCATGGCCGGCGACCCTGCAGCCGTCTATCCTTATCGTCCTCAAAAGCGAGCCGACCGGTATGTTGTAGAACATCTCCTCATACTTCGTCTGCAGCACCTTCTTGTCCATGACTATGGTCCCGTCGACTATGTGCGCCACGCCAAGCCCGCCTGCAGCTTCCGAACTCTGGGAGTCCTGCGACGACCTTTTCTGTGAAACGAAGACTGCGGTCTGTTTCCTTTCCTTAAGAAAATTGAACACCTGCCTCACTATCTGCCTCGCCTCCAGCTCCTTGTGCTCGTAAAGTCCCGTTATGGAGTCTATTATCGTTATGGTGCTCTTCTTCTTTTCCATGGCGTAGTTCATCAGCCCGAGGAGCCTCTTTGTGTTGTTCCTGAGCGCGTCCTCCCTTGTCGCGTCTATGACCAGGAAGTTGTCAGTTATCTCGTCAAAGTTTATGCCCATGGCGTATGAGCGCGAAAGCAAACTCTTGTATAAGAAGTTGGATGGGTTTTCCGTAGTCACAAGAAGCACCTTGTAGCCAAGCGAGGCTTGCATTATGGCGAACTGCTCCACAAACACGCTCTTGCCCGTATCCGGTATCCCTACCACGTTCATCACTGACAGGTAGGGTATGCCGCCCAGTATCTTCTTCACCGGCCTTTTTGATATTTCATCGTATTCTGTAATGTAGAACATGTTGTCCAGCTTTGTGCCGGTCTTAACCCCGAAGAACTTCGGCGCCTTGTCCTTCAGCTCGGAAAGGCTGTATATGAATTTCCCTTCTCCCTCTTCCATCGCCTTAAACCTCACACAACGTTGAACTTTCCGCTCCTGAAATCCCTTCCGCTCTGGATCTTTACCATGTATTCGCCAGGGGAAAGAGGCGCGGTGCTGACCCTGAAGTTCTGCAGGTTGCCGTTTGCCGCCATGCTGAATTCGTCTATGTTCTTCTGGTCCAATATAGAATAAACGAGCACGTTTACCTCGCTTCCTGCGTCTGCTGCGAACGTGCAGGTCACTGCCCCGCCCCGTATTACCTCAACAGGCTCAAGCTTCATGCTCCTTATGCTGTGTATTATACTGCTTCCTGGCTCCACTTTTCCGAACATCATAACACCAAGACGCATGTGAAGGAAAGGATATAAAAAACATCGGTTCGCTTCCGCCTTTTTAAAGCGTGCGCCGCTTCGGAAAAAGCCATAGACCCTGCTTCAGCGGCAATATTTTGGCCCCATGGCCACATCAGGGCTTTTTTGCTGCAATATCAGTTTTCCAGGCAAGGCGCGCTTCAACGGTCTGTATTGCCGGTCATTGAAGAGTCCAGTGCCTTGAAGGCGCTTCTGAACTTCGACAGGCTCTTCTTTGCGGCGCCCTTGCTGAACGGGCGGGACAATATGGAATCCATCACCAAGACATGCCTATCGACCATGGCCACGGTCCTTTCGTGCGCTGCCTTTAGCCTGCCGTGCCTGGTTATGGCCTGTTCATAGTTTCTTGACATTTCAGCCAGTTTCCCCCGTGTCTCTTTAAGCTCCTCGTCCTTGGACGGCATGACGCCTATTACCCTTCCGCGCGTTCCAGCCTTGGGCTGTTCCCTGCCGGCAGCTGCGAGCCTTTCCATTAATGCGGCTATCACTCTGGTCATTTTGATTATCCTCTCACCGGAAGCTTCGGGAGCAGCAATCGCACACTCAAGGGTCCGTATTGCGTTCTCCTTTGTACCTATTATCCCCTTTGCCTTCACCAAGAGAGCATCGAATCTGGTTTTCTGTTCGCTGACCAGGATGCGCAGTTCCTTGACATTGCCTTTGAGATTCGTTATCATGCCGTCCCGGTTGGATATATCGGCATTGGCCGTCATTTGAGTGGCCACTATCGTGCGGTTCGCCTCATCAATTTGGGCCCTGAGCGTTGACACGAGCGCGCTTATCTCCCCAAAGCCTGATTTCTTCAATATTATGGCGATGTCGTCCTGTTTTTCTATTCTCTTTGCATTAAGGAACGAAAGCGCCCCGTGCAGCCCTGCAATCTGCTCAACGTTGAGCTCCAGCTTGTCCCGCAGGTCCATCACATGTTCGCCGAGCATGTCCTCCCTGTTCTGCTCCTCCGTTGCCTGTTTCTCAAACGCCTTCATTTGCGATTTGAGCGAAGACGCCTGCCCCAGCTTCTCGGTAGACAATGCCATAAGCCGCTCAATGCTGCCAAAGGATTCGTCTACAGGCCCGTTCGGGGTTGCCACAAACTGGCTAAGCCTCCCTCTGGCTATGTCATACACCCTCTTCAGCTCCTCTGCCGCCGACTTTGCGCCAGTTGCCTCCAGCTCCTTTGAGGCTATCTCCATTTCAATGGCCACCAGCCTGGCGTCAATGCGTTCATTGTTCGTGGAGGCTGTTTCGTATGCATGCATTGCTGCGTCCAGCATGGCAGCCTGGTTTTCGCCTTCCTCCCGGAGCTTTTTCAGCTCCTTGGTCTTTGCGCCAATCGCGGCATCCAATTTATGCATCTCTTCGTTGCAACTGTTGAGAAGGCCTATTGCGTCGACGAATTTGATTTTCCTTAGTTTTTTGGACGGCTCGAGCTCCACGCAATCCCCTAAAATAGCATCAGCAGCATCCTTTGAGTTCTCCCATGTCCTTATTTTTTTTGCAGTTGCATTTTTTTTAGCAGCGGGAATAACCTTTCTCTTGGCTATCTTGTGGGGCATCGCATCACCATTTTGCTACATATTATATAAATAAGTGTTTTTAAATGTTGGTTTTTATAGCCATATGTGTTCTTTGGTGCCTTTCCTATACGGAAGCCAGGGTAGCCCAACCCACGCCCGGACAGGCCTTTTTATACTGCCTTTAAAAGCCTCCAGTGGTAATTGAAACCACGACCTACCGCTTACAAGGCGGTCGCTCTACCGCTGAGCTATGGAGGCCCGTATCAATACGGGTGCAGAAATCCTTTTAAAATAGCCTCTTATGGCAGGCAAAACCAAGGAAAGGTCATTTGCCCTTCAGGACATCCATCATAGTGTAAACTTTGCCCTTTTTCTTAATGCCGGCTGCCCTGCCCAGGTTTTCAACCATTGAAAGGAACTTTCCCCTTTTTGCAAGCGCGGCCTTGTAGCCAAGGTATTCTACTGCGTCAATGGTGCCTGGCAGGTATACGCTTCTTCCGTTCACATTGTGGGTAAAGCTCATCAATACGCCGTCTTCTGCGGATTTCAGCGTGTACGTGTGCCAAGCATGGCCGCCCAGCGCCTCTTCAGGGACGCCCATTTCAAGCTGCTTTGGCGGATCCCGAATCATCTTTATCTGGCCTACACGAAATGGTATCCCAAGGGCGTTAAAATTGGCCACAAGCGCTTTCGCGGTTCCGCTCGTGTCTGCCTTTTTTTGCTGGTGGCTTTCAACAATCTCCAAAACATACCCTTTGAAAGCATCAGGGTAGGTGTCTGCCGCATGCTTCATCATTGCCTGGAAAGCGACAATGGCTTTGGCCATGTTCATCGCAATGACTGCCATGATGCCTGAATCGACCACTGTCTGTTCCAGCTTGGTCCTGTCTCCGCCCGTAGTCCCCATCACAAAATTCAGCTTGTGCCTTGCGTAAAATTCCGCATTGGCGTTGACTGCCAAGGGATGCGTAAAGTCAATGGAAACATCGGGCTTTTGGGTTGAAATCTTTCCAATAAACGCCTCCCTGGCGTCGGGCTTGAGTAATTCATAAACAGCAATGGGATTAACCTCAAAAGAGCCAATGTTTATCTCTTGGCCAGTAAGCGAATACGGAAGCACCTCAAATCTCTTTGATGCTATGAGCTTTTTTGCGAGTTCAGTCGCCATCTTGCCAGGCAGCCCATTTACCATTACCTTTATTTTTGGCATTGTGCCTTCGTCAATGGCATCCTTATAGGATTGAAGATTGGTTTTCCAGCCTTTTTTGGCGCGTTCAACCAGCATTTGTTTTGACATAGTGTATAATCATAGGCTAACGTGTTTTAAATGTTTCTATGGAGCTAAAAACAGGAAAAGGCGCATCATTCCGACTCGTATATCGTCCAATGCCACTTGCAGCTTAAGTCGTCCTTGTTTATTGTTTCAAGATTCAATTTTTCGCACCTGAAGCTGCCGCCTATCCTTGAGACTATTTCCTCAAACTTCCTGCCGCGTTCTTCATTTATGGGCAGCACTATGGCGCTGAGCGGTACCCTCTTTCCATCGTACGTATCCTGGGCCTCATGGTCGTAAACCACGCCGATTATGCCGTTTACGCCGTTTTCCCTTAGGAACCTTATCACATCCACATTGGAAAAGACAGGAAGGGCTGCGGTGCCGCATGCTGACGTGAATTTACCCGTGTCAGGCGAGCCTATGTCTATCATTACAAACGCGTATTGCTCGTTGGAGACTATGCCCGCGGTTTCCAGCAGTTGCTCCTCTATCTTCTTATAATGCGGCAAGCCTGCCTTTTTCGCATTGTAATTCAATTCGGCGCACAGCACAGCGTTCATTAGGGGCGTAGCGGCGCTTTCTTTCCTATTTAGGGGAAAATCTGTAGTTATTCCCGGACCCGGTATTTTCGTTGTCTTGGCTGCACTGAAGTCATCCGCTTTGTCTGATTCCACCTTCAGCTTTTCATTTAACGGCTGCTTTTTTGGTTCGCCTATGCCGGCTTTTTTGTCCTTGCTTGCCTCGTGGGCCATGCGTCTATTGTGTGATTAAGCGTTTAAAAAGGTATGTAATCCTTCCAATGGACTTTTAAACGGTTTCACGCATATTACATTAGGTGCCAACAATGAAGATACTGATGTTTATGCTGGTTCTGGGCCTTGCAGGCCTGGGATTCTCGGTAATGCACGTCACGGGCTCGACCCCAATGACCTGCCTCAAGGACTGCTGCACCAACGCATGCGGCAACGGCCAGTGGGACTCGGACGGCGGGTTCTGCCATGGCCCGCAGGACAACACAAGCGCCTGCCTGTCATGCCAGAGCAACTGCCGCGCAGGAATCCAGCCGCACATAGCCGGCGGGCAGACAACTACGGTTTCTGTCGCGAACAATTCGGCGCCAGCGCAGAACGCAACCTCGCCCAAGGCGAATGCCAGCGGCAGCACGCAGGCAACCCATACAACCGGCAGCCAGCCCGCGCAGGCTACACCAAACAATTCCACACCGAGCTTCAGCCTTGGGGGGCTGTGGATGGTAGTTGGCGCAATCCTGGCCATAATCGTGCTGGCGATACTGCTGCTTAGGATAAAAGTCTGATTATTTTTTTATTTCTAATCTATTTTTGGTAGTAAGTTCATATTCTCGCTAGGAACAAAAGGTTTCCATTCTCCCTTCTTGTGGTCATTTGTATACACTCCATGCAGGAAGCCCGGCTTTTTTGAGTAAAGCTCGGTTATGCCATTGCATATGCCGACTGCGGACACGCTTATGTCGTGGGCGAAGATGAACATCGTGTCGGTCATTGACAGCTCGGCCAACTGCAGCATGGCGCTGAAGAGCCATTGCGGGTTCACAAGGATATTTTTGTAATGCCCTCTTTTCCAAAGCCTCATCGTATCTCCATATATTTCATGCTTGAAGATATGGTTGTATGCACGCCGCCTTTCCAGTCGCAGTCCGTACCTGAAAACGCGGTGCAGAAAGTCATTCGGGTCCTTTTGTAGCATTGAAACATTGATTAGGCCGTACCCCCATGAGAAAGATGTGCCTGTCTGGAAGCATCTTTCATACCTGCTTGTGACTATGCTTATCTTATCAGAGTTGAGTTTCATCCTCATCAGCACTCCGAGCTGTTTGGCATGGGCTTTCCCTTTTTTAGTCAGCAGCACCTTTGGCACGTCTGCCTGGGTTTTTATCTTATGGCGTTCGGCGTGCCTGATGATAAACAAACGCGTCATGATATAGTTGGCAGAAAAAGGGTTTAAATATGGATATCAATACAAGAGCAGGCATTATGGATAAGTTTAAAAATATAATTGTATATAACCATTATGTGTGATTATATGGCTACTACAATATCAATATCCGAAGAAACCCGCGAAATGCTTAAGATGTATGGCAGGAAAGACGAAACATATGACAAAATATTAAACAAGTTGATGGAACTTGCAAAAAGACAATTGTTCTATGATGAGCAGGCATTCATACTCAAAAACGAAAAGTTCTACAATGTTGACGATATTTGAGTGATACAATGCCATTCAACGTATTAATCTCTGAATCCGCCAGGGATGAACTATATTCACTTGACGAAGAAACCAAGAATAGAGTCAAAAAATCATTCGATGCCCTTAAGGAAAATCCGTTCAGAAAACGGAGCGGCGCGGATATAAAAAAGCTGGAAGGATCAGCCAATCCGGCACTATACAGACTAAGAGTTGGCGATTACAGAATAGTTTATTCAATAATAAATCAGGAAGTAAGGATAACAAAAATAATTCATAGAGGTAAGGGATACAACTGGTTGGATTAAGAAGAATACCCCACCTCAGTAACCTTAACAAGGCCAAAACCATCCTTTCAGGCACTTTTGGCAAATCAGGGGGGTTCCAAGTTCCAGGGTTGCACAACAATATCATAATGGTAAACCCAATTCCCTGAACGCGGTTTTGGCGTTCCTTGTTTGTTTCGCATATAAGTAAACAGACATAAACAGCGCGGTTTTTTGCTATACCATATTAGTAAACGAGTTCTCAGATATAATAACATCTTATCTTTTCTAAAAGACTATTATAATAAAACATCCTAAAAAAGGGGCACCTTTTTGCTTCTGGGGGCTAGGTTCCAGCATGCGAAATAGCTAAAGTAATACTTATAATAGATTATTATAATTTCTAACATACTCTTATAATAGACAGATCAACCAGAATTTCTGGCTTTGTGAACCGCGTAAAATGGCCTGGTTTGGTATGCCCAAGGCCCTGTTTTGGTATAAATGCCATTATAATAATATAGTATTAGAAATTATAACATAGTTTTAAATGTTAATCTCAAGCACGATTGGGGCATGGTCCGAGCCCAAAACATCTTTCAAAATCCTGCTTGATTTTATTTTTTTCCTGAGCGATTCCGAAACAGCAAAATAATCCACGCGCCACCCAATGTTCCGTGCGCGAAGGTTGAACCTGTATCCCCACCAGGTGTAATGCCCGGCTCCGGATTCAAACATCCTGAACGTGTCAACAAACCCTTTGGAAAGAAAATCAGCGAACCAATCCCTTTCCTGAATCGTGAACCCTGCGTTCTTTTCATTTTGCTTGGGATTGGCAAGGTCTATCCCCCTGTGCGCAACATTGAAGTCGCCGCAGACGACAACCGGCTTTGACCTTTCCAGCCCCTTGATATAAGCAAGGATGAGCCGGTTGTATTCCAGCTTGAAATCCAGCCGCCCAAGGCCGTGCTGGGAGTTTGGAAAATAGGCGTTCACAAGGCAGAATTTGTCAAACTCAAGCGTTATGGCCCTTCCTTCGTCGTCAAACCTCTTTTCGCCGATGCCGTAAACGACTGCAAGCGGCTTAATCCTTGAATAGACTGCGGTGCCTGCATAGCCCTTCCTTTTGGCAGGAAAATGGTAAAGCGAATAGCCGGGAACGTAAGCCAATTCCTTTGGCATGTCCTCCTTGGAGGCCTTGACTTCCTGGATGCAAACGACGTCGGGCTTTTTGGCCTTGAATATGTCCAGGAATCCCTTTTTCCAGCAGGACCTTATGCCGTTGACGTTCCAGGAAACCAGCCTGAGCGCAGCCATGGTTGTTGATATGGAGATAGCATTTAAATATCTCCCGCAGAACAATCATCCAAATGGAAAAGGACAACGAATACATCGCGCAGCTCAAGGCTGCGAAGAGTTTCATAAGGGTAAACACGCTCAAGATGCCCATAAACGAGTATCTTGCAAAATCAGGCCTTGTCCTTGAGAAGACCCCAGTTCCGTTCATGTTCAGCGTCGTTGAGGGCAATCCCGGAAAGACGCTGGACTACAAGTGCGGATGGATCCATCCGCAGAGCCTTTCATCATCAGTGGTTCCGCTTGTTTTTGGTTCTTTTGGCGAAAAAGATATTATACTGGACGTTGCGGCATCCCCCGGAAGCAAATTCACTGAAATTGCAATGTTAATGGAGAATAGGGGGGCTGCAGTTGCCAACGACCAGGAGGAAAGGCTTGATGCCTTAATGTCCAATGTAGCGAGGCTTGGCGCGTTAAATTCCGTAGTCATATCCTTAGACGGCAAAAACCTTGGCATGGAAAACATGTTTAACAAGGTGCTGTTGGATGCGCCCTGCACGGCGCTGGGCTCCCATCCCTATGCCTGGGAAAGGATAAACAGCAAAAGCCTCATAGTCATGCCAGACGTGCAGAAAAAGATGATTTCTTCGGCTTTCAAGGCCCTGAAGCCAGGCGGAACGCTTGTTTATTCAACATGCACGATAACGGATAAGGAAAACGAGGGCGTTATTAGGTACCTTTTAGAGAAGTTTGAAAACGCGAAGCTTGAAACCATCGGCCTTGAGCTGCCGCACAGCTCCGGATTGGCTGAATTTGGCAACGAATTCAGGAAAACGTGGAGAATATCCCCAAAAGACCTCAACAGCGAGGGGTTCTTCATAGCGAGGGTAAAAAAGGGATAGCCTATTGCTCTATCTTGGCCTCGCCGCCGTTTATAACCGCTTGGCAAAGCAGCCTCTGGCCGGGCTTGGCGCCGAAGTTCTGGAGCATCTGCTTCTCGTAGTCTGTGGGCGGCGCAAGGTTGCCTCCCCCTTCCTTTATGGTCGCAAGGCAGCTGCCGCACACGCCCTCGCCGCAGGCGAAGAGTATGCTACTCTGGTTCTGGAGCGCAATAAGCTTCGTGCCGTCCGCAACCTCAATCCACTTGTCATCATTAACGACGTAAACCTTTGCCATGGCTTTGATTGGGGAAGGAAGGTTTTAATTCCTTGTTATGGCCGTTTCGGGACTTACGAATACGTTTAAAAACAGGTTTGCACAGTAAAAGACACCTATGAAAAGAGCGCCATTGCAGGAATTCGTTTACTATTCCGGCGACAGGAGCGTAAAGCTCAGGGTTCTTGCAAGGCCTGCCAAGATACTGGACGTAACGCCGGCCAACTCCGACATATATGCATACAGGCTCAACGGAAACGGCTACCTCCTTTTTGCAAAGCGCATAACCGGCCCGAAAGGGCGAAGCCTCAGGCCAAATGTCGCATTAACGCATTTTAAGGATATCGTTGAGGCTTGATTCAATCTTGTTAGTCGTCCAATAATGGCCTTTTCCATCTGTAAACTTCTGGCTCTTCAAAATCGTCAAAATCAACAAAAACGTTTACGTCTTCCTTTTTCTTAGGGTTTACGGATACAGATTCGGATTTACGCATCCTTGTTTCAGAAGCAAGCATGAAATGGCCGCTGGCCAATTTTCTCCTGTCAGAGTTCAGGTATGAGGGCCTAAGAATCCTTTTTTGTATAGAGGAAATGTTTCCTTTTTCAGCAATCGCCTTTTTCGCGCCATTTTTTTCCAATAGGTTTTTGAAAAGCGAAAAGCTGCACAGAATTTTCGAGTTGGGGGTTTTTGACGACGATAATTTCCTTCCTGGAACCGGCGCCACAACCAATTTCTTGCTTTCCAACATTTCTATGCAATTATTTTTTATAAGAGTTAAGTTTAAAAAGTTATTTGCGGATTTTCAAAAATTCTTTTTGCAAAAATTTTTCAAAAATGTTTTAGAAAAAGCCAAAATGGGAAACCGCGCGCGTTTTCCGCGCAGCAGGCTTTAATTTAAAAACAGGGCTCAGCATATGGCAATTATTGCGGGATGATGAGAGGTGAAATCCTGACTGATGATGAGATGACTTGACTCTGATCCGCAACCAAACTCAATTGCTTTTCTTCCCTTCAAGCCTTTCCATCGCCTTCTCTATGGCGTTGTTGAGCGCCTTGCCCATGAACACCTGCTCGATTATGCCAAGCAGGAAGCCAAAGAAGATGAACAGGCCCTGCGCACCGTATACAAACCGTATCCCTATTATGTCAAGCGGGACGAAAACGCTGGATTCCGTGCCTGAATCGAATTCCACGGAGTCAAACTGCGTAATGTTTTCCGCTTTCAGGGATATTGCGCCGTTCTGCTCAATTGGATAGACGTCGTAGTTGCCCGAGCCCTTTATTATGGGATAAATGGTGTAGCCAGGCGTTAAGTTGGTGTAGATGCCCCTTTCCTTGCTTATGTATATGTAGCCTGTGAAGGACGTGTTGGACGTGTCCTTGCCAGCTATCCTGAACGCCTCCATGGACGGGTTGGACAGTGCGAAAGTCTGGTTGACGGATGAAACGTTCTTTATGGAAACGTCGTCGCCGGTCTGCGGGTTCATCGCATTCAGCACCATCACCATGACAAAGAAGAGTATCAGCATGGGCAGCATCATCTTCAGCTGCATGTTCATGATCTGCATGGAGATGGGTATCTTCTCGGCGTTGAGCTTTTCCATCTCCTTCGCGTTGCCCTTCTTGGACGCCTCAAAAAACTGCTTGTCAAGCGCGCTCAGCCGCTCCCTGAGCTTGTTTGACTCCTTCAGGCCCAGCTTCAGCATCACGGCCCTAAGCAGCACTAGGTAAACAAAGGAAAAGGCAACTATGGCATAGATGAAGTCCATCATCTTCCTCTTAGCATCGATTCTACCTTTTTCGCGGCATCCTCAACCTTGCCTTCCGAGTTCTCCACTATCATGGCAGGCGCCCCGGCAAGCACCGCATACGTCGCAAGCATGCCGCGGCTTATTGCGTCGTGCATCTTCATCTCGTCCAGGCTTTCCGCATCGCGTCCGGGCCTTGCAGGGTCGTTCTTCCTCCTGCTGAATATCTCCTCCGGCTTTGCGGACACCAGTATGAAGCCATTTATCTTCAGCTTCTGGAGCATCCAGAACGGCAGCCCCGGAAGGTAGCCTGTAGCCGTCTTCACCGCGCAATGCGTGTCAAGCAATACATTGCGGTCAGTCATCCTGGAAAGGACCGCTATGGCCTCTTCCTGGAGCTTCTGCTGCTGCTCAATGCTGAGCTTCTTCCTCATCTCGTCCCTGCTCTCTATCTTATAGAGCCTCTTGCCGGCCTCAAGCGCTACGTCGCCAAAGTTGACTACGTTCAGCTTGGGCATGAGCTTCCTGAGGCTCGTTATGACCGTTGTCTTGCCTGCGCCAGGCAACCCCATTATGACATACATCTTTCATTCACCCAGCACGATTCTTGAGAAATTGGGGAAGTACGTCTGTATGACTTCAGACGACTGCCTTGTGAACTGGTAAAGTATCATCACGGTAAGCAGGATTCCGGTTCCGGTTCCCAGCGCGCCAGTGAGGTCCGCAATCCCCGCAAGCAAGCCTACTGCAAACGAGCCGGCTATCGTGAGCGGCGTGATATACTCGTTAAGCTTCTCCTCAAGGAACCTCCTGTCCTGCCTGAAGCCGGGTATGTTGGCCCCATACTGGCCGAGCTGGGCGGCTATGCTCTTTGCGTCCATCTTCGCCATCTCTATCCAGAACAGGCCGAAAAAAACTGCGACTATCGAAAGTGTCGTCACATATATAAGGGCATGGCCCCATCCCGGGATTCCGAGATACTGCGTGGGCTGCATGAGCTGGCTGAAATAGGTGTTCATGTCTATGCCAACGTAGAACGGCGTCAGCATGTAGACAACGTCCGAAAGCGGGCCCATCCAGGCCTGGTTGTCAGGGGTGATGGCGCCTATTACGGCGGTATGCACAAAGGACACGTTCATGAACAGCGCGGCGGCGAATATGACCGGTATGTTGGAAACGTAGAAAAGGGGCAGCTCCAGCGGCCTTCCGGACGCCCTGAGCGCCGCAAACGATATCGGTATCTTGACTTTCAGCAGCGAGCCGTATATGGCAAGGTAAAATATCAGTATGGTCGAGAAAATGGGTATTATGGCCACGATGGACTGGCTTATTGCGTTAGCCCCGCCCTCGGCGAACTTGGCAAGCACGCTGTTGGAGCCGAGAAACAGTATTGAGATTGCCTGGTTGACGACTGTGGCGCTGACGCCTGCGGCTATGAACATGCTGATGCCCGAGCCTATGCCCCATTTCTGCACTATTTCGTCCATGTATATGACGAATACGGCGCCGAGCACGAACTGCAACGCCACCAGATGGAGCAGGAAGCCCCCAACCGCAGCCGCCCCTCCCATCTTCCCTATCATGACAGGGTCTGACATCCCGTTGTTTATCAAATTGGTGCCGAATGCGTAACCTTCAAGTATTGCCACTATTATGGCAAGGACGACCTGCATCTGGTGGAATTTCCTCTTCTGCGCAGGGTCCTGCAAACTTAAATTGAGCAGCCCGGCTCCCACGAAAAGCTGGAGGAACAGGCTTGCCATGACTATGGGGCCGATTCCGAGCGTGAGGAAGCTTCCGGTCTTTGACGCTGTAACGACCTGGATGAAGTCGGTCCCTGCGCCGCCCGTCCTCAGGCCAAAAACTGTCAGGTGGTATAGTATGAAATAGACCACGACTACTGCCCCAAGCCAGAAAAGCTTCTCCTTTGCTGTCAGCTGCCTCTTCGGCACGTCAACTTCCGGAAGGTATTTGGCAAGCCCTCCCAGGAACTCAAATATCTCTTGTATCATTATGGGGCACCTCAGGCCGAGACCTCGACTAAGCCTCCCTTGGCTTCAATCTTGGCCTTTGCCTTATCGCTTATGGCCTTGGCTTTCACCTTGAGCGGATAGTTTAGCAATCCGGAGCCAAGGATTTTGCCTTCAAAGTCAAGCACGTACCTGTCCTTTTCTTTCTCAAGCTTGCCCTGCTCCACAAGCCCGTTTATCTCCCAGAGGTTGATTGTTTTTTCGCAATGAGTGGAACTGAGCGGCACGAAGCCCCTCTTGCCTATCCTGTCCCTTTCATAGGCAACCATGTAGGTCCATTTGTGCTTATTGTGCTTCCCTTTTCCCGCCCGGCCCTTTCCGCCCTTGTTGCCTTTGCCTCTCCTGTTTTTGCAGTTTCCGCAGCCGTGGCTGCTTGAGCCCCTCCATTTCCCGGTCTTCCTGGCATATCTTCTGGTCATGAGTATCCCCTTCACATCATTCTCTTGATAATGCCGTCTATGTCCCCGCTCTCGGGCACAAGCAGCTCCGGCTTCTTCACGTTCTTCCATCCCTTCCTCGGGGGCGCGAGACGGAAGACCGGGTCTATGTAGTCGCCCAGCTTTTTGCCTGCGAAAACGGCCTCTGCGACCTCCTTCGGGTTTACGACTTCCGAGGCCTTCTTTGAGCCCTTCTCGCCCCTCTTGGCTATCAGCGCCTCAAGCGTCCCCTTTGATATCCTGCCGAACGCCACGTAATCCTTGACGACCTTGAGCATGCCGATTATCGGCATCGTCGCCTTGTAAACGACGGCATGGTTGGTCCTGCTCAGCTTGAGCAGCTCAAGCGTATGGTCTATCTTCGGCTTCATGCTCCTCCTGCCCCTTACCCTGATGACCGCTATGATTTCCTTGTCCATCTTTTCAAAGTGGTTCATTGGACAGCACCCTTTTGTATCTTCTTCAGCGCCTTAAGCGTGGCGACCAGCGAATTGTACACGTTGTCCGTAGAGCCCCTTGCCTGGCCCCATATGTCCTTTATGCCGAGCAGCGAGGCCACAATCTTGATGTTGTCATTGACAGCCAGTCCAAGGCCCCTTGGCGCAGGCTTCAGCTCAACCGTGGTGGAGCTCTGCTTGCCGCTGACAGCGAACGGTATAGAGTGGCCGCTCCCGCACCTGCATTCCCACGAGCCACAGCCTCTTGGTATATACATCAGGCTTTTCTTGGCGCTTCTTGTCGCGTAGTCTATGGCAGGGCCTGTCTCCGCAGCCTTGCCGACCCCAAGGCCCACGTGGCCGTTTCCGTCCCCGACCAGCACTATGGCCTTGAAGCTCATCCTCCTTCCAGAATCCGTCACCCTCTGCGTCGTTGATATCTTGACTGTTTCAGTCTTTATCTCAGGAAGCAGCATGTCCACTATCTCCGGCTCCAGTATGCGTTTGCCCGCCTTCAGTATGTCGTCAATGTTCGTTATCTCCCCGCTCTTGACCTTCCTTCCGAGTTCGGTCCTTGGCTCCCAGTCTCCTATTGACATAGCCATAAACCCTCCATACCTTGCCATAACAATCAACCCTCCATTATCTTGGCCTTGACCTTCTCAAAAAGCTCCGTTAGCCTTTCCGGGTCCACCTTCGCCTCAATGTATTGGGAGAACTGCCTGGCGTAGCGCTCCTTGTCCCCCTTTATGAGCTTTGCGTACTCCGCGATATGGGCTCCCTTCAGCCTGTTCTCGTCAAGCTCCATGCCCATCGCAGACTCCACGCCCGCGTCCATCGCGCCTTTCATGGCTGCGAAGACTATGCTCTGCTTTGTCGGCGTGTGCCTTCCGATGTCCAGCACCGCGCTCGCTATGCCCTTGCCTTTTGCAAGCTTGCCTATGAGCAGGCCCGCAAGGTAAGCTGTCGGCATGTTGCTTTTCGGAACCCATCCGTATTCCTTGAGCTTCTTTGTGTTGACTGCCACGATGGTCCTGTCCCCTTCTGGCATGAAAGAAACCATTTGCAGCACCAGGCCCCTGCCTGTCTTCCTTACGACTAAACGGGGCTTCCTGCTTTGCAGCAGCGCAAGCCTCCTTCCGTATATGGTCCTGCCTTCCCTCTTCCTCCTGAAAGGCACGGCGTAAATCGGGGATTTCGCTCTTGGCATGTCATTTCACCTCTTTTGCGTCCTTCAGCAGGAAGCCGTTGTCCTTCAGGTATGCAAGGAACGCCGACTTGCCCCTGAAATACCCCCCCTTCATCTTAAGGTACAGCTTCCTCTTGTTCTTCCTGTCAACGTAGCCTTTTGCAACAAGCGTGGCAAGGTATTTCCTTAGCGCCCTTATCCTTTTCATCCAGAGGTCCTTGAACGGCATCCTGGCATTCATCGTTCCCTTCCTCTTTCCCTCGCCCCTGCCTTTGCGCCTCTCCTTTTTCGGCCTTCCCTTCACAGGTACGGCATAAATCGTGCCGTCCTTTGCCAGGCCTGCAACGTCCGCCCTTGTCATGGCGCCGCCTATTGCCTCGCTTGTGTCTGCATTGAATGTTATCCTTATCCTGTTTCTCCCTACCTTGAGCGTCTCTGCGGCTATCCTCCTGAGCGTCTTCATGTTCATTTCTTCTCACCTTTTGGCTCGTTGGCCTCTGGCTTTGGCTTGATTTCGCCGCCTTTTGGCTCGTTGGCTCCCGTTTTCGGCTTGCTTTCGCGCAGCTTGACCTTGGGATTCAGGACTCTCAGCTTGAGCTCGCCCGCCCTTTTCACAATCGCAATCCTCTTCTTGTTCCCTACAGGGCCGCTTATCCTTATTACGACGTCCTTCAGGCCTTCCAGCTGCGCCGGGTTGTGCACAATCACCTCAAAGTTCCCGCACGGGTGCGTGAACCTGACAATGCTGCTGTTCTTGTAGCCTATGCGCGGCGATTTGCCGTGCGCGGCCAACCGTATTCTCTTCTTGTTGTCTATGCCCCTCGGCTTCCTCCACCTTGAAGGGACCCTCATTATGCTTTTTGAGTTTGGAATTATGAAATCCGGCTTCTTTTTCTTGTTCATGCTTGGCACCTCATTCCCCTACGGCGTAAATGCCGTCCTGGAAGACCCTCTTGTCCTTCTCCCTTGTCTTGGTCGCCTGCCTTATGTTGGCGACCGTCTGCGTCACGTCGTCTATGCTTGGGCCGTCCACGATAAGCTCCTGGCCCGCGACCTTGACCTTGGTGTCGTTGACTATCTTCGCCTGCCTGTGCTTCTTCTCGCCGTAGAAATTGTCTATCATAAGCGTGCTGCCTTTCACGCTCACCTTTATCGGGAAGTGCGCATACCGTATGACCATTTTCCGCGAGAATCCGTTTGCGGCCCCCTCAAGCAACATCAGGACCCTTCTCTTAATTGTGTTGATGGAGCCGGTATTTGTGCCTTCCACCTCAAACTTCCCGTCCTTGATTGACATGTTCACGCCAACGACCTTGAACTCCGCCTTGACCTGGCCCTTTGGCCCCTTGGCAGTGACTGTCCGCCCGTCTATTGAAACAGAAACGCCTTCTGGCGCAACAACTGAAACGTATCTCATAGCAGCACCTCAGTAGACGAAGGCTATGAGCCTTCCCCCCATCTTCGCCTCCTTGGCTTCCTTGTTGCTCATCACGCCCTTTGGCGTGGACACGACCAGCAGCCCTATGTTGTATGACGGCAGGAAGTTCGTTTCAGTCTCAACCCACTTCTTGCTTGAGACCGCGAACCTTGGCTTGACCGACCTCAGCTCGTTTATCTTCCCGTTCAGCTTCACTGCGAGCAGCCCGCCTTTGCCGTTGTCCTTCTGCGCGTATTCCGCTATGTATCCGTTAGCCTTCAGCACGTCAAGCACGCTGGCAAGCAGCTTCGAGTATTTGACGTCGCATTCCGCCTTGCCTACCCTTTCGCAGAGCTTTATCTTGTTGAGGCCGTCAGAAAGCAGGTCTATTGCCATGTTGAACACCCATTTTCAGTTGTACTTGAAGAAGCCCAGGTCCTCGCCCATTTCCCTGAAGCATCTCCTGCAGACGTAAAGGCCGTATTTCCTTATGAGTCCTTTCGTCGTCGCGCACTTCTTGCACATCCTTATTCCCCTTCCCCTCTGCCTGTCCAAGCTTTTCCTGTTTATCTCGGCAGGCTTCTTGATATCTGTCATCATGACCACCAATTCATTGAACATTGACGCCGAAGGCGCCGCTCACGAAGCCGATTGCCTCGTCCCTTGTCACCCAGTGCTTCTTGCCTATGCTGGATGTCGCTATCTTCCTCTTTTTCACCCTGTAGCCGGGCCTCTCCAGCGTGACACACACGTCAAACCCGAACATGCCGATTTCAGGGTTGTACTTCACGCCCGGAAAGTCGATGTATTCCCTTACGCCGAATGCGAAGTTGCCCCTGTTGTCGAAGTTTTCGCTGCTGAGCATGTTTTTCACTGCTATGAACGCCTTTTTCAGGAATGCCTTTGCCGCCTCTTTCCTGAGCGTCGCCTTGGCGCCTATCGGCAGCCCCTTCCTGAGCTTGAACACGGGGTTCCTTGTCCTTGCCTTCGTGACCAGCGGCTTTATGCCCGTTATCTCCTGAAGCAGCTTTTGCGCGTTGTCCAGCCTCTCGCCTGGCGCGCCAACGCCGATGTTGACCGTAACCTTGGCAATTTTTATTTCCCGCATGGGGTTGGCCCCTTTGTTGGCGGGTTTTTCCTTCTTTTCCGTTTTCTTCCCGGCTTTTTCCGTTTTCGCTTCTGCCATCAGAGCCACCCCTCCTTTATCGGGAAGATGTAATTGAACCTGGTGATTATGGCTTTCCCGTCCACGTCTATCGTGACGTCCTTGACCTCGGTCCCGCTTATCTTCGTTATCGTCCCCTTCTTGCCGGAGTGCCTTCCTTCCGTTATGAGGCACATTGAGCCGACAACCGGCTTTGCAACGTCAGCCATGTCCTTTTTCGCGATGTCAAACAGCACCACGTCGTTGACCGCAAGGCTGTTGTCATTCGTCGTTTTAGTCTTGCCGTCGTGGAACGTAAGCTGGAATTTGTCCTTTGAAAGCGAAACCTTCCTGGTTATCTTGAGCGGCTTCTTGTCCTTCTTGTCAGTCTCCTTTGCCTCGTACCTGCCATGCTGGCCTATCACTATCCTGTACGCCGCGCCCCTTACCTCAACTATGTCCATCAACCCAATTGGGAAGTCGGAGTCTTTCCTTGCCCTGCCGTCAACCTTGACGTGGCCTTTTCTCATGATGAACTGCGCCTCCTTTAGGTTGTCAACGCATTTCATGATGTCCCTCATAAGCACGCCCAGGCTCATTGACGTCCCCATGGTGTGCGGCCCGGGGCTCTGTCTCCTGATGTACTTGTAAGCCTTCTTGTTCCTTATCCAGACCTTGTCCGGAATGTTAGACCTCTTGAGATGGTTCCTTGGTCCTTTCCTTGCCATATTAATCATTCCTCAATTTTTGGGACAGCTGCGCGCTCTCGGTCTTTGCATTCCTGGCTTCCTGCGCCTCTGTCTCCCTTGCAGACTGCTTGGCGTCCTGCTTCCTTTCCTCTTTTGCTTCCTCTTTGGGCTGCTCCTTCTTTTTTGGCTGCCTCTTTGCCAGCGCCTTTATGTCGCCCCTTGCGACAAGCACGGCATTGGACGGCTCCATTGGCACAGCGACCTCCTTCTTTGTCCTGGAGTTGGTCTTGGTTATGCCTTCCATGTCAAACATGCTTTTTACGTAGTCAACTGCAAGGACCTGCCCGGATTTCCCGGCATACGCGCCCCTTGTCACCTTGACAGTGTCGCCCTTCCTTACCAGGACTGACCTCGAGGTTATGCCAAGCTTTTTGCCTGTCTCCTTGTCAACGTGGACCATGAGCCTGTCCTTCCTGCGGTGCTGCGCAGGCGCGTGAAACCTCCTTCTTGAGGATTTTATCGTTCCCATCAAATCACCCTTAAATAACCATGGCCGCTATTGCGGACACCTTCGGGTACTTTTCAGCCACTTCCCTGGCTATGACGCCCTTTATTTCGGTCCCTATCGGAAGCCCGTCCTCGTTTATGAGGACTGCTGCGTTGTCCTCAAACCCTATCCTTGTGCCGTTCGGCCGCTTGTACTCTTTCCTTTGCCTCGTTATGACTGCCGTTACCTTCGTCCCTATCATCTTCGTGTCGCCCTTTATGACAGAGCATATGACTGTGTCGCCTACGCCTGCAGCCGGATACCTGTTCCTGACGCCCTTGTACCTCTGCAGCCCTATTATCTTCAGAACCTGCGCCCCGCTGTTGTCGTCGCATTTCAGGTTGCTGAGAATAGTGAGGGTTTTGGTTACCTTGGAAGTTAGGCCCTTCATGTCATTCACCCTTGGCCTCAACAGCCTTGCTTATTATCCTGGTTATTACCCAGTTCTTCGTCCTGCTCAGCTTCCTCGTCTGCTGCGCCTCGATGACATCGCCAAGGCCGAGCGATATGCCTTCAGGCACGTGAACGTGTATCTTGCTCTTCTCTATCGCGACCCTCTTGTACTTGTGGAGCGTCTTGGAGAATTCCCTTTCAATGGTCGCCGTGTTCTTCATCTTTATGGAGACAACGGTGCCCTTGACCTTCATTCCCCTGGAGGATATGCATTCCTCCTTGACTTTCCTTCCTATTTCATCGTTGATTTCTTCCAGCGTCATGCTACCATCCCTTTCTTGGTCCTTTCTACCGGGTCCCTCTCCAGCGACGAGCCTTCGAGGGAAACCTTTTTCCCGTGAACGCTAAACGCGAACACATTGCCGCGCTTCGGCACCACGCACGTCTTTCCAGCGGAGCGGATGAGGAGCGTGTTTCTCGTCTCCCACACCACGGTTCCATCCTTGCCTTCGTACGTGGACGAACTTCTTTGCACGCGGACCCTGAGCCCTATCAGCTCATGGAGCGCGAGGTTTTCTGCGCTTATGCGGCCTATGCCGACTCCATCGCTTCCTTCTTGAAGCCCATGGACACCAAAATCTCCGGAACCCGCTTCATGTGGTTCCCCTGGAGAATGATGAACTCCTCTTTTATTGACCCTCCGCATGCCAGCTTCCTCTTGAGTTCCTTGAGGGTCTCCTTTATCTGCTTCTTTTCCAGGCCCTCAACGACGGTGACAAGCTTGTTGAACTTCGCCTTGGCCGTGTAAACCTTTATCCGCCGTGTCTCCTCCTTGTCCAGGAGGTCACAGACGCAGAGGTCACGAGGCAAACCGCACGTTTGGCATATTTCACCCAATCTTGTTGCACCTCTTCCACTCTTGCGTATATAGCCTTTTAAATGTTGTCATTTTTTCGCCTTGGCTGCCGTCTTAGGCTTTTGGGCCTGTTTCTTTGGGGCTTTTGCTGGTTTTTGTGCCTGTTTGGGCTGAGCCGGCTGCCTGTATATTTTGGAAGCGTCCGGCTTTGGCCTTTTGGGCTTGATTGCCTTTTTTGCTGTTTGTTTCGGCATTTTTGCCTTTTGCGCCCTTATTCTTTCATTAACTACAGTCAGAATCCTTGCGACAAGCTTCCTGAGGGACTGCTTCCGGCCGTACTTCGTGTCCGGCAGCGTCGCAATCTCCTTGCCGAAGTTGGCCAGGTCCTTCGCAAGCTCCTCTTCCGTCTTTTCCCTGAAGTCTTTAGCCTTTGGCAACGGCATTCTCAACACCCTCCTTGCTCGCGCCTTCCGCCGGCGGAACCGCTGCCCCTTCCTGGGCTGCAGCAGCGTCTGTCTTGTCCTGCTCCGCCTTCGCTATCTGCTTCATCTTGTCAGGCAGATAGATGCCTGGCGGCGCAATCCTGACCGTAATCCCTATGATTCCCGACTTTGTCACTATCGCATACTTTACCGTCCTTACTTCCTTGACCGGGTTGCCGGCCTTCGGCACGAATCCTGCATAAACCTTTATCTTCCTTGACTTTGCGCCCTTTGCCCCGAGCTTTCCGTGCGCAATCAGCTCTGCGCCTACAGCGCCGTTCTGCATGATGTTGGATAACAATTTATAGAGCACGGAACGCGCCTTCTTGCCCATCTCCAAATCCTTTGCCGCCTTTCGGGCCACAATCCTGGGCTCAAGCCACGGATTCTTTATCTCAATGAGGCTTATCTTCGGGTTCTCAATCTTGAATTCGGTGGAAAGCAGCTGCGCGGCCCTGGATATTATCCTGCTCTTGCGGTTCATGAATCCCCTCGGGTCCATGACCTCCAGGTAAATCCTCGTCTCAATCGGGGAACGCTTGATGTCTATGTTCGCTATCCACACCCTGGAGAAGTAGTTCTCAAGGAACTCGACTATCCTCTTCTTCAGGACCGGCTCCTCTATGAACTTCTTCCTGATGCTCTTCATTACC
The DNA here is from genome assembly GCA_041500865.1 of Candidatus Micrarchaeia archaeon. Classification (GTDB taxonomy): domain Archaea; phylum Micrarchaeota; class Micrarchaeia; order Anstonellales; family J096; genus JAPLWW01. The sequence goes on along the minus strand of JBGQMY010000004.1, from coordinate 36,714 downwards.
ATGCAATTTCACCTTTTACTGGGCGCCTTCGCCTCTTTCCCCTTCTTCGTGGGTTCCGCCTTGACCGGCGCCTCTGTCAATATTATTTCAATCCTTGAGGTTGAAAAGTCGTGCTTCTTCCTCAGGCCTTTCGGCTGCAGCCTGCTGAACACCATCTTCCTGTTCGCGCACGCGTGCCACACGACGAGCCTGTCCTCTGCAAGGCTCTTGGCCCTTGCGTTCGCTATCGCGCTTTGCAGGACCTTCAGAACTATGGCGACTGACTTGATGGGATACCTGCCCTTCCTGCCGCCAAGCCCCCTCCTGTGCCCGAGATGCTTGTTGTGGCTCCTATACAGGATAGGAATCTCGGCCTTCTTTGCCTTCACGAGCAGCGAGATGGCCTTTGCTATTGGCTTTCCCCTGATGTTGCCGCACACTTCCGCAAGGTCCTTGAAGCTGGCGTCAACGCCTTCCAGCCTCGCCTTCGCGGCCTTCGTTTCGTCCTTTGCCTTAAGCGAATACATGTGCACGACCTCACTTGACCGAGATGAACTTGCTTCCCCTGGTTGCTCCGATGCCGGGTCCCGAGTGCTTCCCGAATATTGTTGTGTAGCTATACTCGCCGAGCCTGTGGCCGAGCTTCTCAACCGTTATCTCGACGTCCTTCCACTCCCTTCCGTTGTAGACCTTGAACGCCATGCCGAGCCATTCGGGGATTATCACCGCTTCCCTGCAGTGCGTCCTGACTGGCTTGCTGATTTTCTTCTTTTTCATGGCCCTTGTCTTGTCAATCAGCTGCATGTATTCTATGTTCATGCCCTTCAGCGCCCTAAGTATGGCCCTTCTCCCCCTGGATTTCGCCATCTTCGCGAACTCCTCCAAAGGCATGTCCTTGAGCTGAGTGTCTTCCATTCCCCTGTATTGCGGCTTTTTCAACATGCTCATTCACCTCACTGCTGGTCCTCTTTCCTGATGGCCTTTGCGCCCCTGCCCGTCTGCCTTGACGCTATGTGGCCGACCTTCCTTCCCGGCGGGGCGTTCCTGCCCACGCTGCTTGACTTGCCCTTGTGGTGCTGCTTCCCGCCGAACGGGTGGTCAAACGGCGACATCTTCACCCCCCTGTTCTTTGGCCAGAGGTGGCGCCTTGCCCTGTGCTTGTGGAATGCGGTGCCTGCCTTGAGCAGCGGCTTGTCCTTGACGCCGCCCCCGGCTATCACGCCTATCTGCGCCCTTGCGTCCGGATTGAACGTTATGATTTTCTTGCTCGGCATCTTTATGTAGACGAACCTCTCGTCCTTTGAGATGACGACCGCGTAGTTCCCTGACGACTTAACGAACCTGCCGCCATCGCCCGGGTCCCTCTCAATATTGTATATGTAGGTTCCGTCCGGTATCGCGTAAAGCGGCATTATGTTGCCTATGCCGACCTTTGCCTGCGAGCCTATCTCTATGCTGTCTCCTATCGCAAGGCCCTCCGGCGCTATTATGTGGAAATCGGTGTTGTCGTCCAGTTTGATTGACGCGAGGATGCTGCCCCTTCCCGGGTCGTCGACAAACCCCATGACCTCGCCCATTATGACGCCCGTCTTCTCAATGTCGTCGTACGGCCTGTGCGAGACGTCAACCTTGAACCTGTGGCTCGGCGCCCTGTATTTCGGCGTCCCTTTCCCCCTTACCTGTTGCTTAAGCCTTTTTCCCATGTTGATTCACCCGGTCAAACCAGGTTAAGCGACGCGGCCAGCTCGTCGACATCGACGTTGTCCGCGAACGTAACGTATGCAATCTTCTTGCCCTTGAAATTCACGTGGGTCCTCACTCTTTTGATTTTCTTGCCCAGCATTTTCTCTATCTCGGATTTTATCTCCGGCTTCTTCGACCTGTTGTCGACTATGAACGGAATGGTCTTCCTGAAGCTAGCTAAATTAACTGCCTTTTCGGTCTTGACAACGCCTTTTATTATCATTTCCTTTCACCCCAAATGGACTGCAGCTCCTTGAGCGCCTTCACGCTTATGATGATAGGGCGCCCTGGCTTTGCGCCTGGCGCAAGGTTCTTGACCTTGAGCGCCTTGGGCGTCACCGTGTCTACGCCCGGGATGTTCCTCCCGGCCTTCAGCGCGGACGAGCCTTCCGACGCTATTATCAGCGCCGACTTCGGGTACTTGGTCTGCTCGGCCCTTCTTTTCCTCAAGCCGCTCTTCACCCTCTTTCCCCTTGCAGCCCTTTCAATGTCCCCCTTCATGAAGACGCTGATGACGCTTATCATGTCCTTTGTCTTTTTTATCGACTCAAACGCGTCTGCAAGCACCACAGGGTAGCTGTCCCCTATGACATGGCCCCTTGCCTTGACCTCTTTTGCCGAAAGCGATGCTGATATTGCGGAGCGCATGGCCTTTGCGAACTCCTTCTTGTTCATCTGCTCAACCAGTATTTTTTCGGGCTTTGGCGGATGCGCCCTCCTTCCTTTTACTGAGGACGGTATCCTTCTTACGCGGCCTGCCGTGCCTCCGCCATAGAATTCCCTTGGCAGCATGGCCTGGCCCCTGTTCTTGAGCGACGCGAAGGCTTCCTTCCTTCCCCTGTATTGTGCGGACGTCTGCAGGCCTGCCCACCTGTAGGCCCCCTTTGGCTGGTATTCCCTGCTTTCCTCGCTGAGCACCGCGCGCCTGATTAGGTCTTCCCTGACGTCCTCAAGCATGGAATCCGGCACTTGTATGTCGTCAACCGCCTTTCCGGACAGGTCATAAACTTTGAGTTTCATTTCAATCCCTCAGTTCTTTGGCTCCTTTGAGATGTACGTGACGTTTGACTGAACCACGTTCGGGTTCCTCATCGCGTACCTCAGGCGGACCATTCTCCTTGTAGGCCCTGCAACCGAGCCCTTTATCAGTATGTAGTCGTTCTTGATGAATCCGTAGTGCGGGAACCCGGACGACGGGTTTATCTGGTCCACTGCCCCGGAATCCGCAATCTTGACTATCCATTTTGAAAGCTCTATCCTCTTGTGGTACCCCATCTGCCCTGCCCTTGGCATCGTGTACATGACGTACCCTGGCTTGAACGAGCCGATTGGCGCAGTGTGCCTCACCTTTCCAGTTGCTTTCAGCCTCTGCTTGGCTGCGTGGAACCTTTTAATCACGCCTTGCCAGCCCTTGCCTTTCGTTATCGCTGCGATGTCGACATATTGGCCAGGCTTCAGCACGTCCAAAACGTGAACTTCTTTTCCCAAAAGCGTCTTCGCGTATTCCAGCTTGTCCTTTGCGGTTTCTCCGCCGACGCCAATTTCCATCCTTTCTATGTGCTTCTTGCCCATCAGCGTCTTTGACGGCTGCGCGAACGCCAATACCCTCACGTCCTCGAACTCCGCCCCTTCCTTCATAGAGGATTTCGCTACGCCGCTTTTTGGCGCTATGAACTTTAGGATTTCCTTGTTGTCGGTAAAAAGGTCGTACGTCCTGTTGCTTGAGTATCCCCTGACGCCGTAAACGACGATTGGCGGGGCCTCGAGCACCGTTGCGCCGAGCGTCACTTCCATGCCGCCTGTCGGGGACTTTGTCTTGTCCACGTAGCTGACGCTGGTCATGCCTGCCTTGTACGCAGGGAAATCCAGCAGCGCCTTTTCCTTGACGGCCGGCCAGAAGGAAATCTCGGGCATCTGCCTTTCCGCCCTTTTCCTTGGCCTGTATGCAAGTGAACCTCTCCTTGGCTTGTTTATGTCTGACATCGTACCACCCTTCTGCTTCGGCATTGCCCGCAATGGGATGCCCAATTGACAGATAGATAAACCTCAATTGCAGAGGGAATATTTATAAATGTTGCGGACAGGCCCGAATGATGGCTAGGCGATGCACTTGCTGAAGGATTTCATGAATTCGCTTCCGGTTGCATACGCAAGCCATTTGATTGATTTGAAGAAGTCCACGGTTTGAACATGCCCCTTCTTTGCGGCAAGTTTCATTGCTGTGTCGCCGTCTTTGTCTTTTGAGTTGATGAATCTGATTATGTCTTTGCCTGAATTTATGCATTCCGATATCAGCAGGGCGCAGACACTGGTGTATCCGTCCCCTGCGGCGCTTTGCAAAGGGGTCTCCCTAAATTCACCGTACTTTGCAGTTATGTCAGCCCCTTTCCTTATGAGCCGCACTATACCTGCTTTGTTTTCATACCATACGGCGTCGAGAAGCGCCTTGCTGAGATATTCCAGCTCTTTTTTGCTGACGTGCCTTTTTGTATTTTTTGACTTGGCGAATGCCTGCCCTATTTTTCCTTGCTTCCTTTCCTGCATGCTTTATTGTGCAGCAAGGATATTATAAATTAGGCACCGAAGCGCAATTCAACTACAGGAAAATTCAGTTTTTCTTTGCGGCCTTCAGAATCTCCATGATTGTGGCATGGCCTCGCCGCTTTGCTACGTCCATGGGCGTATCGCCTGCGTTGTCCGTCGCATCGGCATCCGCGCCTGACACCAGAAGCAGGGCGCAGACGTTGGGCCTGTTGCAGAATGCCGCCCAATGCAAAGGCCTGAATCCAAGGTTGTCCTTCAGGTTGGGGTTTGCGCCATTCTTCAAAAGAAGCGCGCAGAGCTGAATGTTTCCTGCCTTTGCGGCATGGCCCAGGGGCCTTTGCCCGCTCATGTTTTTTGCATTCGGGTTTGCGCCTGCCAGCAGAATCCTCTTGAAATAATTCAGGCCGTATTCCTTTTCCCTTGCCGTTTCAAATGCGTCCAGCAGCGCATCGTTGAGGTGCGCCTGCACCTTGGGATGCCATTTGAACATTTCGCTTGGCAGGATGTCTGCCGCCATCTTGTTTTGTCTCCTGTCCCCGCCTTTTTTGGTTTCAGCGAACAACCCTGCGTTTTTGTTCATGTGCTGCCTGCCTTTTTCGCCCTTGCGGCTTTGAGAATCTTTACGATGTCAGTGTGTTTGTGCCGTTTGGCCATTTCCAGAGGCGTTTCGCCGTTCTTGTCCTTTGCGTCCACGTCTGCGCCGTTTTCAACCAGAATCTTGCATATTTTGGTTTTCTTATGGTATACGGCACTATGCAGCGAAGTCAGCCCAATATTGTCCTTCAGGTTGGGGTTTGCGCCGTTTTCAACCAGCAGCTCGCAGATTTTGATGTCTCCGGACTCCACGGCATATTGCAGGGCCCTGGTGCCGCCGCCGCTAGTGCTTTTTGCGTTCGGGCTTGCGCCCGCCAGCAACAGCCGCTTGAAATAGCTTGGATTGTATTTCCTGAAATAATTTGAACTGTATTTTTCCTTCCTTTGGTGCTCCAACGCCTCCACTAAAGCATTATTAAGGTGCTCCAGCACCTTCTGGTGCCATCTGGGGCCCGAGGTCGGCAGGATGTCCACCAATAATATCTTATTTGGCCTTTTGCCTTCGCTTTTGATTTCCGCAAGCAGCATTTTCGTGGTTTTGCCCATGCTTTTCCAATTGTGGTAAATGATTTAAAAATATGTCGGTTGTGCCTAAAGTCAGGCGATGCACTCGCTGAAGGATTTCATGAACGAATTGAATGTTTTGTTCCCCATGGCTGCTCCAAGCTTTTCGAGTGACTCAAGGAACTGCTTGGTTTTGGTTTGTCCCCATTTTACAGCAGACTGCACGGGTATCTTGCCTTTGTAGTCCTCTGCATAGATGAGGTCCGTTGCGTCACCGCCTGCTTTTGCGTATTCCTCCATAAGGAGAATGCAGATATCAGTGTTTCCGATGTTCGCGGCTTTATGCAGGACTGTTTGGCCGTATTCGTCCTTTGCGGTGATAAGTTCAGTTGCGTCACCGCCTGCTTTTGCGTATTCCCTGATAAGCAATGCGCAGGCTTTGGCATGTCCATTGACTGCGGCCTCTTTCAGGGCCGTATCATCGCCATTCGCCTTTGCGCCAATCAGATCCTTTATGCTTCTGTGCGATTCCGCGTATTTCCCTATAATCAATGCGCAGGTTTCGATGTCGCCATAGGCTGCGGCGCAGTGCAGGATTGTCCAGTTGGCAGGCGTCTTTGCTGTGATGTCCGCGCCTGCGTTGACGAGCCGCTCTACCTCTTCCGCTTTTTTAGCGTCAGCCTTGAAGCTATCGTCTACAATGCGGAGGAGTTCGCCATTGAGCCGCCCCTGCTCCGTTTCGGACAATGCAGGATTCTCGCTTTTCGCGATGTCTGCTTTTGGTTTGGCCGTTTTCCCTGCCAGTGCATCCCTTTGGAGCTGCCTTTTCCGCATATCTTTATTGTGCGGCAAAGGCATTATAAATTAAGTGGCGAGGCATTTCCTGAATGAACGGTAAAACTGCAACGAAACGTTTTTTCCAAGGAACCTCAGGCTTTGCAGGCGCGTTATCCTATTGAGCATCGCATCTGCCCCCTTCCTGTCGGCAGCCCATGCTCCTGCGCCCCAGGCAAGGTCGTCGTCCTGCCTTGCGTTGACGTCCGCTCCTTTCCAGAACAGCCTTTCCGCCTCCTTGACGTTGCCCAATTCCATCATGTACAGGAAATCCTGGTCCAGCTGGCTTTGCCTCCTTTCGCGGATGATGGTGTCCGAGAATTCCATTATGCGCTTGTATCTCTCCGTGCCTTTCCTGAATGGAATGCGCATGGACGGGTTGTCCGCCCTGTCCATTGCAATCAGAAACTCGACCCCGCTCAACGCCATGATCTCATCATATGGCAAACAATTAAAAATCAGGGCTTTTTCATCTCAGCCCTTGCCGATGCACATCAGGAAATTGGCCCTGAAAGAGACTGGCTGTTTGCCGAGCATCTGTTCCAAAAAGGGGCTTGCCAAGGCAGGGCCAAGGGCGTTGCGCGCGATTGCCTTCCTGGTCATGCTGTTCCCTGCAAAGATATAGGCTGTCCTGCCGTCCTTGGCCTTGGCATACGGGTCTGCTGCGCCATGCAACAGGAACAGCGCGCATACGTCATTCTCTGCGTGCGTCGCCGCGTGCATCAGCGCCGTCATGCCCTCGTTGTCAGTCGCGTTTATGTCTTTCCCTTTTGTCAGCATGTCTGCAATCAGCGCGCAGCATATGTTATAACTGCTGTGCCCCGCGGCGTGCATGAGTGCCGTCATGCCGCGCGCGTCCCTTGTGTACGGGTCTGCGCCGTTCTCCAGCAGGAGAGACAATTGCGGATAGGCGTCATTGATGGCGCAGTAATGGATGAGCGGGGCTGACACCTTGCCAAGTTCTATCATAGTATTGACGCAAGCTCCTTTCTTTATCAGCTTTTTCATCTTTGCGGTGTCTCTGTCAACTGCAGCCTCTATCAGCTTCGTGTTTTTGGTCTCCATTATCTTGAATAGTATATCAGGGGGGTCTGATTCAAGCTTCAGCAAGCGTGACGTTATCCTTTTGCCTGTCTCCTTGAGCCTTTCCGCAATCCTTCTGAACGGCTTTTTTTTGGCTTTTGAAAATGCCCCATTGGTGCCGCATTTGCGCTTTTCCATTATATGATTGGTGCGGCAAAGGTGTTAAAAATAGCGCGCAGCGCCTAAAGTAGTTTTCTTTCCGCAGCAGCTTTCTTTTTCTAAAAGAAAGGGGCTGTGCACTCTTTGAAATCCGAAAGAAAGGCCGTGGCGGCTTCCTTGCCAGCCATCCTTCCTATCATGAGCCCTGACAAAAATTCGATTTTTTCTTTTTTGTTTTCGGCATGGGTATATGAAAATAAATTTATGCCGTTGGTTGCTGTGGCCATGCTTGCGCCCTTTTCAATCAAAAGCTTGCATATTTCCAGATGGCACCACCATGCAGCAATCACGAGCGCGGTCCTGCCGACGTCATCCACAGCCTCGATGTTTGCGCCATTTTCGAGAAGGAGCGCGCAAATTTCAGTGTGGCCATTCTGTGCGGCAAACATGAGCGGAGTCATGTAATCATGGTCAGGCTTAACTATGTTCGCATCTACGTTCGCGCCTTTCTTCAGCAGGCGCCTAGCCTCGCTTATGTCGCCTCCTCCTGCGGCACGCATCAGCCTGCTGTCTGCCAGATATTGGTCTACAGCTGAAAGATACCGCTTCTCGCTGGGCAGGGGATTTTGCTTGGCTGGCCTTAGCTTCCTGAGGATTCTTTTCAGCAACGGCTCCTGCTTTTGCATAGTCATTTTATATGGCAAAGGTGTTATAAATCAGGCGGCGGTGCAGTCTCTAAATAGATGGTAAAACGGCTTGGCGCCGTCTGCAAGGACGCTCTCCAAATAAAACCCAACAAGAAGAGCGGCTATCTCTGCGCGCTTGCGGCTGGACGCAAGCGACAGTGCGCTCACGCCGTTTTTGTTCTTCAGGAAAACATCCGCCCCGTTCCCAATCAGCACTTTAACTACTTTGATGTTGTTTTCCTGGACCGCAAGAATCAGCGGAGTGTTGCCGTACTTGTCCCGCGTGTTTATATTGACCTCCTTTTTCTTCAATGTTACTTTAACTGCGCCGACATACCCATGGTCCGCTGCCTCAAGGAGGTCGCTGTTGAACGTGCCGTAGCGGTCCTGCAGATAGCGCCCGAATTCCCAGAAAAAGACGCCTATGCGCTCCCTAGCCCTTAAGGACAGGCTCTTCTGCTTGTGCAGGAACGGCGAAAATACCGGAGTTCTTTTCTGCAGCATGATTCCATTGTGCGGCAAAGGATTAAAAATCAGGCTGCATGGCGCAATCCCACGTCGTGGCGCAGCAGCGCCTAAAGTAGTTTCTTTTGGGGTGAAGACTTTTTCTTTTCTAAAGAAAAAGGATCGACGTTAAAAAAACCGAAAACCGACGTAAAACAACGAGCTACCAACACTAAAAACAACTGTATTCGTAGGATTGTCGGGTTGACGGGGACAAAGTTTAAAAAGAGGGGAACGCAAAATGCGAACAGAAGAAAAATTAGGGGTGTATACAAAATGGCAGAAAAAATAGGAAATGAAAAGATAAGTAGGGAAAAGGGATATCTCTACTTCGTAGGAAGCGACGGATGCGTCTGGGCCGTACCCATGAAGCACAACACCGGCGGAAGGAAGAAGAAGGTGGGCAGCGCCAAGGTGAGCAAGCAGGCCGGATATCTGTATTACGTCGGGAACGACGGATATGTGTACAAGGCGAAGATGAACAGGGGCGGCAGGAAAGGCGCCAAGAGGAAGAGAAAGAGGGGAAAGAAAAAGGCAGCGAAGAAGAAAGGCAAGAAGAAGAGGTGAATCCTCTTCAATTTTCTTTTTTATTTTTTTGACATCTTTAACGTGGCACATTTAGGCAACTTTTTAAACATGATTGTTCAAATATTGCAAATCCGTTAGCGAAAGGTGAGTTCAGATGGAAGGAGAGGAGACAAAGCCCCAGCCTGAGGAGATGCTTAAAGAGCCAGCGCAGAACGCTGCGCCGCAGGCCCCAGCCCCTGCAACGCCGGCGCCAGCCATCACAGCACCTATGCCAGCGCAGGAAGAGAAATACAGCGCCGCGGAAGTTGCGGAGGGGATGACGGCCAGCGCGAGCGACGACGAGGAGGACATACTCAAGTTCATAGAGGAAAGCGAGCCGAAGATATTCGTCATAGGGGCAGGGGGAAGCGGATGCAACACGCTGAACAGGCTCCACGAGATGAACGTTACGGGCATATCGCTCATAGCGTCAAACACCGACGCCAGGCATCTGCTGAAGATAAAGGCGAACAGGAAGATACTGCTTGGCAAGCAGCTGACAAGGGGGAGGGGATGCGGAAGCAGCCCTGAATGCGGCGAGAAGGCGGCGCAGGAGACCATAGAAGTCATAAAGGAGTCCATAAAGGACGCCAGCCTGCTGTTCCTCACGTGCGGGATGGGAGGGGGAACGGGAACAGGCTCGCTGCCTGTCATGGCAAAGATGGCGAAGAGCGAGACAAAGGCGCTCACCATAGGCATAGTCACGCTTCCGTTCACGTCAGAAGGGAAGGTCAAATACCAGAATGCGCTGCAGGGCCTGGACAAGCTCAGGAGGAGCGTGGACACGCTGATAATAATAAAGAACGACAAGCTGCTCACCATAGCTCCTGACCTGCCGCTGAACACTGCTTTCAGGGTTTGCGACGAGGTGCTTGCGGGCTCGGTCAAGGGCATAAGCGACCTTGTCACAAAGGAAGGCCTGGTCAATGTTGACTTCGCGGACCTCAGCACCGCGCTGAAGGACGGCGGGTATGCGGTCATAGGCGTCGGGGAGGCGAATGTTGACGTGCCCAGGGAAGAGAGGGCGAGGATAGCTATAGAGACTGCGCTAAGCTCGCCTTTGCTTGACGTGGACATCTCATCCGCCAACAGGGTACTGATTAACATAACCGGCGGAGAGGACCTCTCGCTCAAGGAAGTGCAGTATATCGTGGAGGAAACGGCAAAAAGGGTTTCTCCGGACGTGCTCATAAAGTTCGGCGCAAGGATAGAGAAGGAGATGAAGAAGTCGGCGCTCAAGGTGCTGGTCGTGCTTGCGGGGGTCAAGTTCCCTGCACAGGACATGACGCTGAAGCCGGTCGAGCTTGACGAGCTTGAGCTGGAAGAGGTAGGGTGAGCGGATGGGGCAGGGAATACTTTACTTGATAAAGAAAAGCATATTCGTGCTCAGGAGGGCCGAGAACCCGGAGCAGGACGAGATAAGCAAGGTCGCGAGGATAACGGCCGTGTTCCTGCTCATACTGGGCGGAATCGGCATCGTGATGTCGCTAATAGTGAATCTCGTATGAGAAGGTGGATGATATGGAAAAGATGGCAGAGGCGCCGCCGCAGCCTGTTGATGCTTCGGCGCAGCACAAGTTCTTCATAGTCAGGATAGCGGTCAAGCAGGAGAAGATAACGGCCATGATGCTGAGCCAGAAGGTGAGGGCGACAAAGGCGAAAGTCTATTCCATATTCTTCAAGGAGGACGTAAGGGGATACCTGGTCATGGAGGCAGACGACGACAATGCCGTGGCAAAGCTCATTGACGGGGTAAAGCACGTCAAGGGCATGATAAAGGGCGCGCCCCTGACCTTTGAGGACGTCAAGAAGATGATGGAGAAGAAGGCCGAGGTCGCGGTTGCCATAGAGCCGGGAGACATCGTTGAGATAATATCAGGCCCGTTCAAGGGAGAGAAGGCGAAGGTCAATGCAGTGGACTTGGCAAAGAACATCTACACCGTCGTTCCAATAGAGGCGGCAATCTCCATCCCTGTGAACATCAGCGGCAAGAACATCCGCCTCAAGATGAAGAAGCTGGAGGCAGAGGCCAAGGCAGAGGAGGAGTCGGAGAGAAGGGGCGGCAACGAGATAGAGTTCTGAATTTATTTCCCTTTTGTCATCGCCTTAAGCGCGGCTATTGTAAGCCTGACGCCCGGAGCTATGCCAAAGTCATTTAGGTAAGGATGGCCTTTTGCGATATCCATTGACGCTATGTCAAGGTGCGCCCACTTGATGCCCTTGCCGACGAATGCCTCAAGGAACTTGGCGCCTGAGATGGAGCCGCCCTCGCCCTTTGCTGTGCTTACATTCCTGATGTCAGCGATTGCCCCCTTGACCAGCTCATCGTATTCCTTCCACATCGGCATCCTCCAAACCCTTTCCCATGTCTCGAAGCCGGCTTTTGAAAGAGTGTCAGAAAGCCCGTCGTCATTGGAGAAAAGGCCCGACGCCTGCCTGCCAAGCGAGACGCTCATCGCGCCTGTCAGCGTGGCATAGTCTATAATATAGTCCGGCTTTGCCTTCTGCGAGGCGTAATACAGGCAGTCGCCAAGGATTATCCTGCCTTCTGCGTCCGTATGGTAGACCTCAACGGTCTTGCCGCCCATGCTGATTATTTCGTTGGTCTTGTAAGCAGCGCCATCAGGCATGTTCTCAGTAAAGGCGACGATGCCGTGAATCTCAAAAGGAAGCTTGAGTGTGTATGCGGCCTTCATTATGGCCAAAACAACGCATGCGCCTGTCTTGTCCATGTGCATGTCCAGCATCGCATCAGAGGGCTTGACGTTTATGCCGCCGGCGTCAAACGTTATGCCCTTCCCCACAAGGGCTATCTTTCCTTTCCCGCCTTTGTAAATAAGATGAATCATGTATGCCTGGCGCGGGCTGCCTGCATTGACAGCAAGTATGCCGTTCGCGCCAATCTTTTTCAATCCATTACGGTCAAAAACCTCTATTGAGAACTTGCATTCCTTTGCGAGCTTCCTGGCTTCTGCTGCCATGAACTCCGGTGTCGCGATGTTCGGCGGCGTGTTTGCCAGTTTCCTGGCATAGTTCTGCGCCTCTGCGGCAACAACGGCGTCAGAAAAAGGTTTCTGCGCCGATTTTTTGCAAACAATTGAAAAGGAAAGCTCCTTCTGCTCCTTGTCCTCCTTGTCCGTCTTGAAGTTGACTGTGAAGTCTGAAAGCAGTGCGCCTTCGGCTGCAAGCGCGGCCTGCCTTTCCGGCTTTCCTGCATCGGGGTTTGGAACGAAGCACAGCGAGCCGAGCTTCCTTCCTTTTGCCCATTTCACTGCAATGCCGACGGCCTTTCTGACGTCATCCTCGCAGAAGTCCTCCTTCTTGCCAAGGCCTATGAAAAGGAACTGGCCATTGTCGTTGAAAAACGACGCCTCCATGGGACTGCCCCGGAAAACGCCAGCCTTCACGGCCTTTGCCAATGCGGCCGAAACCAGGCTGGCGGATTTTTTCTCGCCCTTGAACGCCGCGTATGCGATGATGCCCGCATCAGGCTTTTCTGTTATTGAGATTTTCATGTCTTTCACCTTCTTTCGCCATACTCCTGCATGAACCTTTCGAACTCCCTGAGCATGTTCTGGGTTATTGACGGCCTCCTTGAGACCAGCTTCGCCATCACTTTTTCCGTCGTGATGGACGGCTGGCCCATGCCCCTTATCTTTTCCTTTGCGGCGTCTATCTTCACTTCCGAGCATACGGACTTTACATCCGCGGCCGAGAAGCCGTCGCTGCTCTTGGCGAGCGCCGCAAGGTCCAGCCCCTTCTCAAACGGCGCCATGTACATCTTGAAAAGGTCCTTTCTTGCCGCAAGGTCCGATGGGCTGACGTATATTATCTTGTCAAACCTGCCTGGCCTGAGCAGCGCAGTGTCAACCATGTGCGGCATGTTGGTTGCGCCTATGACCATGATGTTCCTGTTCTTTGCCAAGCCGTCCATCTCCTGGAGCAGCTGGCCGACTATGATGTCTGAAGAGCCCCTGAGGGGCGCCACTGTCTCCAGCTCGTCTATGAACACTATTGCCGGCGGGTTCTCCCTTGCCCTGTTGAATATCGTCTTCAGCTCTTCAGCTGCGGCCGACGGCCCTTTTTTCATCAGGTCTGCCCCGCTGACAAGCAGTATGGGTATCTTGAATTCGCCTGCTGCTGCCTTTGCAAGGTAGGTTTTTCCCGTTCCGGGAGGCCCGAAAAGCAGTATGCCCTTTGGAACCTCAATCCTGTATTCCTTTATCAGCTCAGGGTGCTTTATCGGAAGCTCAAGCGACTGCTTGAGCGTTTCCTTGACGTCGTCCATGCCGACGACGTCCTTGAAGTCAATCGCGCCTTCCTCCTTCTTGGTCTCCTTCTTCCTCTTCCTTTCAAAGTCGTACTGGAATTTCTCGTAAGCCTCCAGGTCCGAAAACGACGTGGACGGCTTTATCGACTTCGCCGCCGAAAGCAGGTCGTCCATCGTTATAAGCTCTATCTCGCCCTTTGCCGGCTGGTCCTCAGTGAGCTTTTCAGTTAGGTTGTCAACCACCCTTCCTTTCGCCTCCTGGACTGCCAGCGTTATGTCGGCGCCCGAAAACCTGTCCGTCTCGTCGGCAAGCTTGCCAGGGTCAACGTCATCGGCAATCGGAAGTCCCTTCAGTTTGACCTTGAAGATTTCCTCCCTGCCGTGCCTGTCCGGCAGCGGCATGTATATTATCTTGTCTATCCTGCCGGGCCTCATGAACGCCCTGTCTATCAGCTGGGGCACGTTGGTCGCAGCCACGAATATGACCGGCTTGCCTGGCTTTGACATTGTGTTGTCCATCTCGACCAGCAGGGTGTCCAGCACCCTTGACGTCACATAGTCCTCGCTGGAGCGCTTCTTGCCTATGGCGTCTATCTCGTCGAAGAAAAGTATGCATGGGGCCGTCTTTTTCGCATTCTGGAATATCTTGCTCACGTTCTTCTCGCTTTCGCCGTACAGGGAGCTGAGCAGGTCCGACGTCTTTATGTAAAGCATGTTGTAGTCCAGTTTCTTGCTCAGCGCCTTCATCAAAAACGTTTTTCCGGTTCCCGGGGGCCCGAAAAGCAGGATGCCTTTTGGCGGATTGATATTGTATGCGATGGATATTTCCGGCTTCTGCAGCGGAATCACTATTGAATTGTAAATTTCCTTTTTCGTCTCCTCGTAGTTGGCGAAATCCTCCATGCTCTGCACGTCTGTGCTGAGGGACATCTCCTGCACCGCAGTTGTCCCGAACTTTTTCTCTGTCTCATGGCTCCTTATCTCAAGCTCCTTGAACGTCATTATCTTGTTGTTCATCATCCATTGCGCGACCAGTATGCTGGCCACGGCGTATATCGGCATCTCTATCAGGTACGGGCTGTTGTCAAGCGCATAGAAAATGGTGTAAATCACGGGAATCAGCAGCAGGAAGAGGAACGACATTTCCACTTTCTTGTGCAGCATCATCGGAAGGCGGACAAGCGGCCTGCCAGTGAAGTACACTGCCGACCAGATGACCGCCATCCATGACAGCGCCTGCATCAGCCCTGTGTCGCCGAAGCATATGACCATCAGGTTGTGCCACAAAACGCCCAGCGTGTTCCCGAAGTTCATTGCCGCCCCGAAGTTGACCAGGTTGGATATCGCCTTGGAGTAGGCAGGAAGGAAGTCAGAGTAATAAAACGGTATGTCTGTCGCGCGCAGCAGATAGTCGTTTGTCTGGAAATTGCTTGCGGGATTTAGCGGGAAATGCGCCGAGTTCGGCACGTTCCACGTTGCGCTTGCCAATAATATGAGCAATACTGTCGTCACGGTGAACGGCATGCTTTCCTTTGAGCCAAGGTACATCCCGCCCACAAGCAGGACGAGGTAGATGAAGCCCCCCAGGAACGAGAGCGGGAACGGCGCAAAAGGCAGGAACACCGCTATCGTGGCAAGCGATATGGTCGCCCAATGGTCGGCAGCAGTGTAAAGCACGACGATAAGGAATATCGAGCCGACCCAGGCGAAAACCGCGCTCTGGAACGCAAATGCCGGCAATGCGATGAGCCAGGTTGCCGTAAGCCCGATGCCAGGATGGAACTTGTATGAAAGCAATGCCGGAATCAGCGCAAGGAACGGTATCAGGTAGACGGGATAGAAGTATATCGCGAAGAGAATGGAGATGCACGCAAGGTACGTTATTATGGCGCCGAGCGCGGAATCGTTTGACTGGACCTGCCTTATGAGGGCCTTGACCCTCACCTGCTCCAGGGTTTTTTTCGCCATCGGATATTGATTAGTGAGGAATATTTAAAAAGCATCCATTGCTGCTTGACGGATTAGCCTTAGGAAACACATTCCCCGAACGATTCCATGAACGAGCTGAACGTTTCCTTCCCAACCCAGCCTTGCAATAGCGGCATGGATTTGAATAACTGCGCGATTTGGGCATATCTCCATTTTGTGGCACGGCGCAGGGCTGTCCAGCCAAAAGCATCCGTTATGGCGATTAGCTCTTTTATGTCTCCGCCGGCTTTCGCGTATTCTCTTGTTAACAGGGCGCAGGTTTGGACATGTCCGTTGTTTGCGGCATAGTGCAGGGCTGTCCAGCCAAAATCGCCCTTTGCGGCGATGTCGGCTCCGGCCTTTATGAGCCGCCTTATCTCCGCGTTGTCGCCATTCCGCACGGCCCTGAAGAACGCATTGTCAAGTCTTCTTCCGGCAAACGCCCTCTTTATTGACCGCGCAGCCGATGCCAGCACCTGCCTTGTGCGCTCGCGCAGCTTTGGTTTTTGGCTCCTTTCCTTATGCCGCTGCTCCATAGCCTTATTATGCCCAAAACAGTTTAAAACGCAATAGCAACTCTTTAAAACAAGCCGGACAAAACTACTGTGTGCAAAAAATGGCAGGAAAGATTCGCGTCGGAATTGTCGGAATAGGGAACTGCTTTGCAGGGCTTTGGCAGGGGCTGGAATACTACAAGAGGAATCCATCGAAAAAGGTTGCAGGCCTGATGCACGACACATTGGGCGGGTATTCGTGGAAGGACATAGAATTCGTCAGCGCGTTTGACGTCGCAAAGAACAAGGTCGGCAAGCCGCTGCATGAGGCAGGGAACGCACCCCCGAACATGGTGGACTGGATAAAGGACATGCCGAAATCAGACTGCATTGTCAGGGAAAGCCCAGTACTCGATGGGGTAGGATATTTTGTCAAGGAAAAGATAGACCCTATTACAAACAAGCCGATGGAGCAGCTGAGAAAGGAAATTTTGGACGAGATAAGGAAAACAAAGACTGAAGTGATTGTCAGCTACCTTCCTGTCGGCAGCCAAAAAGCCACGGAGTTCTGGGCAGAGGTTTCGCTTGAGACGGGCTGCGCGTTCGTCAACTGCGTGCCTGTTTTCATCGCAAGCGACCCTGCATGGGAGAAAAGGTTCAGGGAAAAAGGGATTCCAATAATAGGGGACGACATAAAGGCCCAGGTAGGCGCAACGATAGTGCACAGGACGCTCGCGAAGCTCTGCGACGACAGGGGCACAAAGATAGAGAGAAGCTACCAGCTGAACGTCGGCGGCAACACGGATTTCCAGAACATGAAAGAATTGACGAGATTAACCAGCAAGAAGATAAGCAAGACTGAAAGCGTGCAGAGCCAGCTGAGGGAAAGGCTTTCCGACAATAACATACACATTGGCCCAAGCGACTACGTGCCGTTCCTTGAAAACACGAAGGTCATGTACATGAGGATAGAGGGTCTGATGTGGGCCGACAGGCCGTACAACATGGAGGTAAGGCTCCAGGTTGACGACAAGGCCAATTCCGCAGGCATTTCGGTTGATGCAATAAGGTGCGCCAAGCTCGCGCTTGACAGGAAGCAGGGCGGCGCGGTAACGGCGGCAAGCGCCTATCTTATGAAGCATCCCCCAATGGAGATGTCAGACCCTGACGCAAGGAAAAGGCTTGAGGATTTCATAAGCGGAAAGGACTGAATATACCTGCTTACATCCTTCTGGCTACGTCTAGCAAAAACCAGCAGTATTCGTTGACGTCGCGGAACACCGCAGCCGCGCCGGCAGCCAAGAGCGTTTCCTTCCATCTTATCTCAGCCCCGGGCGGCAGGATCCCATAGACCAAGAGGTTTTCAATGCCCATGGCGAGCACCGCCTTTATGGGCGAGGGCCGGTCGTCACAGAAATACGTCCTCTCCGGCCTGAAGCGCCTTATAGCCTCCCTCAGCGCATCTGCTTTCCCCTTATGCTTCCGCATTCCCCAGATGAAACTGAAATAGCCGGATGCGCCGTTCTTTTCCAGAGTATGCACCACCTCTTTTTTTGGCGCGCCGCTGACTATTGCCAACACGTGGCTTTCAGCCAGCCTCGCGAGCAGGTTGTTGTTCGCCAACCACGGCTCGTGTTTGATGTATCCGCTGAAATCCATGCCCTTTCCCAGATAAAGTTCCTGAAAATGCCTTTTGACGCGGTTGAAACTGACTAGTGCCCCACGTATCTTCAGTATTTCATGCGTTCTTTCCCAGTCGTTGTTGCTGCGCATCAGCGATTCTATGAACTCCTTCTCAGTTGGCGGAGTCCCGCTGAAAAAAGAGACTGTTTCCTTCACGCACCTCTGGTAGGAACCAGACTCGTCCCTGAGAACACCGTCGTTGTCGAATGCCAGGAGCACATTTTTATTTTTGAACCGACCCCGGCACACCGGCGTTCCAGCTTGCAAAGGCTGTGTTGGCTTTTCAGTTTGCATTGTGTTGATGTGGCGGAATGTGTTTAAAATAGTATCGACAAGTGAATGCGCTGAAAAAACGCCATCAGGTTTAAAAATATCGGGAACAATACTAGGCACATGTGCGACTTGAGGATAGAGGGCGCGAAGGGAATCGTGGACTTGGCTAAATGCCCGTACGAATTCGGGTCTCCGGAATTCATAAACTACCATTTGAAGAACCTTGTCAGCATCATATCAGACACGCCGATAAAGGAGATAGACTACGAGGAGGAAATCACGTTCATCCTGCCGCCGCAGAAGGCAAGCGTGCTCATCGAGTACGCAAAGGTCATCGCGCAGGTTGAAGGAATAAGGATGAAGAAGGAGATATACGGCCATACTGCTGACCCGAACTACAGGAAAAGGCAGGCGCTGCTTGAAAAATTCGTCGATTATGCGTACATGAACCCCGTAAGCGCGGCAAGGCTGCTCAGCGACTACAAGGAGGCGACGCCCGACACCGCGGCGTTCATGAAGGGCCTGCAGACGTTCCAGGGATGGGTGGCGGGGATACTGAAAAGGTTTGAAGCCACCGAGATGATAAAGCTGGTCAAGGCCAAGGGCGACATGAGGAGCGCATTCCTTTCGTTGGTAGGAACAAAGAGCCTGCTGTTCGCAAGCACAATCTCCCTTGACCTTCCGGATAACGCAGTTGCCCTGAAAGACCCGAAGGCGAAATACGAGCTGCCGTTCGGGGTCCAGGTCCAGATATTCGAGATACCTGAAAGGGACTACATGATATACAGGATGGACAACCCGGTGCTGGACGGGCTGGCCCCTCCGCTGCAGAAAATGCTGAAGGACATGATAGACTCCCAGATAAAGGAGAACTTCACGTCAATGGATTACACGATACTTTTCGGGCTGAAGATAAACGAGTACAAGGCCAAGTTCATGGACCAGGCGCTCCAGAACAACGTTGACATAACGCCAAGGGAGGCGCTGATAATGGCAAGGGAGGCATCGGCATGGGTCGTGGGCATGGGCTCGCCGCTGGAAAACCTGATGCTGGACAAGGACAACCTCACGGACATCTACATAGACAGCGAGAACAGCCCGATATACATGGACAGCAGGGAGTTCGGGATTGTGCAGTCTTTGTACAGGTACAACTACGAGATGCTTGAAAGGGCGTTCAAAAACATGGTGTTCTCGGAAAAGGGCACAAAGTTCGACGAGAACTTCCCGATTGCGGACGTGGTCATGAAAAGGGAGGCGCTGAGGTGCCACCTGCAAAGGCCGCCTGCGACGTTCGGCGAGCTGCAGGGCGCGCTGAGGATACTGGCTGAAGAGCCGTTCACGTACGCGCAGTATTTGGCATACAAGTCCATGTCCCCGTTCTTCGCCGGATATGACGACGTGTCCGTGAGCATGGGCGCCAGCGGCGCAATCCTGGGCGTGAAAGGGAGCGGAAAGACGGCCTTCACGGCCGCCGAGATTGCCGCAATCGGCCCGAGCAAGAGAATCATCCCGATACAGGACATATGGGAAATCCCGGTCCGCACGTTCCGCAAAAGGGGCTTCCACATAGGCGCGGCGAAGGTCGCGGCAGGGGACGTGGAAGGCAAGGACGTCAAGGAGCTGGACTTGGTTTCTATGGCAAACGCGCTGCTCAGGATGGGCGACGCCGCGCTCGTAATCAACGAGATAAGGAGCAGGAGCGCCGTGCAGGGCGTAATCAACCTGCTGAACACGCAGCCAGGCGTGTTCCTGCTGTACAACCTGCACGCGGAAAGCCTTGACGACATCAAGGACAGGCTGGAGCTGTTCTTCGGCATACCTGCGGCGTCCATGTTCGCGACCGACCGTTACGTTTTCCTGAACAAGGTGAAGTTCGGCAGGAAGGGCAGGACGAACAGGGTCATAGGGTACGCCTACGAGTCTGACAGGGAGAACAAGCAGTTCGTGAAGACGTTTGACTACAAAAGGGGCAACTCGCTGGAAAGTTCCGTGCTGAACTGCCTGTTCCTGAAAAACAAGGAGGCCGAGGCAGCCGACCTTTCCGGCATTGACATGAAGAAGATGGCAAAGGAGCTAAGCTTCGAATTCATACCGCCGCTCATAAAGAGGAAGAGCGACCTGACCGGCATACCGCCGGAGCAATACGTCCTGCAGGCGTTCTTCAAGGGAAAGATTTTCTCTGACATAAACAACGCCGCGGCAAAGACCGGCATAAAGGAGCTCACGCAGCTGGATTTCTTCCTCAAGTGCAACAACTTCATCAACAGGGTGATGGTCGCGCTTGAGGACGATAACGGGATTGTTGACTTCGGCGAGGCCCAGAAAAGGTGGGATGCGCAGTTCCCGAAGCTCCTCAAGGAGGGCATCGAGGCCAACAAGAGGGAGACCGGCCCCGCATGAGTTACAACATAGCGTTGGCTGCTGCTCTTGCCATTTTCATACTTGTTATTGCAGTAATCCTCATGCTTAAAACGACCCCTGCAAGGTTCTGCTTCGGGGAAAAATGCTTCGGCGGCGAGCTTGCGGACAATGCCGTTAAGAAAACGCTTGGCATGATGTTCCGTAGCTCAATGCCTGACGATTATGGTATGGTGTTTCCGATGGGCCTAGCGGGCAGGTTGAACAATTCATTCTGGATGCAGAACGTGAAGTTTCCCTTGGAGCTGATTTGCGTGAAGGGCGGAACCGTGACCGAGATAATCATGATGGAGACCTGCGACAAGACCAATGGATGCGTGCATTACGCGCCTAAGGGCGAAATCGACTATGCTATCGAAGCCAGCGTCGGGTTCTCCGAAAGGAACGGGGTAGCCAAAGGGATGGGGTTCAGGCTTCAGTAGGTTTTTGCGCCCGACTTTTTCCATTCCCTGAAAAGGGCGACGCATTCCTTCCTCATGAATCCGGGCCTTAGGGGTATGCGCTCCTTCCCGACCTTCTCCATGGTGGTGACGCATATTTCCAGCTCGTGGAAACCATATTTCTTTGCTTCTTTTATTGTCGCGCCGTAGACTATCCTCGATATTTTTGCCCAGTGTATGGCAGAGAAGCACATGGGGCACGGCTCAGTCGTTGAATATATCGTGCAGCCTGAAAGGTCTATGGACTTGAGCTTTTTGCACGCCTTCCTTATTGCCTCCATCTCCGCGTGCGCAGTCGGATCCGTGCTTTTCCAGACTTTGTTGTGCTCGCAGGAGACGGTTTTTCCTTTCTTGGCTATGCGGGCGCCGAAGGGACCTTGGCCTTCCGTTATGCCTTTCCTTGCCTTGGCTATCGCAGCCTCCATGAAGCCTCTGTCGTCCATGCCGAGTATCTGCTGATGGGTTAATAAGTTTTCTGGCTTTGTTGGCTGCAGCTTGCCAAAGGGCACAGGGTTCAGCATCGGATGATGCATAAGGAAATACATTTAAAAACACTATTTAACAAATATAGGGCATATGGGGAACGTGTCTGTACGAAAGAGAAGAATCCATGGCCCAAAAGCCAGGCTGCGCAATGCGGCCATAAGAAAGGAAAGGCGCTGCAAATCCCTAATCAGGCTCTTCGGCCTGGGGGCGTTAATCACGACAGCCCCGTTCGTTGATGCATACACGGAAGGCATGGGCGCGGCCCAAAGAACGGAAAAAATATCGTTTTCCAATGCGATAAAGACGCCTGAAGAGTCGGAGAATGCCCCAACCGTCATATACCTCACTCCGAAAATGAAGGGAAATGAAAGCCCGGAAACCGTCATAAAGCGGATGAAGAGCGAGAAGATAATCATAGTGCTGCCTCCGGAATACGTGAACCAGAACAAGGATGCCGTTGGCAGCATGAAAAAGGCCGCCTACGAGGCGCAGAAGGAGGCCGAGGACCTGATAAAGCAGGCAATAAATGCGATGCCAACCAGGATACCTGCGATGGACAACGCCGGCCCGGAGAGGCACCATGGCCAGATACAGAACTGGCTCGAGAGGCGCAGTCGCGCGTTCAGCCAGATGGCATCCGTTTTTCCGAAGAGCCTTGAAGACGATTACGGCGCAAGGAAGAATGGCGTGAGGTTCGCGCCGCCGCCCTGGGTGAACCTGGGCCAGTACAGGGACTACGTGAAAAAATCCATAGGCATAGCATGCGTATTCTTTTACAGGGAAAGGTGGAAGGAGATGGCAGACCGGCTGGCCGCCAACATAGACTGGGACAGGGTGTGCAGCAGCGTCGACGTCATGATTGCCATGAGGGACGGCAGGGGGGAGGCAGGGACCAAGCTCGTGAAATACGACTCATACAGGGGCATTGACATGACTGTTTCGGTTCCTGCAAACAGGAAAATCATAAGGCCGAACCTGTCCAACAGGTACCTTGCCATGGTCGCTGTGCTTGCAGACGCCATGGAGCAGCTGACCGGCGTTGAAAGGAGCACGCTGCTTGCCCTGATGACGCAGGAAACCGGGATGGACCATGAATATTATACAAGGAAAGGCAAGGGCATCTGCCAGCTGACCCGGGGCAGCCCGCTGTTCAGCTACGCCGCATATAACACATACGAAAACAAGCGGGAGCTGGAGAACGTGATGAAATTCGTGCTGCCCGAAAAGGATGATTTCGGGAATGCCAGGATTATGATGGCCGGCCTTTTTGACGCCATACAGGTCAAGGACGACAGGCAGGGCGACATAACCATGAACATGATGGCCGGCGCGCTCAACTACAGGTACAATTATTACATGAATACCGGAACAGGGCTGCTGTCTTTCACGGGCAGGATGCCAACCATCGTATCATATTGCCGGGAGGCCGTTCAGGACTACAACGGCACTGCATCCAAGGCCAAGTACGCCTTGCTTGTTGAGCGGCACTGGCAGCAGTATCGCAAGGCCCTTGGCAGGCTTGCCTCTGCGCAGAAGGGGCCTGGAGACAACATGGCAGCATCGTACTGACGCCAAGGCTGCTTTCCGGCTAAAAAAGACACATTTAAAAACACTATTTATCAAATATAGGGATATGCGTGCCTCATTCATCGCAAGGGAAAGGTGCCGCGCCGGAACAGTGGCAAAGTGCGCAGTTGCCGCAATGCTGGCCCTGCTCCCGCTTTCTGAATCCTATCCAAAGGCCCCGAAGCCGGCTGCGATAAAGACAAGCAGGCTCATGGACGCCAATGCCCCCGAGTTTTCTGCCCTTCCGGGCGTTTCCGCTGCAGACACAATTGTTGAAAAGACGTTTGAGGCAGCAAGGAAAAGGCTTTCCAACGTCCTGGCCGGCCCGAATGGCGTGATAACCGGGTTTTCCGGCGTCTCCACTGTCCCTAGCTTCTCCAGCGAAACTGCCGTGAAGGTGCTGTATCACTCCCTGCCTGGCAGGAAAAACAGCAATAAAAACTTCTTCCAGTCCCTTTTGTCAAACTCGTACAACGCCTCTTTGGAGGAGACCAACGGCCTTTGGGGATTTTCGTTTTCGCAGAACGGGGTGAAGCTGAACTACTCCGGCAAGGACTCTGTCGAGCTCGTGCTTGGGCAGAACACCTCTGCCAGCATAATAGAGGCGATGGGCAACGGCTGGGTCGGCGTCATGCATTCAACCCTTTCTTCCGGCTACTCGTGGATGAGCGCGTCCTTCCGCATCAGGGACGGGACCATTGACCCGCCGCGCTCGTACATTGCATTCGGGTTCACCAACCTTGGCAAGGGCGTAGACCCTGTGCTGGCTTCCGGCACGATGGTCAGGCTCCCTGCAGGCTGGGTTGTTGTGAACCGCAAACATTTGCTTTCATCCAACTGCTGCGAGGGATACACGCCTTGCGTCTATGCCGAGATACAGAACGAGGTCAGCGGGGCCAAGGATGAGGTATTGATTATGGGCAGTTCGCTGTTCTCAAGGTCCGAAAGCGCAAAGGTCCGCATTTTCATGGCGCACGGCGGCGTTGTTTCGGAGCATAAGTGAGTATTCCCTAGACGGAAGGCAATATGTTTGCCCCGCCATGTTTATTTACAACTCGACTGTTCCGGTAAATCCCATCGGTATGTAAAGTTGGGCAGACGCAGAGCAGAAGGTTGCAGTTTTAACGTTTTGATGAATCCTGTTCTCTTCAACGGCGATATTGAAATAATCCTTTAGCATTGGACCTGTGATAGGCGTCACGCAACTGCCATAAAACGTGCTGCCGCCCGCTTCGACAGGCGGCATGTACATCATTCCTGCGATGTTTCGCACAGCAGCGCGCATGATACCCAATATCTCCCATGGGCTGGGCTTTGAATAATGGGCATATTGTGGATAATACCTAGCCATATCCTCTACCCCAACATGGCGCGCATATTCCCTGACCAATGCAACCAATGGCGCAATATCAGCTGAGTTAAGCCCATATCTTGAGGATATCTCATTTTTCAGGTCCGAATCAGTCATTAAACGGTCAATGGAGGAGCTCTCTTTCATCTTTATCCTTACAAGGTTCAGGGTTTTCCTGAATGTTTCTTCCACAAGGGCATCCGTAAACGGCCCGAACCTTGAATAATCCGTCTTTTTTATGAATCGCCTTATCTGCAGGTCAATCTCCCTGATGGACTTTGGCAGAACCCCGCCATTATCCAGGAAGAGATAGAGCAATGCATAATCAAAGATGCTTGCGCCATAATATCTTTCGGTGTTGTCCAAAGAAGTCTGCGCCATGAATTTTTCGCGCAGGGGGACATAACCGCTTTTTGGATCCATATTCCTATTCAGCGCATCGACTAGGTATCCAATAAATTTATCAGTATCAGCCAAATTTCTGCCGTCAAGCTTGTATTCCGTGGCAATCTGGGCGGACATCGTAGAAATGAAATAAGGGTCAAAATAAATCGGAAGCGAATTTGCCCTGCGCTCTTCCATATTCTCATTTATTGATACGAGCCCCGCCCTTATGGCAGCTTCATCATCTGAAATGGAATTGCGCGGGAAAAACAGCTTTGGCTCTTCAATTTCCCTTCTTCCCCTGCAGTCTGAAAATATCCTTCTTGCGATTATGCGGGCATAATGGCGCGCCATTCCATCTATTACGTTGGTGTTTTCAAGCTCTTCAGTCATCAATGCCGCAAAACACCTGAAATGGACGCATTCCGAATCCATTAGATATTTCCTGCTCTTTTTCAGGAAATCTTCCAGTTTTGGGTCAAGCGAAACGGCCTCATCAATGTCGTTCTGTATAATTGATATGTCCTTGTTTACATAAGCTTCAAACACTTTTTCTTCTCCCACCAGCCCAAAAAGCTTCCAGCATATTGAATTCATCAGGCGGGTATATGAGTTGCCATTGAAATCCATTTTAAGCCCGTTTCTTACAAAATCATCTGCTATATGCTCGCAGATTGCGTCATTGAACACTTCGGTGTCCATATCATGGTATCTGCCCTTAAAACCACCCAAGCTGTGCGCCAGCTCGTGCGCCACGGTAACCCATACCTGGGAAAGGTAGTCACTGCCATTATCCTTTTTCAGGCGCTCAAGATTAATGCGCAGTGTATTTGTTTTGGAACTGTAGAGACCTGCCACTTGTATACTCTCCGATTTGCATCTTTGTTTTGCAAGCGCTTCTGCTCCAGATTCGCTTATGCCGAATGATATATAATGATCCTTAAAAAACTCAAATTCAGAGCCGTAAATTAAAATTTCAGTATCCATCATCCTGGATGTATACTTTTTATCTGTTTTTTTGCCCATATATGATGCGAATTCTTCTCTTATTTCTCCTGCTCTGTTCGCGATTTTTTGTAGTGAAGCGGAAGAGCTAAGCGCCATTATGAAACTGCCTATTTTGTCGGATATTCCTTCCAAATATTCAAATGCGCTTTTTTTCTCTTCAAATGATCCTATAGGCATATCTATCGCGGGGTTTGCAGCCATGCTTATGCTCGCGTGAACGTCGCCTTTTGTAAAAATATAGCTGGACAAAACCTCCATCTTCCATGCATATACATACGAGCATATGCCTGCGTATTTCCCAATTTCGAGACTTGATTCCAATTCAAAATACTTTTTCTTCAGTGTTTCCTGCTTTTGTGAGTCAGTCATCCCGTCACGGACCCATACATTTGCTTCATTATAAAAAGTGTCCACCATATCCTTGTATTTGAGACACTGCTGCTTTACCTTTTCTATTTCTCTTGGCTCAACAATGCCTTTTTCCTTCATTACAACCTGTAGCGGTTTTTGTATTACCACCATAGCTGCCTTTTGCACTATTTCAGAATAAATACCTTCCTTTTTGGGAACCAAAGGACGCGCTCGTTCATTGCTTGGCCGACTGTTTCGTCAAAGAAGCTGTTGGATTAAAAAGAGAGAGGTCAGAGAGACAATGGGGTTGCTATAGTTTGCCGTGACGATAGACCCGTCCTTTGTCATTTATAAATAAAGCACCTATGTTTTTAAACAGTTAGACGCATAAAATAGAGCATGATAGGCGAAAAATCTAAGGGGAAGATGGTTAGCGCAGTTCGTTCTACTCATGGTCATGTTCCGGGAGAGCCCCTTACAGAGGAAAAGGCAAGAAAGAGAACAAGAGGCATTGGCAGGAAAACGGCGTTTGCGAGTTTTGCAGGGCTTGTCGGCATCGGCGCGCTGCTGCTGTTCAAGCCGTCGATTGCCACGGCGCAGGAGGTCGCGATGAGCGTACCGAGCGGGAATAAGACGGAACAGACGGAAAAAAGTAGACTAACTATAGATCAGTTTGAAATAGATCTTAATCGACTAGAAGGAGAAATGAAAAAAGAAACCAACACAAGAAAAGCAGAACTAATTAAAGCAATGCTAGAAAAAATGGAAACTGCAGGACAGGGTAAAATCGTTACCGAAACAGATACTTTGATAGGAGTTGTTAAAGGAAGTATCTGTGATATTACATATGCGCCATCATCAATACAAAAAATGTTAAGAGAACTTGGACTAAGTGAAGAGAATTTCTTTAAATCAGTAAAAAATGGAGGAATAAAATCTCTTATTGCAGATATGGATACTGGAAGCGCCAAATTGTCCATTTTCATAGATATCATAAATGGAAGCAAAATTGTTGGAACAAAAAACAACAAGACAGAGATAAATATAAGGTTCTATGATAAAAAGGATGAAAACAAAGGATATACTTCAATATTATCATGCCCAAATGGCTGTGAGGTGTTTGATATTACGCCATTTTTTGGCAAGGCAGCTAATGAGCGGATTCAGTTTGGTATCTACTTCAGATATATAAAAGATGGAATAGAAAATAGCATGATAAGCTATTTTGTATATTCAACAGAACAAAAATACTCAAATCTATATTATTTTACTAGAAATAAAGATGACCCTGACAGCGTTATGTCTGCTTTAATGAAGTATTCAGAGCTATGATTACAAAGTGATATTATGGCAGACGATGCATTTATGGATTCCGCGCAAAAGCAAACTGATAAAAAATCGATTAAGAACGAAGAATTACTTTGGAATGCATGTTTCTTAGCTGTTGGCACTAAAATTTCTGTGCTGGGGGGCGTAACCATATCAAAATCGGAAAAGGCAGACGATAAAACTATCACTATTACAAAAGGAAAAGAAAGCATAACGTTGATGAGAGCGGAAGATGGGAGCAGAAAATTAATAATAGTTAGTCAAACGACTAAGAATCCTGATTTTCTAAACAGTGTGCTTACTCCAACTGTTAAGACGGAACTTGAAAGCAGGATAGCAGAGCAAAATAAACAAGCGGATAAAGAAGCGAACAAATACAAAGATAATATATCAAATGCTAGTGCTTGGATACAAAAAAACCAACCAGAAGTATTTGGGCAAGCCTCGAATAGTCCTGGGAAAGAATTTACAATTCAAGGTCCAAATGGAACACTTATTGGGATATCTCTTAACAGTAGATTGAGTTCATCCGGCCAACCTGACTATGCCATAAGAGTACGTGAAAAAGGCAAGGATTATTATGGAACATATGATCCCATAACTGGAGCCACAACGATAACATATGAGAGTGAGGTTACGGGAAGAGGAACTGCACTTGTAAAAGAGAATACGAACGTGGACTGGTATTTAGTTGATGAAGTTGGCCAAAGAGATATAAGCAGAGAATTACAAAAAACTCTGCAGAATTATTACATTTCGACAGTAGAAAACATGGCAAGAATTGAAGATATAATTAAAGTCGCATCGACCGTCCCAACCCTCAAAACCGCAGCGCTCGCAGCCGTCTCAACCTCGACAATCATGGAGAAGCTCTCTGAATCCGGCTCAACACCAAGGGTTTTCGATGAAAACCTCGCTAAAACAAGGGAGACTGAGGAGCACCTAAAATCGGCTTCAGTTACTGAAAAGGAAATCAACGATGCTATAAAGAAGGCCCTCCGGGAGGTGGAGCTGGAGAAGTTGCTTTTTGGCCAAAGGGACGGGCTGTCCGGGGAGATAAACAGGGAAGCTGACAGGAGCCTGTCAAGCATGCTCAACAGGGGGTTCAACGCATTCGTTGTCCCTATAGTGATAGACATGAACATCAAGGATGCCGGCAGCAGGGCGGCGCTCAAGAAGGCTATCACTGTAAAAGACGGCGAAATAACCAATATGCCCACTATTGCCAAGATAAAGGGGATTACGGCGCGGGAAAGAGAGGCGCTGGAAAGGCAAATCGGCTCTGCGTGGGAAACGGCGCACAAGGATGCGCACCTTGAGCTCAAGGCCTATGCCGCGGAAAGGAAAATAGAGAATGAGAAAGTAGTCATACTAAGCAATCTGATGTTCATTATGCCAGAGCAGAGGGAAAGCGCGGCAAATGAGATAGGCGACTTCGCCAAGAATGTGGTAAAGGCAGACCCGAAAACCGTAAATGCCATCACCAGCAGCATAAAAGAGCGCAGTGCGAGAGACTTGGCGAACGCCATGAAGGGCGTGGAAGACAGCAGGCTCGTTGACTACATGAACGGGGTCATGCTCAGATTGGGCACTGAGATGATGCATAACCAGGTTTCCGAAAGGAAAAATATAGAGAAGCTCGAGGAGCTTGGCGGAAACCAGATAGCAAGCCTGATAAGGGAGAAGGCAGAGAAGATGAAGATGAGCCTGAGCAGCGAAAACAAGGCGCTTATCACGGACATAAGGGAGAACGGGCTCAGGGCAAACAGGGAAAAGGCGCTAATGCAGCTTTCAGGCGCGCTTTTCGAGGTCATGGCTGACAACAAGATAATCGAAAGGGGAGAAAAGACCAACCTTCCGAAGGCCGGATGAAGCTCTGGCAAAGGGGTCTGCACGGATTTTTAAATCTCAGGTGAGACAATAGTCTATGGGCAACATATATAAACATATAGGTACATATATGTATATGACAGAATACACGACAATACTGGTCGACAGAGACCTTAAGGCAAAGCTGGACCTTCTGAAAATGCATCCTAGGGAATCATACAGGGAGGTTATCCAGAGGCTGGCAAACGAATATGCCGAAGAGACCGCGCTCAAACAGT
This sequence comes from Candidatus Micrarchaeia archaeon, assembly GCA_041500865.1. Taxonomy (GTDB): domain Archaea; phylum Micrarchaeota; class Micrarchaeia; order Anstonellales; family J096; genus JAPLWW01. The sequence goes on along the minus strand of JBGQMY010000004.1, from coordinate 7,445 downwards.
TTGTCAAGATTGCGCAAATGAAAAAGATGAAGGAAGTGTGGGACAATGAGCACGACAACAACAGCGCATGGCAAACAATATAAATTTGGGGATGTGGTCTTCGCCGAAGCAAGATTCATTGACTCATATGAGTCAAAAATGCGCCCGGCATTCGTGCTGTTTGAGGCGCATGGCAACGTGGTGGTGGCTGCAATAACAACCAACCAAAGCGTAGACGGAGTGCCTCTCAGTAAGTCAGAAGGCGCTGCAGAAGACAGCATGATAAAGACAAACTATATATTCACGATTGACTCTTCTGAAATACGCAGGACGTTCTTCACTGCATCCGAATCCAAGAAAAGAGAAGTTTGCGCAGACCTTGCGCGCAGGATGGGCTGCAAGATATAAATTCTTTCTTATAAGATTAATTGAAAGAATTAAAGCAACTAGATGAATATAATAATAAATTACAGTATCCGGGTTTGTTATATTTAATTGCCAATGAAGTTATGCAATTATCCTTTTCATACTCCTCATAAGCAGCAACATAATCAACAATTCTTTCGCATAAAGTTGGATCTTCATAAGCCAAGGCAAGTGAAGAATAGCACGTATTTTTTTGTGTTGTATCTTCTAACACATTGCATTTTGCGATCTCATCTGAAACAGAACCATTTGCAACGATTGTTGTAGTCCGGATTATATTTGTCTCGTTGCATGTTACCAGCGGAGGGCACGTTTCGCATTTGGTTTCGTTGCATTTAGATGCGCTATAATTACTTTGCGAATTTGAATTGGTGATGACGTTCAAGCATCCTGAAAACAGCAATATTAACACTAATGAGGCAATTGCTAGCCACGCCATTTTTGCCATGTAAATTATTCATCCTTATAAAGATATTGGTTGCAATGTTAAAAACCCCTAAGACTAACTGATTTTCATGGACTTGAAGCACATCCCATTGGCAGCAAGGAAAGGCAATGAAAAGACCGTAATAAAGGTCGGCAAGGCAACGGTCGGGAAAGGCCTGACGATAATTGCAGGGCCCTGCTCAGTGGAAAGCGAAGAGCAGATAATGGAAACCGCAAAGGCGGTCAAGGAAGCAGGCGCTGACATGCTCAGGGGCGGCGCGTTCAAGCCAAGGAAATCCCCTTATGTGTTCCAGGGCCTGGGCATTGAAGGCCTGAAGCTCCTGGCAAAGGCGAAAGAGGAAACAGGGTTGCCGATAGTCACGGAAGTGGTCGACACAAGGGACGTAAAGACGGTATGCGAATATGCCGACGTTTTGCAAATCGGCGCAAGGAACATGCAGAACTACGCGCTCCTCAAGGAAGTGGGAAAGACAAAAACCCCCGTATTACTGAAACGGGGCCTGAGCGCGACATACGACGAATGGCTCAATGCGGCAGAATACATCCTGAGCGGCGGGAACAGGAACGTGATGCTCTGCGAAAGGGGGATAAGGACGTTTGAAAGTTATACGAGGAACACGCTGGACCTGAATGCAGTTCCTGCAATGAAAGAGCTGACTCATCTTCCAATAATCGTCGACCCAAGCCACGGCACAGGCAGGGCGGAGATGGTCGAGCCCATGGCGATGGCGGCAGTGGCGTGCGGCGCAGACGGACTAATCGTGGAAGTGCACAGCAATCCGGCAAATGCGCTGAGCGACAAGGAGCAGGCGCTAAACCCGAGCCAATTCAAACAGTTAGTGAAAAGGGCAAGGGCGCTGAGGAAAGCGGTGGATGGGTTGAAATGAAAACCATTACGCTAAGCGCGCCGACAGGAAAATGCAGGATAATGGTGGGCGAGATGCTGGCGAACGCCGGAAAGTACGTGAAAGGCGGAAAGGTTGCCATAATCACGGACAGCAATGTGCGCAAACATTACAACAAATTTTTCCCTGAATGCGACGACGTCATGGAGATAGGCCTTGGGGAGGAAAATAAGACGCTCAAGACAGTGGAGCATATATGGAAAAGGTTCCTTAAGCTTGAGATGGAACGGCCGTCTTTTGTCCTGGGCATCGGCGGCGGCATAGTGTGCGACGTTACGGGATATGCGGCCTCAAACTACCTGCGCGGCCTGGATTTCGGGTTTGCGCCAACAACCTTGCTGGCGCAGGTGGATGCGGCAATAGGCGGCAAGAACGGATTCAACTTCATGGGATACAAGAACATCATTGGCGCAATAAAGCAGCCGAAGTTCTGCATCTGCGACACCGGCGTCCTGAAGACGCTGCCAATATCCGAGGTAAGGTGCGGGTTTGCCGAGATAATAAAAAGCGCGGCAATAGGCGATGCGACCCTGTTTGCGCTGCTTGAAAGCAAGACAAAGGAAGCATTGAGGCTTGACGAGAGCATAATGGGGGGCATAATAGAAAGCTGCGCAACGCTGAAGGCAGGCATAGTCAGCAGGGACGAGAGCGAGGCATATGAGAGAATGAAGCTCAATTTCGGGCACACGTTCGGCCATGCGATTGAGAAAACAGCAAAAATGCCGCATGGATATGCAGTGGCTGCAGGAATGGCGGTTGCGGCACGGATTTCCGCATCCCGGGGCATGATGGAAAAGGCGGACGCCGAGCGGCTGCTGCGCCTGATAAGGGCATTCGGCCTGCCTGTGGATTGCGGCATGGACAAAGAAGGCATCATGGATGCCATCAGGAAGGACAAGAAAAGGCGCGGAAACAGCATACGCATGGTGCTGCTGGAAGGCATCGGAAAGGCGACGATAACAGGCGTAACGATTGATGAGATTAGGGATGCTATGAAGGAAATGGCATGATAAGCGCATTGGCACTGCCCAAACAAAAGCATTTAATACTGGAACGCATCTGATTTAGCCATGGACATAAGCAGATTCAGTTTTGGCGCAACTTCTGCAGTGACCAGCAGCCTTGCCTTGATGATAGGGCTGAACCAGCTCGGGGTTTCGAATATAGGGATAATCGGCGCGCTGCTGGTCATCGCGTTTGCAGACAACATCGCGGACTCGCTGGGCATGCACATTTTCGCGGAATCAAAGTCCAAGGACCACACGAAGCTCAACACAATCACGAATTACTTTACGCGGCTGGGCATCACGCTGGTCCTGATAGCTTTTGTGGTTGCCCTGCCGTTATCTTATGCCATTGCCGTGTCCACAATCGTTGGCATGGCAATCCTGGCGGTGCTTAGCTACTTCATCGCAAAAACCCACAGGAGGAACCCGGTCCGCGCGGTTGCAGAGCATCTTGTCGTGGCAGCATTGGTGCTTGTGGCAAGCCTGCTCATAGGGTCCGCAATCAGGGTCATGATATAAATTTACAATTAGTCGCCAAAAGTGTAAGTTCAGACGGAAAACAATAAACCTTTTTAAACAAGCCAGCGCAATATAGACGTGGTGGAACGATGCCGAAATACATAAGATGGTTCGATGAAATCACGAAAGGCGACGTTGGGATTGCAGGAGGCAAGGGCGCAAACCTCGGCGAGATGACAAGGGCAGGGTTCCCGATACCAGGCGGCTTCATCGTCACGAGCAACGCGTACTTCGACTTCATAAGGGCGAACCACCTTGAGAGCGCCATGAGCGCAGTGCTTGACGGATTGGACGTCAATGACAGCAACTTATTGGACTCGGCATCAAGGAAGATAGAAAGCATGATAGTGAAAGGGGAGATTTCAGAAGAGATAAGGAAGGAGATTGTCGAGGCATATGAAAGGCTGTGCTCCCTTGAAAGGGAAACGGTTGCAACAGCGGTGAGAAGCTCGGCGACAGCAGAGGACCTTCCGGAGGCAAGCTTCGCAGGGCAGCAGAAGACGTTCCTCAACATGAAAGGCGATGAGGCGGTCATAAACGCGGTAAGGGAATGCTGGGCCTCGCTTTTTGAGCCAAGGGCGATTTTCTACAGGGTGCAGAACAACTTTGAGCACATGAAGGTCGGGCTTGCCGCGGTCGTACAAAAAATGGTGAATGCGGACAGGGCAGGCGTCATGTTCAGCGTTGACCCGGTGACCCAAGACAGGAGCATCATGGTCATAGAGGCGGCATACGGGCTTGGCGAAACGGTTGTCTCAGGCGAGGTGACGCCGGACACGTACAAGGTAAGGAAATCCGACTTCACGATAGCGGACAAGGAAATCGCGGCCCAGGACTTCATGGTAATCAGGGATGCGCAGGGCGGCACAAAGGAGGAAAAGCTGGATCCGCTCATAATGAGGAGGCAGAAGCTCGACGACCAGGAGATAAAGGAGCTTGCGAAGACAGGAAAGCTGATAGAGGACCATTACAAGGCTCCGCAGGACATGGAGTGGGCGATTGAGGGAAACAGGATGTTCATAGTCCAGTCAAGGAACGTGACCACGCTGGACAAGAAGGCGGAGATAACGCCGGTTTTCAGGGGGGCGAAACCCATGGTTGAGGAAAAAGACACCCCCGCTTCTGCGGGAGAGGGCAGCGGGCAGAAACCCGAGGTAATACTCAAGGGCCTTGCGGCGTCGCCAGGCATAGCGGCAGGAAGAGCCAGGGTGCTGAAAGGGCCCGAGGAGATAAGCAGGGTCATGAGCGGGGACATCCTTGTGACGGCAATGACAAGCCCTGACTATGTGCCTGCAATGAAGAAGGCGGCAGCCATAGTCACGGACGAAGGCGGGATAACGAGCCATGCCGCGATAGTGTCCAGGGAGCTTGGCGTGCCGTGCGTTGTAGGCACCGGAACGGCGACAAAGGTCATCAGCGAAGGGATGGAAGTGACGGTTGACGGAAGGAGCGGGCTTGTTTACAGGGGCAATGCAATCATTACGGAAAAGAAGGAGGAGATAAGGCCAACGATAATCCAGTCCGAGTTCATACCTTCAACCGCAACCAAGGTATATGTGAACCTTGCGCAGCCGGATTTGGCTGAAAAGGTCTCGCACCTCTCGGTTGACGGGGTCGGGCTCATGAGGGCGGAGTTCATAATAGCCAACATGGGCATGCATCCCAGGAAATTCATTGAGGACGGGAAGAGGCAGGAGTTCATAGACACGCTTGCAGAGAACATAGCCAAGGTCGCAGGGGCATTCCACCCCAGGCCGGTCGTGTACAGAGCCACGGATTTCAAGACCAACGAATACAGGCATCTCAAAGGCGGGGAGAAGTATGAGGGCGAGGAGGAGAACCCGATGATAGGGTTCAGGGGCGCGTCCAGGTACATCAAGGAGCCGGAAGTCTTCAAAATGGAGCTGGAGGCCATCCAGAAGGTCACAAACGAGTATGCGCTCAGGAACGTCTGGCTCATGATACCGTTCGTCAGGAGGGTAGGGGAATTAAGGGCGATAAAGGACATCATGCATGAGATGGGGCTGCACAGGACGAAGGACTTCAAGCTCTGGATAATGGTCGAGGTGCCGAGCGCGGTCTTCCTGCTTGACAAGTTCATAGATGTCGGCATAGACGGCGTTAGCATAGGCAGCAACGACCTGACCCAGCTCATACTCGGGATAGACAGGGACAACACGATACTGGGCAGGGACTTTGACGAAAGGAACGAGGCAGTCATGACCGCCATAGAGCAGGTTGTCAAGACATGCAACGCAAGAGGCGTTACAGCGTCAATATGCGGGCAGGCGCCCAGCGTGTATCCTGAATTTACGGAGAAGCTGATAGAGTTCGGCGTAACGAGCGTTTCCATCAACCCCGATGCGTTCGAGAGGACAAAGAAGATAGTGGCGAGCGCCGAGAAGAGGGTCACGCTAAGGATGCTCAGGGAGCTGACGCAGAGGAAAGATGGCTGATGAAGTTTCCAGCGATAGGCACGCTGCCTCTGCTTGGGATACTGTTCTTCGTTTTCCTTGTGCAGGGCGCAGTGCCGGGATTCACCGAAAGGTTCGACTTCGTCCCTTCGCTGATGTTCAGCGAGCCATGGAGGATGGTCACCAGCATCTTCCTGCATGCGAACCTGCTGCACATCCTCTTCAATGCGTTTGCGCTGTTCATGTTCGGGCCGCTTGTGGAAAAGAGGCTCGGCGACGCCGAGGTATTGAAGATATTCCTTTCGGCCGGCCTGGTAGGTTCCATATTCTATTGGCTTGCGTATATGGCAGGGATTACCCCCGACGTTGCGGCGCTCGGCGCGAGCGGCGCAATCTACGGCATAATGGCCGCGGCAGCGGTGCTTTTTCCCGAAGCCGTGGTTTTCATGTGGTTCTTCCCGATGAAGATGAAGCAGGCCGTGGTGGTCTGGACCCTGGTGGAATTCATCGGCACGTTTGACATGGTCGGCAGCGGCATAGCGTCAGCCGCGCACCTGGGCGGCCTGTTCTTCGGCTACCTTTACACAAGGGTAAGGATGAAGAAGCTAACCGAAGACTATTACCAGGCATACAGCATATGAGGGCTTGCCATGCACATCATATCCAAGGAACTCAGGAAAGGGGCTATCAAAATCGGCATAGACAACGAATTGGACCTTTGGCACCTCACCCACGTGATAAAGAAGGGAGACATAATAGAGGCGAAAACTTACAGGGTGGTTGAGTTCGGGAAGGAGCAGGAAAGGAAACCAGTGTTCATGTCGCTGCAGACGGAGGGCATAGAGTTCTCCCCTTACGTTTCCAAACTGAGGATATCCGGAATAATAAAGGGCGGAAGCCCTGCCGAATTCATCCAGCTCGGGAGGCACCACAGCATAGACGTTTCCGAAGGCGACGTGATAGCGATAATAAAGGAAAAATGGATGAACTACGAGCTGGAAAGGATAGAGGATGCCGTGAAGGAGGCGAAAAAGGAGCGCGTGTGCATCGTGCTGATTGACGAGAAAAAGGCCCTCCTGGCTGTCGCGTTCCCGTACGGGTTCGAGGTCAAGGCGGAGTTCGAGAACAGGGCCAGCAAGAGGATGCAGGAGAAGGAGATAAGCAAGGAGAAGAAGGACTTTTACGACAGCATAATGTCAACAGTCCCCAAGAACGCCTACCTCATAGTCGCAGGCCCTGGCTTCGAGAAGGACTACTTTTCAGACTATATCAAGGCAAACGGGTACAAGCCCGTCAAGAAATCCGCCTCTTATGTCGAGGCAAGCAGCCTCCGCGAGATTGTCGAGGACAGCGAAAACCTGATAATCGAGCAGAGGCTGAAGCAGGAGGCCGAGATATACGAGGAGCTTGCGAGGCACATCTTCAAGGGCGACGGCTACGGGGCTTACGGAAGGCAGGAGGTCAGCAATGCGCTGGAGCAGGGCGCTGTTGACACGCTCGCGGTCAGCGACGATTTGCTGACTGACCTGGAGATAGAGGGCATGCTGAAGAAGGCAGACGAAAAAGGCTCAAAAATATTCATCTTTTCATCCAAAACGGAATGGGGGGACAAGGTCAAGGGCCTTGGCGGTATAATAGCAAAGCTAAGGTATAAAATAGGGGAGTGAACTCTCCCAGCACTAAAGTGCTGGGCTTCTCTGCTGATGCGGGATAAACGACGGCATGAACATCTGGCGGCGCTCCTCACT
>JBGQMY010000003.1:0-75332 GCA_041500865.1 Candidatus Micrarchaeia archaeon | reverse complement strand
TGAGGAGCGCCGCCAGATGTTCATGCCGTCGTTTATCCCGCATCAGCAGAGAAGCCCAGCACTTTAGTGCTGGGAGAGTTCACGAAATACTACCTCATGCTCGGGTTCAAGGACAACGCGCAGGCGATAGCCCAAACCGTGAAAGGCAAGCCCGTGATACTGTTCGGCTACGTTTCCCCGGAAATACCCAATGCGCTTGACGCGGCCGGGATAAAGTACGAAATAGTAAACAATAGGGACAAATACCTGGACAACGTTGAGATGGTCAATAGGTACATATCCGAAAGCAGCACAAGCACGTTCCTTCTTTCCGACGGCAACGAGATAGAGGAGTCGCTCATAAACGCCAACAGCCCGGTGCTTTTCGTTTCCTCGATAATCCCGGACGCCACGCAGGGCTTCGTGCATGAGCAGGCGTCAAAGGGGCAGATTATACTCAACATCATAGGCAGCGAATTCGTACAGCCGGTATACAACATGAAGAAAGGCATGGACGCCGAGTTTGGCGCCAACAGGGTCATAGCAAGGCTGAAGATAGGCGAGGCGGTCCCGTTCTCGTCCAACACGCCGCAGGAATCCGACACAATCGTCCTGCCAGGGCCGTATGCGGAGCCGTATATAGACTCAGCCGCATACAACACGAACACGAAGACGCTGGACATAACGATAGGCAACAGCGGGAACGCCCCGGCTTACCTGTCCATGGGCGTCAAGGCCTATGTGGGCAACAATGTAGCCGGCGTCTTTCCCTCCATAAGGGACTTCGTCAATCCGGATGAGAAGAAGGGATATTCGCTGAATTTAACCATCCCGGCAAACTCGGAAGGCGCCATGGTCGCGGAGACGTCCGTGCTTTACGGCCTGTCCAACCTCTCGCTGGACAGCGCGTTCATGGACACGAGGAACATATCGTCCATAACGTTCACGGACCTGTCGTCCGCATCAGTGGAGAACGCCAAGTACGACGCAGGCAGGAAGGCGCTTTCCTTCCTTCTGAGGAACAACGGAACAGTGAGTGCCTACTACAAGGTCACGGTTTTGGCAACCGATGCCGCAGGCTCGGCAGTCAGCTTCAGGGACGACAGGATATTTCCCCTGGAGCCTGGCGAGACAAGGGTTGTGATGTACGACATGCTTCCGTTCGGCGATTCAGTCAAGTCCGTTTCCGTGAAGGTGGATTACGGAGCAAGGGACGGCTTCCTGCTCAATGCCGCGTCCTTTGCCGCGCAGATGCAGGAGGACTCAACGCCGCTTTTCGCAGCAGCCGCCGTAATAATTCTTGCAATCATAATAATAGCCGCCGCCTTCTTTATTACGAGAAGGAAGCCTGCCGAGGCAACTGCAGAGGCCAAAAAGCAGAAGTGACCTTTGATCCTTTTTCTTCAGAGAAGAAAAAGTCTTCACCCCAAAAGAAGCTACTTTTGGCGCCTGATGGCGCAAAAGTCCCTTTTTTAGAAAAAGAAAATGGTTCAACGAAAAGAAAAACTACCTGTCTTTGCCCCAAAAGGAACGGCTGTTGGCAAAATCCCTTATCTTTATACGTGTGCCGTCTTTGAAGTATTGCAGTGTTCGAGGCGAAACATTTAAAAATTGGTTGAGTGTAAATAAAGATGGTGACAACAATGAACAAGATGGCGACAATAACACCCGTAATGATAGTAATAGCCGTACTAGGAATAATGGCGCTGGCATTTGCCATCACGCCTGCATCAAACTGGACGATGGGAACGTCAGGAAAGTATTCCGCAACGGCTGCAGGCGGATTCGTGACTGCGGGGGGAAACGTTTCAGACGTGAACATCGGCGCCAATTCGTCCACCTCCAAATGGGCGGGCATCTACGGTAACATATCCGGAAGCATCGTCCTTGCGAAGAACAGCACTGTAGTGTTCTATACATGGACGTGGAGCCCGATAAGCGGGGCCGTCGTATGCGCATCCACAAACAGCTCGATGGGCACGATAACCGCGAACGGGACGGGCGGGGGGGTTGACACGGCGTGGGGATTCTCAGTCTCTACCGATGTGGACACTGCCGTCAAGACCATGACGCAGAACTGCACCCTGACAAATGTTACCGGACTCAGCATCATAGCGTCGGACGCAGTCAACACCTCGAAAGTGAGCGCAGCGACAGACACATGCGTTGCCAAGCAGGACAGCGGAACCGCAAAGGCGTCGTACGTGTTCTGCGCACCGGTGATAAGCGCAGGATTCACGTTTGACGGGCTTCTGAGGAACTACGCCCTCATGCTGCCTACAGCGCAGTCCGGGACAGAGACGTATTATTTCTACCTGCAGCTCCAGTGAGCCCATTTTCCTTTCTTTTTAATTTTATTTTATATCGTCCTTAGCATGGGCCATGCCCGGCGTCGTCAGCCGCCGTTGCCAGCCTGGCAATATTTTTAAAACGTCCCCTGCCACCGTGAAGCATGGCAGAAAGCACGAAAAAATTCTACCAGATGCCCATCGCTGAAAGGCGCAGCGCGCTCATCGGCGAAGGCGCCCGGAAGGACAGCATGGACGCCCTGTCGCGGCCTTCAACGCCCGAAGAGCTGGAAGGCATGATAGAGAACATGATAGGCGCAGGCTCGCTCCCGATAGGCGTCGTGCGGGACTTTGTGATGAACGGCAAAAAATACATTGTGCCCATGATGCTGGAGGAGCCGTCCGTTGTTGCAGCGGCGTGCAAGGCATGCAAGCTCACGCTTCCGGGCGGATTCGCTGCACAAAGCCTTGGCAACGAGATGACAGGCCAGATACAGGTAAAGGTCAATGACGCGGCTGCCGCAGAAAGGCTTGCTGAAAAGGCAAAGCCGGAGCTGGAGGAAAAAGGCAGGGAATCTGTCTCCAGCCTTGAGAAATACGGCGGCGGATGGAGGGGCATGTCATTCAAGAAAATTAAGACTTTTAATGGAGATTACCTGATTGCGGAATTTTATGTCGACGTCGGAAATGCCATGGGCGCAAACATGATAAACACGGCTGCAGAGGAGCTCGGAGGGCTTGTCGCAAACGCAGTCAACGGCAGATACATACTCAGGATAATCTCCAACCTTGCCACAAGGCGGATGGTGAGGGCAAAGGCAGTGTGGACAGAAGAAAAAATAGGGAAGGAAGGCGCGAATGGCGTTATTGACGCATACGCTTTTGCGCTCAACGACCCATACAGGCTGGCAACCAACAACAAGGGCGCGATGAACGGCATAGACGCCGTTGCGCTGGCTACGGGCAACGACTGGAGGGCGGTTGAGGCAGGCCTGCACACCTATTCCGCGCTGATTGGCATGAAGCCGTTTGTTTCATATTCCATTGAAAAAGGGAATCTCGTAGGGACATTCGAGGGGCCGCTTGCGGTTGCCACCGCCGGAGGCGCAGTAGGCACCCTGAAGCACGCGAAAGCGTGCCTTTCCATGCTTGGGGTCAAATCGGCGGCTGAGCTTGCCCAGGTGATGGGCTGCATAGGCCTTGCCAACAACTTCGCGGCCATGTATGCCCTTTCGACGGAAGGCATACAGAAGGGCCACATGAGGCTGCATGCCCGCAATATCGCCATACAGGCCGGCGCAAGGGGCGACGAGATAGGCGAGCTGGCAAAAGGGCTTTCGGAAAAGGGGAAGTACGACTCCGGGTCCGCAAAGGCGCTTTTGGGCAGGATTAGGACAAAGAATAAAAAGGCTTCATGATAATCGTAACCTGTGTGATTATATGCCTGGACTGAAAATATCCCATAGCCTCCTTCCTTTGAGGCTTTCTACAAAGGGGCCTGACAACACGGCCGATTTGACCATAACGGTGCACAACACGGCTGATGAGGAGAAGCTCGTTTCCGTCGACGTCAACATCCTTTCAAGAGGGGTGATTGGCTTTGACAGGACCATGGTGCACAAGCGGGCCACAAAGAACCTCGGCACAGTGGCCCCGCACGGCGAGGGATCCTTCGTGGTGAGGGTTTATGGCTCAACGCAGACGGAGCAGGGGTCCTATACGATGCAGATAATAGCGTTTGACCACTATCTTGACTTTGACAAGGTGCTAGACAAGACATCCAAAACGTTCGACATAAGGGTAGTATGAGATATTCCTTATCTCGATGTGCCTCCTTACGCCAAACGTTACGTAAGAGAGTATCCTTATCATCAGGCAGTTGGCCTCCTTTTCCAGCCTTGCGCCTATCCTGCCGGCTTCTTTCCTGAATGCCGCTGCCATGGACGCAACATACCCCATTATGCTTTTCCTTGTCCCTGAGGAGATGGCCGCAACGCCCTTCCTTATGCCGTAGTATGCGCTTATCGCAGCAGAGGGCAGCGCCGCTTTTGCCATTGCCCTCGCCGGGGCTTTATGCGCCGCCTTTGCCCTCGCGGGGTTCAGGAATGCAGCCTTCATCGCAGATGCGTCTAGGTGCCTTATAACGCTCAGGCCCATGACCAGCGTCGGGCTTGCATAAAGCGCCCTTGTTGAAAGCCTGATGAGCGATACGTTGGCAGATATGGCTTTTGCCTTGGACTTCAGCATCGCATTTATGGCATTGCCCATCTTGCTTGAAAAATAGCCCATAGGCAATGGCCTGGCGTAGCCAAGATTGCCGCCTGCTCCAGAAGAGCCCCCTTTTTTAGGCGGCCTTGCGTTCCCGAATGCCGCCCCGCCCTTTGCAAAGCGCGCCAGAAGCCTTGATTCCCTTGTTTCCATTCCGGAAAATCCCATTGATGCCGCCGGGCCCAGCGCGGCGAACTGCAGCATGGCTGCGCCGCCAATTCCAACTTCCCTCGGGTCAATCCTTTCCCTCCTGAATTTCCTTGCCCTTATCCTCCAGAACTTCCTCTTGGTTATGCCTATCCATACCCTTTTCCACTCCCTGTCGCTCTGCTTGGAGTTGTTTATTGCGCCGTAGAAAAGCATCCCGTCCTGCATGATATACGAGACAACGACGTTCGTCATGTTGCTGTCCTTGCAGTGCAGGCCAAAACTCAGGAAGAAAGGAACGTTTATCTCCCTTATTACGTGGAATCCGGACCTTGTCTCCTGGAATATGTTTTCCATCTCCTGCTGCTGCCTTCCTATCATGAAGCTCTTGATGTTGTATTTTCCGACGACGCCGTCCCTGTAAACTCCTTTATCATATCCCGTCTTCCTCTTGTAGGCGTCTATGTTGTCGTCGTATTGCCTGCTTGCGTATATCAGCACGCCGTTGGCGTCGGTCGTGAACTCCAGTATGGGTATCTCTTCCGGCTTTGCGCCGGCATTCACGAGCTCCGTTATGTCGTATTCAACCTGCATCCTCTTTACGTTTCCGTTGTCTATGAACGTTGCCTCTATCCTCTTCAGCGTCCTGCCGTTTTCCGAGACGAATCTTTCGCCATCGCTTATTATGCCGTATTTTTCGTCGCTCCTGCCTACCGTTTCAGTATGTATCGTTTTTCTTATCAGCCTCTGGCCTGCAGCGACAGATGATATGGGCACAAGGAAGCTTTTTGGGTTGACGATTTCCTTGTACATGCCCACGTAATTGTTTATGGTGTAGCACGCCAGCCTGTCCATCCTGTTCTGCATTGCGGTCTGGCGTATCTGGTAGGAGACAGGCGATTTCGGGCTGCCGCTCCTGTTTTCAATTATATCGATTCCCACGTTTTACGGTTGCCCAGTCTGGTTTTTAAATGATGCCATGGCTTCTTCGCCCAATGACGAAGGCTATGACAAACCGCAACAGTAACGCTATGGGTTCGGATGAGGACGGCCTCAAAGATGCTCGGCATAAGGGTAGTATGAAACCTGCCTAAGCTGCATATATGTCCTTACGCCTGATGCGATATAGGACAGTATGTTCAGCATTATTCCGCCAGCATCGCCATTTTTCCTTGCTTTCTTGCGTTTCGCATGCCTGGTGAAAGCAGCCGCAATCATCATGGCATAGCCAATTGCTGCCTTTGCCGCCTTGCTGCGCGCCCTGCCAAAAGCCGGGCTTGCGCGCCTTTGCGCCGCAGGCGAAGCTGATGGCAAGGCTGACGTGAAAACTGCCTTTGCAGCCCATGGCGTGCGCGCCATTGCCGCATGGTGCAACGGCCAGGGCTGTGCCGCGGCATGCATGAACGCAATCTTGACAGAACGGATGTCCATCCTTGCAAATGCGCTTATGCCAAGCATGGACATAGCTGCCGCAACAGGCGCTTTGGCCTTTGCCCCTGCATTTGTTTTGCTTTCCAGCCTTTCCATTATGCCTCGGAATGTCTTTTGCGAGAAATATTTTTGGGTTTCTGCGGCTGCCGCGGCTTTACTTACAGGAACGGCAATCATTGCGTCTTCCTTTGCCTTGTCCTGCCTTTTTCCGTTTGACGGAGATGACGACGCCCATGCCGCCGCCGAAAGCAGCGCGATAAGCCTTTCGCCGCCCTTGCCCATATCGCGCCTGTCAGCCTTCCTTATTTCGCGTCTCCTGGGCATTTTCCACCAGCGCTTTTCCTTTGCCATGGCCTCCCAGACCTGCCTCCATTCCTTTTCGCTGAGCCTGGAGTTGTTTATTGCCCCGTAAAAGAACGTGCCGCCTTTGACGACGTAGGACAAGGCGACGTTCGTCATGTTGCTGCCCTTGCACTGCAGCCCCATGCAGCAGCTTAGGCACATGAGGAAGAACGGGAGGTTTATCTCCTTCAAGACGTGGAATCCGCCCTTTGCCTCCCGGAATATATTTTCCATCTCCTCGCGCTCCTTGCCCTCCATGAATGAATTTATCATGTATTTTCCGACAACGCCGTCCCTTGGCCTGCCGAGCGAATAGCCTGTGCTATTACCATATTCTTCGATGTTTGCCTCATATTGCCTGCTTGCGTAGGTCAGCACGCCGCTTTCGTCTGCAGTGAACTCCACGATAGGTATCTCTTCCGGCCTTGCCCCTGCCTGCACAAGCTCCGTTACGTCATATTCCAGGTGCATCTTCTTGATGTTTCCGTTGTCTATGAACTTTGCGTCCAGGACCTTGAATGTCCTGCCGTTTTCGTTCACTGTCGTTTCGCTGTCGCTCATTATGCCGTATCTTTTTCTGCTCCTTCCGACAACTTTTATGGAGATTGCCTTCCCGACAAGCCTCTGTTCTTCTGTGGGGGAAGATATCGGTATTGCCAGCGGCCTTCGCATTTCCGCCCTTTCCTTTGACACGCCGACAAAAAAGTCAATGCCCATCTTCCTGAGCTTCCTTACGTTCATCTGCCTGCTCGCTTCCCTTACGCTGCAGCGCGCAGGGGAAACCGGCCTGCCGCTGGTGTTCTCGTTTATTGTTTCAGCCACTTTTTATGCTTGGGAAGCTTGGTTTATAACGTTTGCTATGCTGCCTTTGCAGAATGACGAAGGAAACCCTTTGTTTTGAGACGAATGCATCAGCGAAAAATCCGCTTCCTTTGGCTGGCAGGGCTGAAACGCGTACAAGGAATTATCTGCACCCAATCAATTAGCCTTTTAAGCGTTGGTTGCGCTATGCTTCCATGGCAGACGCGCTGCATCCGTTCGGGGACTTGGACGTTGTTGGCTATTATTCTAGGGTTGCTGCCAAATTGGCAGGTTTCCTTAAGGGAAAAGAAATAGCGGCGAAGGTGCTGATTCCGAAAGCCGCAAAGCCGTTCCTGAACCGCGGCTCATACCTTTCTCCATTGTATTCCGAGGAGCTGGCAAAAGGCGTTGACGACGCCTTTCTCAAGCAAAGAAGCGAAGGCAGGCACCTTGAGGACGCAAAAGACAATATTACTCCGTTACAGGGAAAGATATGGCGCTATTTCCCGCCGCGCAAGCTTGCCGATTTTTTCTATGCCGTAAATGGCGAAAAAGGGAAAACGATTGACAGGATATTCATAGACATAGACAGGGGCGGGACTGCGAGCGGCGAGGATGCGCAGCTTGCTGCAAAGACACTGCTTGAAACCATAAAGGCAGACAAGGAGTTTTCCGCCTTGGCGCCGTTCCAGCCGTTTGCCATGTACACAGGCAGCTCGTTCCACGTCTACCTGATGCTGGAAAAGCCGGTTGCGGCTGATTTCTACAGCAGGCACCTTGGGTACAGCAAGTCCGACCCGCTCGGCTCGTTCGTGGGCAGGTGGACAGCCATAGTGAAAAGGAAGACGGGCCTCGAGGTTTCAGGGGGCCATGAAAAGCTGCCTGGCCGCATAATCATAGACCCTTCGCAGACGCCGCCAGGCAAGCTCGGCCGCTGCCCGTTTTCGCTGCACATGAACGACCCTTCAACCGTTGACGGGGTTGCAATCCCGCTTGAGGGGAAGATGCTGGACGACAAAAACGTTGTCAAGAAACTTAAGGAATATTCGCCGGACAGGGTGCTGAAAGAGCTTGATGCGCTAGCCCAACGGCTGCCGAAATAATAATATGCCACGTTGCTAACCTCCTGCCAACTGTGGTAAAACGTGTTCAAAGATAAATTTAAAAGGACTTTGATGCACAGCCATATCCATGGCAGGAACAGTCCAACTGACAAGTGAAAAGGGCTTAAAGGCATTCATACCCTACAAAGAGGGCGTTTCAGCCAAAGTTGCAATCCAAAGGGTCGCAGAGACGGGAATGATAATCGCCTCAAACGCAAAGATGGAAAAGGCGTTTGCAGGAGATGGATATAAATCAATAGTTGAGGTTTTTCCGTGCTGGACAGGCACGATGGCCGCATACGTCGAGCCTAGAACTGAATTCAACAGGAGCAAGATGTTCAGCAAGGAGCTTAAGGCAATCGTATACACAGACCCGGAAACAAGGGAGCGCTGGATATTCCCAATAGGAGACTACGGAAGCGAGAAGAACGCCATCCTGGTTTCAGAGCATCCGGACTACTCGCTTGAAATTGACGGCAAGGAGATTATGATAAGATCAAACGTTATTGATATTATTCCCAACTTCCCGGAAAAGGACGGTTGGTATCCTCTTGATGGCAAGCATGGCATACCGACAGGAAAGGAAATTGGTTCCCGCAACCCACAAGCCAGCCGTCTGTGGCGGGTTGATGGTTCCGGGAGGGTCGGCCCTGTTGCCCGCGGCTACAACTTCCTCGACTACTACTTCAGGAGGAACGTCAACCTCAACAACGGGTCGTCCGCGCTTCTCGGGGTGGCGTCGTTGGGTGGGACCCCGAAGGGGGCGCGGGCGCTTGAAGCAAAGCCCGCACAAATGACAGTAACAAGAGAGGACGACGGCACGCTTGTAGTCAGGGGTACAAAAGAGCAACTAGACGCTGCTGAAAAACTGCTGAGGCAATAAGCGCCCACAGGCGCCAAAAATAGCTTTTCTTTCCGCGAAGCCTTTTGAAAAAAGGCTTCGGCGAAAAACGGTTGATGCGTCGGTTTTTCCCTGGGCTTTTACAAAACGCCTTCTTTTGAACCCAAGGACCTTTTCTTCGCGAAGAAAAGGGGCTTCGCCAGGGAGGGGATTTGAACCCCTGAGCCCTTGCGGGCACCAGATCTCAAGTCTGGCGCATTACCGGATTCTGCCACCCTGGCGTTTGTAGTTGTCCCCGGAACGTTTTAAAAATCAGGCAGTGCATTCCTTAAAAGATTGCATAAACAGCGAGAAATTTTGTTTTCCCATCTGTTTTTCGAGCTGGGCCAGCATTGCTTTTTTAAGAAACTCAATCGTTTTATCCCTACCCGCGCACATGAGTGCATTCTGGCCTATTATGGCCCCGTTCTTTATCAGGATCTTGGCGGTTTTAAGGATGTTGTGGCCGCTGCCAGATCTAACAAAGTCATTATGGACAGCCAAAACCAATGGGGTATGACCATTTCTATCTTTTGCATTTACGTCTGCCCCCCGCGAAATTAAATAGTTAGCTATCTTATGATTACCTGAGGCTGCAGCAAACATCAGTGCTGTCATATCGTCATTGTTCTTTGCCTCAATCTCTGCGCCATTTTCAACAAGAATTTTGGAGATGTCCATATGCTCAGTAAATATAGCATACATTAACGGAGTCCTGCCTTCATTGTCCCTTGCTTCAAGATTCGCTCCGGCTTTAAGCAGCCTCTTGATTCGGATAATTGATATAGGATATGATACAATGTGGATTTGGGCAGGCTCATAAGAGGTGGCATCCTCTGTAAATTTTTTATGCTTTGAAATCACTGCAAAGAGCATGTCATTCAAATCCTTTTGTTCTTTCTCGTTTAGCTTTCTTGCTGATTCTGGCTTTGCCTTGCGCGAAAACAGCGATTTCGACTTTTGCAGGAATACATGGCTTTCCTGCCTTTCCTTCTGCTTCATAATCAAATTATGCTCAAAAGGGGTTAAAAATCCGGCTCTTTTTTATCACTTGGAAAAAGGAAAGGGATAAAACCGTTATCCCGCATATATGTGCAATGCCCAATCCCGATAACAGGATAGTGTGGCTGGATTTCGCCAGGGTTGTCGCCATACTCCTCATAATCGGTTTTCACGTGGCATACGAGTTCACGCTTGATTCCGGGCTGAGGCCTTACGGGTTCATCGGCGCCTCGCTGTTCTTCATCATAAGCGGCTTCGCGCTTGCCATGCGCTATCCGGGCCTTGTTTCGTTTGACTTGGGATGGATTTTCAGGCGCTGGCTGAAGATATCCTCGCTTTATTATCCTGCCTTGCTGCTTGTCGCCATTCTTTTCGGCACACAGGTATATTCCGGGGCCATTGGCGACATCCTGCTCCATTTCTCGTTCATGAACTGGATTGACAGTGCCGTGCAATACACGCTCATCAGCCCATCATGGTTCGTGGTGCCGCTGATAGGGCTGTATATACTCTATCCTTACCTGAACCTGCTGACAAAGAGGTTCCCTGCCTTCCTGCTGCTTGCCGTAATCGTTTCGCTCGCAATCCGCTTGATGGACGGTTCGCTAACGTCGTTTTCGCCGCTGTTCTTCATGGCTGAATTCTGCTTTGGCATCGCGCTGGCGCACGGCAGGAGGGACGTTTGGCTTTTGTCGCCATTGCTGCTTTCAATCGCCTATCCTGTGATGGCAGTGCCGTTTGCATTGTTTTTCCTTTTCTCGCTTGTCCCGGACTTCGGCTCCAAAGCCGTCCGCAGCGCATTTTCCATTGCAGGGAAATCCACGTTCGCGCTCTTCCTGTTCCACGAATCGGTGATGAAAACTGCGCTGGGCAAATGGAGCGTGCTCGGCATGGGAGTAATGCCTGGCTTGGCGGTCCTGCTGGCAGGCATCGCCGCCGTAATGCTGTTTTCCAATTACGCCCAAACGCTTGTCCCGAGGCAGGGCCTGCCGCTTAAGGCGGGCATGACAGAAGGGGAATGAACATCAGGCAGTGCATTCCCTGAACGAGCGCATGAACAGCGCGAAGCTTTCTTTTCCGATTACATTTTCAAGCTGATTCATCATTGCATTTTTCAGCAATTCAGCCACGTCAAATCTGGCATGCATAAAAGCGGCTCCAAGCTGGTTTGCGCCGCTCTGAAGAAGGACACGCACAGTCTTCCATTCCTTTGTCGTGCTGCCGCCAACAGCCAGAACCAAAGGCGTTTCGCCATTATTGTTCCTTGCGTTCACATCAGCCCCGCGCGAAACAAGGTATTTAACCAAATACTGATTGCCATTGCGGGCAGCAAGCATCAATGCCGTATCTCCCCAATACGCGTCTTTTGCCTCCAGGTTTGCCCCGTTTTCAATCAGGATTTTGCAAATGTCCATATCGCCTTTCCATGCGGCCCGCGTGAGCGGGGTCTCGCCGCCGCTGTCCTTTGCATCCACGTCTGCGCCAAGCCTCAACAGCCTCCTGATGCGCGACCTTGAAGTATAACGCGCTACAATATGGGTTTCGATTTGCATTTCGTCAGTTAATAATTTTTTATAATCCCAAATCGCGGCAAAGAGCCTGTCATTCAACTCCTTCTGCTCTTTCTCGTTCAACCTTCTCGCGCCTTCGGGCTTCGCCTTGCCTGAAAACAGCGATTTCGCCTTTTGCATGGCTCCGCGGATGGGCTTCTGCCTCTGTTCCATAATCAAATTAATGCGGCGAACAAATTAAAAACGGCTAGCAAGACCCTAATGAAGAGGGGGTTGAGCGTCAAGGGGGATTCTTCCCCCTTACGAAGGGGTTAAAAACCGCAATCCAGGGGCGATGCGCATACCTTTTTAAACAATACTGCCAACATAGACTTTGCTTTCATCAAAGGCGATTCAATGATATTAAACATAGGCACAAAAAGCGGAAAGACATACCAGGTGGAGGTTCCTGCGGAAAAGGAGCACTTCCTTGTCGGAAAGAAGGTCGGCGAGGAGCTGGACGCCGGCTTCATCGGGCTTGCGGGATGGACAATAAGGCTCAGGGGCGGAAGCGACACGAGCGGAATACCGATGAGGCATGACATCCACGGCCAGAGAAGGGAAAGGGCGCTGCTTTCGTCTGGACCAGGCTACAAGTCAAAGGACAAGGGCGCGAGGCACAAGAAGACCGTAAGGGGCGACTCATACACCCAGGAAATCGTCCAGGTCAACGCAACCGCGGTGACTGAAGGCAGCGTGGCGATAGACAGTGTCGCAAAGCCGCCTAAGCCAAAGGAAGCCAAGAAGGAGTGACTTGCCTTGCAACCTGAGCTTAACATAGGTCTCTTCGGGCACGTGGACCACGGCAAGACCACGCTTGTCAAGGCATTGACAGGAAAATGGACCGACACGCACAGCGAGGAGCTGAAAAGGGGAATCACGATAAAGCTCGGTTACGCCGACTTGAACATCTACAAGTGCGAAAGCTGCGGTAAATACTGGGTTTCTGACAAGCACCCTGAGTGCGGCGGCAAGTGCAGCTTCGTAAGAAAACTTTCCTTTGTGGACGCGCCGGGCCACGAGTCGCTCATGGCGACCGCCATATCCGCATCAAGCGTGATAGACGGCGCGCTGTTCCTGATTTCGGCAAGCGAAAAATGCCCGCAGGAGCAGACAAAGGAGCATTTCATGATACTGGAAAAGATGGGCGTAAGGAAAATAATCATAGTGCAGACCAAGATAGACCTGGTGACAAAGGAAAAGGCGATTGAAAATTACAATGAGATAAAGGCATTCGTGAAAGGCACGTTTGCCGAGAACGCCCCAATAGTGCCCATTTCGGCCCCGCATGCGCTTAACCTGGAATACCTCGTCGAGCAGATTGACAAGACCATGGTTGCGTCTGAAAGGGAGAAATCGGATGTCCCTGTCGCATACGTCGTAAGGAGCTTTGACGTTAACAGGCCTGGCGAGGAGATAAAAAACCTGAAAGGGGGCGTGCTCGGCTGCGCCATCGTGAAAGGAACGTTCAAGGTTGGCGACGAGATAGAGATAAAGCCGGGATACGGCTCTGAGGACAGCTTCACGCCGCTTAAGACCTCCATATCCGGCCTTAGGGCAGGGGAGGAGAGCATAGAGGAGGCAAGGCCAGGCGGCCTTGTGGGCATGGGCACGTTCCTCGACCCTTCGCTGACCAAATCCGACACGCTGATAGGGAACACGATAAGCATAAAGGGCGCGATACCCGACCCGGTTTCCTCAATAAGCATGAAATACGAGCTGATAGACAGGAAGGACATAGACAACGCCCCGCTCAGGATGGGGGAGCCGCTGCTGATAAACGTGCATTCCGCGACCTCGGTAGGCGTAATCGCGAAGCTCAACAAGGGCATAGCTGCCATCTCGCTAAAGCGGCCCATAATCGTCTTCGGAAGCGACAAAATCGCCATAAGCAGGAGGATAGGCCAGCGGTGGCGCTTCTGCGGCATAGGCTCGGCCGTTTCAAAGTGAGCCAAATGCAGGACTACCTTTTCAGCCGCTTCGGGATAACCCTTGTGCCAGGGCTTTCGACAAAGGAGGCAGGCGCAGGCAAGTCAGTCGTTTATGCGTCCTCGCTTGACGGATTTAATGCAAGGAACGAGGAGACGCGCGGCATAGTAATCGGAAAAAAGAACGGCGCCTTTAAACCGTCATCGGATTTCCTGCAGGCATTCGGGTGGATGTGCACGCGCAACGTCCTTTTTGTCGGCAGGGAGCAGGCAATGGCCTTCTGCTCCGGAAAGGACATAAGCGCAAAAAACGGATGGTGCTCCCGCGGCTATGTGGCCGTTTCGCACAACGGCGTGGTTTTGGGCTGCGCGTTCTTTGACAACGGAAACGTAATGAACATGGTGCCGGACCACAAGAGGATTCTGCAGGGCGAAGCCAGCCAACCTTTATAAACTCTTTGCACCCCATATTATGCAGGATGATGAGACCGTTCCAGTCTGATTAATGATGAACGGAGTAGCTTCTGACTAAAAAAGTGATAAGCATGTTTGAGAAAACGGACGCGAGGCTCTTTTTCCTCGTGATAAGCGCGCTCTGCCTCTTGGGAGCGGTAGTTTCCGCATTTTTCGCCTTGGCATCCGGCATAATGTTCCCGCAGGGGGCCACGTTCCTCGGCCTCAACATAAACGTGGTTTACCTTTTCCTGTTCGGCGGCATACTGTGGGCGGTACAGCACCTCAGGAACATGGTCGACAGGGAAACCAAGAAGGCAGCGCCTGAGCCGAAGAAGGCAAGCGCTAAAAAAAGCTGAGCTCGTTCCTCTTTATTGCCTCTTCGCACGCTATCAGGAATATGTAGTCTGAGAGCCTGTTCAAATAAACGGTTATGTTCGCCATCCCCTTTTTCTCGTATGCGCAGACAGCCTTCCTTTCCGCGTTTCTTGCGCATTCCCTGCAAAGGTGCGCAAGCGCGCTCTTGCCCATGGGCCTCACAAAGCCCCTTATGCTTTTTGCTGCCTTCTCCTTCTGCGCGATTTTTCCCTCAATGCTTTTTACGTACGATGAGCCTATGTCGTCAAGCCTTGCCACATTGCGGAAAATCCTCTCCATCTCGGTTTGGATGGCGAGCAGCTCATCGTTTCCGAGCTCGCCGGCCGCATAGCCCAGCATCGCAATGAGCCCGTCAATGGCGCCGAAAAGCTCAATCTCGCTGCTGCACTTGCTGACCCTTTTGCCGGAGAGCGTGCCGGTCTTTCCGTCGTCCCCTGCCTTTGTTGTTATCGGCATGGTTCTTGGTTGCATGGAACCCTTTTAAATTCTAATTGCGGCTAATACTAGCCATATGAAAAGAGGGGGCCCGTAGTCCTCTTGGGCTTGGAAAAAGCACCCAAGGCTCTAACAGGCTCATAGATGGAATAAGACAGGGCCCGTAGTCGAGCGGTCAAGACGTCTGCCTTACACGCAGAAAACCCCCGGTTCGAATCCGGGCGGGCCCAATTGCGTCCATATCCACCTGTCCAGCAATCCGCATCCGCGTTTTAAAATTCTTTCCTGCCAAAATGGCTATAGGTGAAATCCATGGTGTCTGACACGACGAAGGTTGCTGTAAAGCCGGAAAAAGTATATGACAATGTTGCAAAGTCCCTGTATAAGGAAAATAGCCCAAAGTTCCCCTCAATCCAAACCAGCGAATACCGCGACTACGTGTCTTACTTCAAGATAAAGACGGTTGACGATTTCAAGAAAAGCCTTGGCATTGGAAAGGGCGAAAGCCTGAACCACGACAATTTCAGCAAGATGAAGATGGTGGAAAAACTGAATAAGGAAAAGGAACGGATGGCGGCAAAAGAGGTATCCCATACAGGCATATTCGCAGTCATAAACAGCCAAGGCGCTCAGAACGTCGTGCTTGTCCGCAATGAGCTGACTCCGGCGCAATTGAGGGAAGTGACGGAAAAGGCGCATGCCATAAGCGCGGAAAGGCTGGTTGAGACAAAGGCAAGGAAGAAGGCACCAAAGACCGAAGGCGAACAAGTGGCAAAGGGGAGATGATAGCGTGGCAAGGCTGGAGAAGGCGGCCCTTTGGAAAAAGGCGCGGAAAAAGGACAATATCTCCATTTTCAAGAATGAATGCAAAAAAAGGCAGGGCAGGCTGGCAAGGCTTGCAGGCAGGCTCGTCCTGTGCTCGCTCCTGGCCGTTTCTCCGGTAGCTGCGGGGCAGCAGGCATCGGGCCAGCCAAAGCAAGAGGCAAAAACCGCTGAGGCTGCGGTATCCCTGTTTCCGACCCTTGAAAGAGTCGCCTCCTTCAACGAGCCAGGCAAGGAAAAGGCGTACGAGGCAGATGTCGTAAAAGTCATGAGACGTACGAGCTCATTCGTGCAAAGAAACAGCGCCAACAGGGCATTCATGCTGATAGCCGAGGCGGTGATGAACGAGGCGCTGAACATCCAGCCTGAAAACGGAATATATTATTTTATCGACGCATGCGACTCCTCGATGACCATAACCGACAGGCCCAAGAACTGGAAAAAGAGGATAACCATGAAGCAGGCCGGCGATGGCGTGGAGATTTCGGTTGAAACGGAAGGCGAGCCGAAGCTTTCGCTGATGCTCGACAAAGATTCTTCGCCGTCAATGGACGACGTAATCGGCTTGAGGTACAGGCTGAACCTGCTTTTTGAAGACATCATCGGCACAGCGCTTATCCTGGGGGCGGCCGGCAGCGAGCCGGCGCCATAGGCACATAGCCAATCCTTTACAATTATGGGGCAGGCTACAGGCTTAGGCCGTCCTTCCCGTACAATATCATTCTGCCTTTCCGCACCTCAATCGACTTGCCCATCTTAACGACGTGTTGGCCGTCTATGACACAGCACGCGCTCTCCAGGCAGCTTATGCTTATACTGCAAAAAGGCATGACAAGGGCGTTGGGCTGCTGCAGTATGGGCGCAATCGGCGCTATCGCAATGGCGTCATTGCTGAGCACTATCGGCCCAAACAGCGACCTGTTGTAGCCGGTAGAACCCAGCCTTCCGCACACGTTTATGCCGTCCCCGAAGAAGCCCTGGTCAACATAGGGGCACGAAACCCTTGTGTGGATGGCCCTGAAATCGGGGGACCGTATCGATATGTCGTTCATTACGCCGTATCTCCTTCCGCTTATGTCCGCTTCCAGCATGAACAGCTTTTCCGGCTTCGCGTGCAGCATGCGCCCAATCCTGCCTTTCCAGCCGTCCCTGCCGAGCTGGCAGATGCCCGACCTTTTGGAGCCTATCCCTATCAATATCCCCTCTATGTCGTTCTTGTGGTGTATTACGGTCCCGTCCCCGCCTATCATCACTGTCGCGCCAGCGCCCTTTTTGCAGGCTGCATGTCCGTTTTTTGCCAGGTATGCCCCGACCTCCCTGGCAGCCTTTCCTGCCCATCCCTTTTTCGGATTGTGGAATATCTTTATTTTCATGATACCAGCCTGTCAAACACCGCGAGCAGGGGGCTGTCCTTGATAAACTCCCTTGCATCCGCCTTTGTCATCAGCATAACCTCCTTTGCCTCCCAGCTGTCAACGGCAAGGGACCTGAGCCTGCGCATCACGCCCTCCTCCAGCTCGGTCCTGAAAAGCACGGCAAGGAGCACCTCGTCGTCCTTCATTATCAATTCACTTCTGGCTTCAGTGACGTCGTCGCCCTCCAGCCCGAGCTCCTCCTCCAGCTCCGCATATGCGGCCTCAATTGGATTTTCCTCCCACTCGGATGCGAAGCCCTGGAAGCTGAGGCCTTTCCTTTCCGGAACGTCCAGGACCCTGCCGATACCCCTTGGCTCCACCGTCCTCCTTGCCTGTACCGTCATCACGTACCTTTCGCCCTTTTGCACCAGCCCGATGACGCCGAACTGCCTTGCCGGCATGCCGTGCCGCTTGAGCGCAAGGTAGAGCGAGAACGGCACGAAATACACGCCTATCTTCCTTCCGTCAACGTATCTGACCATCCCGATGTCGTCGTCGTAGTCCAATCCCCTGGATATGCTGTCCGCGTCCTCCAGCGTCTCCTTTCCGAATTCCGGGGCCATGGTTTTCTTAACAACGAAGTCCATGGATGCCATTCTTCTTTCATGTTTTTAAACCTTGCATGGCATAGCCCTCCGTGGACTTGCTGCTGATATTCCTTACCATACTCGGGCTTGCGCTCTTCGAGTCCATAAGCAGCATCGACAACGCAGTGATAAACGCGGAGGTCCTTTCCAAGACAAGCGAAAGGGCGAGGCGCTGGTTCCTCTTTTACGGGATAATAATCGCGGTTGTGGTCGTAAGGTTCGCGCTTCCGGTCGCCATACTTTGGGCGGCGAATCCCGGCCTCAGCCTCTATGACCTTGCCATGGCGATGTTCAGCGACAGCGGAAGCGTAAGGGACGCAATGGAAAAAAGCGCGCCCCTGCTGCTTTCCGCAGGCGGCGTGTTCCTGATTTTCCTGTTTTTCCACTGGCTGTTCCTTGAACCGAAAAAATTCGGGCTTGCAGGCGAGCGGTTCTTCTACGGCAAGGGCATTTGGTTCTATGCGGCCATTTCCGTTATCCTGCTGGCCATAACATGGTTCGCGATAAACAGGGAGCCGCTCATGGCCTTTGCGGCAGTTGCAGGCTCCACTGCGTTCTTCATAACGCACGGCTTCAGGCAGAGCGCCGAGGCCAGGGAAAAGGAGATGATGGACGGCAGCGCCGATTCCAGCATGGGCGACATAAGCAAGCTGCTCTATCTGGAGGTCATTGACGCGACGTTCTCCATAGACGGGGTTATCGGCGCGTTCGCATTCACATTTTTCATACCCCTGATACTGATAGGGAACGGCCTGGGCGCCATAATCGTAAGGACCATAACGATAAGGAACATAGAGAACGTCAAAAAATACGTGTTCCTCAAGAACGGGGCCATGTACTCCATATTCTTCCTTGGCCTGGTCATGCTGCTGGGGGCGTTCGGCATGGCTATACCCGAGTATATATCCCCGATTGTCACATTCGCTTGCATAGGGTTCTTCTTCTGGAAGTCCAGGCGCGAGCTGGAGGGCGCGAAAGCCGCAGGCCCGGCATAGCCCTTGGCCCATCCCGACCGCAAACTGGCAACCCCCCACCGGATTTTGGCAATGGATATTCTTTTCCATAAGATGCATGCAAACGCTCTTAAATATCAGATAATGAGCAGAAAGGGCGGCAATAGCCGCGATTTCGTTGTGGTGTAAATTAGCGAATATGCGTGTTTTAAAAATGATATATTGATATTATAGGCATGGCAGCAGAAAAGCCGTTTTTGGCAAAGGCAGCGGATGGCGCAAAAAACAGCGAAAATCAAATATGCATGATAACGAGAAAGGCAAAGGACGCAGCCGATAACCCAACAGCCGCCAATAAAAAAATCGGAATCCGCATTCCGGCGTGGGTAATGCCCGGAATTCTCGCAGCCGCGCTGGCGTGCGGAGGCTGCTGGAATGACATTAGCTTGGAAATGGCGCAGAGAAAATTGGCAAACTGCATAAAAGTCCTGAATTGCTATTCCAAGAAAAACAAAAGCCAAAGGAAGGCCGCAGCAGATGCGAAACCGGCGATTTCCAAGATGGAACAGGCGCGGTTGGACAGCATGCTTCTTGATGAGGCTATAACCAACACATTTTTTTGTGACTCTGCAGGGATTGAGACTTTTCTGAAAGCCGGGGCGGATGTGGACGCAAGGGACAAGTTCGGCAACACTCCGCTCATATATGCTGCAGCCCGTAATCCCGAGACATGCAATCTGCTGATTGATAACGGCGCTGACGTGAATGCGAGAAACGAATACGGTGAAACCGCGCTCATAACTGCAGCATCAACATGCTACGGGTACACAGAAACCTGCGAGATTCTGGTTGAAAATGGCGCCGACCTGAACGCAGCGGACAACTGCGGCAACACCCCGCTCATGTATGCCGCAGCTTACGGAAGCATAAAAACCTGCGCGTTTCTTATAAAAGAATACGCAAAATCCGGAGGGGACATAAAGAAGCTGATTGCCGCAAAAAGCAATGACGGCCGGACATCCCTGCACCATGCCGCAGCCATTCCTGCGTTGCCAGGCAGGACTTTAATCTGCAACCTCCTCATACAAAAATATGCTGAAGCCGGCGGGAATGTGAAAAAGTTTATTGATATGGGCGACAAGGAAGGCAGGACAGCACTGCACTATGCCGCAGAAACCGTTTTTGGAATGAACAGGAAAGTATACAAATTCCTTGTGAAAAATGGGGCGGACGAAAACGCGATAGATAGCAGCGGCGCAACGCCTCAGTTTCTCCTGGGCGTTGAAATCTATAAGTGGGCAACCAGATAAAAGAAAGTCCTATCTTGCCAGCTTGCGGCAACCGCCAGGCCCGGCATAACCTTTTAATCCTTTTTATGCATAAACAGACACATGCTCCTCACATTGGGTAAATTCGGAATCCCAAAAAGCGAAAAAAAGCCGGAAAGGGCATTTTTCAAGCCAGAGGCGGATGGGTGCAAGAGGCCCGCCAACAGGCGGCAGAAAAGGCTGGGCTTGGAACTTCTGCAGGCGGCCATGGACGGCGAGACAGGCAAGGCCAAAATGCTGCTGGAACAGGGCGCGCAGGCAGATGCAGTAGACGGCAGGGGCATGACCGCGCTGATGCTTTCCGCACAGCGGAGGCATGCCGAGACATGCATAATGCTGATTGACAACGCGGCAGCCATCGATGCAAAGGACAACGTCGGCGGAACTGCCCTCATGCACGCCGCATCGTCAGGGCTGATGGCCATATGCGCCCTGCTGATTGGGAAAGGCGCAATCGTGGACGCAACAGACAGCCTTGAAAGGACTGCACTGATGCATGCGGCATTTGGCGGACAGGCCGGCATTTGCGCATTGCTGATTGGGAAAGGCGCAAACGTGGATGCAAGGGACAACTTCGGCAGGACCGCGCTTACATATGCCGCTGAAATCGGATACAGGGAAACGGCAATGCTGCTGCTTGAAAAAGGCGCAGACATCAGCATAAAGGACAATGGGGGCATGACCGCATACGTATGGGCACAGGAAAACGAGCATACAGGCACGGTTGACCTGCTTAGGCGCGCCGCGTCCATGGGTCCGGCCAAAAGAAAGCCCTATATTGCCAGCTTGCGGCAGTCGCCGGGCCCCGCATAACCTTTTAATCTTTTTCTAACATAAACGGACACATGGCGCAGAAAACGGAGAAACAAAGGCGCAGTGCAACTAACAGAAAGCCGCCTTTTGACAAAAAGATGAAGCCTGAGCCAGACAAACCAAGCAAGCTCCGCACTGACCTGCAGGAGGAACTGGACAAAAAACTCCTCAATGCGGCATGGAACGCAAAATTCCAATGGCAGGGCTCGAAAAATGCAGAAGAAATCCTGCGGCTCATCAAGGCTGGCGCGGACGTCAATGCAAAGAGCGAATGCGGCAAAACCGCGCTCATGGGGTCTGCGGGCGCAGGCAACAAAAGGATATGCGCATTCCTGCTGGAAAATGGCGCGGACATGGAAACGACTGACGTGAATGGCATCACCCCGCTCATGGAATCAGCATACCGTGGGAGAGCCAGCACCTGTGCACTCCTGATAAAGAAAGGCGCAAGCGTCAATGCAACAGACAAGTCAGGCAGGACCCCGCTCATGTGGGCGGCATACCTGGGCAGGATTGGCGTATGCAGCCTGCTTATTGAAAATGGCGCAAGCATAAACGCAAGTGATACTGTATGGGGCAGGACCGCGCTCATCTGGGCAGCAATGAGGGGATTCAGCGAAACATGCGCTTTCCTGGTAAGCAAGGGCGCTGATGCCAAGGCAATAGACAAGGCAGGCATGGATGCGCTTGGCTATGCCAGGCAAATCAACAGCCCGGACATGATTAATCTTTTTGCAAGCCAGGCCGCGTCCATAGATATGAAGGACGGAAAGCCCATCTGGCTTCAGGAATAGGTTTAAAAAGTGTTTTAGGTACATATTAATGGATAAACATGGCTAATAAAATTGATGCTAAAACGTATGCCAAAACACAGGCCAGGAAAATCAATTTTCCGCTTGCATTGGCCGCTACGCTTGCGCTGGCATTCGGGTCATCCATAAGCGGATGCGCATATGCGGCAAAACAGAGCCCGATGCACGATTCCAGCTATTCCTCAGCGCAGGCCATCCCAAAAAAGGTCTTGGGCAAAAACAAGGAGGAACAAAAGAGCCCAGGGGGGCTGGCCAAGGCCAAGGCGCATGCCAAATGCAGATGTGCCAGGGCAATGCATATGGCCGCCAAGGCTGAAAAGAGCAATGAACTTGGAGACGCGCTTGCCATCTCAAATGATGCCGGGCATGGGAAAAAGCCTGCCAAGAAACTGCCATGGAAGGGCATCCTTGCAGGCACGGGGATTATAGGGGCTGCAGCCGCGGCATATGCAATATCCAGGCGGAAGAAGCCAAGGCGTGCCAAGCCAAGGTCCAAGACAAGGTTCGAGGGCATAGTAAGGCGCTTCAAGGAGAACATCGCGCTCAGGAGGGCAAGGCATGTCATCATGTCCCAGAAGCTGATCGCCGTTCCGTCCAAGAAAAAGCCGGGGCTCACTGTTGAAGCGATAACAGCCAGGGCCATTGCGATAGCCAGGACAGTGAAAAACAGGAAGGAAGCCAGGTCATTCCTCATGGACGTTGAAAAGGAGCTTACCACGGCATTCGGCACTTATGACCCTCGGATGAGGGACTTTTATGCCGGGCTGAAGTCCGTCTGAGCCTTTTAAATGGCGGGACAGGCAGATAGGTTTAAAAACTCTTTTTGTGTATATAATAGTGGATAAATATGGTAAAGGCAGAAGGCGTATGGAGAAACAACACTGCTAGCAAATATGCCCAAAAAAGAGTGCCGATATCAGTAATCATAGCAACCGGCATGGCTGTTGCGCTAAGCCCGACAATAGGAAAAAGCATTTCCTTTGCCGAGCCGCTTGCGGACACAACGTCCAAGGCGGAGCTCGTTTCCTCGCTTTTCTCCAAATCAGAGTCAGAAAGGACCTGGTCAGTGGACTCCATCTTCAGCGACGTTGGCATACAAAAGCCCACCGCAAGGGAGGCAAAGGCAAGGGACAACCTGCTCTGGCTTTTCTCCAATTCAACCGATGCGTCGCAGATAAACGACGTGGTAAACGATTATTTCAGCGCAAAGGGCCTCAACCGCAGGTCCCTGCTTCTGCTTGGTGACGTTGTGGGCGAGATAAAGGGAAAGGGCGTTCCGGTCGTTTCGCCCGGCACCCTCGTCCTTCATATGGTCTACGTGAACGGCGATTCGACCAGCGCAAACCTGAGGTCCATCCCGAATTCGGTTTTCGTTGTCATGGACGGCCTTGAAAACACATACGACAAGTACTGCGGCTCAGGTACAGGCGCACAGGCTGCAGAACCTGCAACCACGACTGCAAACGACACGCAACACGTTTGGAACGGCTCCATGACGGCAGTTCCGCAAAAGCCTGCAATTGCAGAGCCAAAGGCGCCTGCAGTTGCAAAGCAGAACCTGCCGACAGATAACACAAGGGTGACTCAGCCAAGGGCGAGCAAGCCCGCCTTTGCTGCCAAGCCGAAGCCAAGGCCGGTGCATGCCGCAGCCGCAAAAATAACAAAAATCATAAAGGAAGCCAAAAAGAAGCATCATGAGCATCATGCGGCATCAATAATAAGGCACGTCCATGCCGCCCAGCAAACAGTCGCAGCCGCAGAGCCTGCGAAGAATGCCGAGCCTTCAGGGTTTGCAAAGTTCTTGGCTACGGAAAAGAAGATAATCAGGTACGCAACATACGGAATCATTGCAGTAATCGGTTTGCTGGGCCTGGGAGCCGGCGCCCGCG
Source organism: Candidatus Micrarchaeia archaeon (assembly GCA_041500865.1). GTDB lineage: Archaea > Micrarchaeota > Micrarchaeia > Anstonellales > J096 > JAPLWW01. The sequence goes on along the minus strand of JBGQMY010000003.1, from coordinate 51,728 downwards.
CGCTCTATCTCAGGATAGCCGACAATGGCAGGGAGAAAAAGGCGCTAAAGACGGCAAGGAAGGTCCTGCTCAGCAACTCAATGTACAGGATAACGCCAGCGCTGGACTTCGAGTCCATAACAAAAAGGGCTTATGAGCTTGCAAAGAAAAGGAGGGACAGGGCAGGGGCGAAAATGTTCCTCAGGGCAATCAAGGCAGAGCTGAAGAAGGGGTTCCTGCTCGGCGACCCCAGGATGATGGAGTTCAGCAGAAAGATAAACTCCCTCTGACGCGCAAAAACGCTAATCTTTTATACTCTTCCTGCTTTCTTCTGTCTCATGGAGCAGACCCCGACAGGCATAAGGGATTTCACTGTGGAGGAAAGCATGCAAAGGGAAAAAATGGCAGACAGCCTCAGGGCCGTGTTCAGGAAATACGGGTTCTACCCTGCAGAAACAGGCTCCATGGAATTCCTTTCCACGCTGACGAAAAAAAGCGGGGAGGCCGTGAAGGAGGAAATTTTCAAGATTGAGGGAGAAAACATCGGCCTGAGGTTCGACCTGACCGTTCCGCTTGCGCGCTATGCCGCATCCAACCTTTCGCTTTACAAGCCTTTCAAGCGTTATGCGATAGGCACGGTATGGCGCAACGAGGAGCCGCAGAAGGCAAGGTACCGCGAATTCGTGCAGGCAGACTGCGACATCATAGGCGTGAAGGAGCAGTCAGCGGAAGTGGAGCTTCTCAGCCTCGCGGTTGAGGGATTGAAGGCAACAGGGTTTGACGTTTCAGAGGCGAAATTCTGGCTGAACAGCAGGAAGATACTGGAAGGCATGGCTGCAAAATGGAACGTGGACAGGGATTCCGCGCTGAGGATAATAGACAAGTACGACAGGACCGGAAAGGATGGCGTGCTTTCGGACCTTTCCAAGGCGTTTGGCAAGGAAAAGGCAAAGGAAATCGTTTCCGACGTTTTCGTGGAGGGCGACAATAAGAAGCTTTTGTCCTACCTCTCCAAGTTCAGCGAGGAAGGCGCGAAGGAGCTGGAGTACATCCTTGAACGTTTCAATAACGCCGAGATAAAGCCATATCTTGTCAGAGGCCTTGATTATTACACAGGCCCCATCTACGAGCTCAAGCTCAGCGAGGAAATCGGCACTGTTTGCGCAGGCGGAAGGTATGACAGCCTGCTTGGCATGTATGGCCAGCCGGACTGCGCTGCAGGCATAAGCTTCGGGTTTGAGAGGCTTTACTATCTTTTGAGAAAGGAGCAGCCGCCTTCAGTCAAAACGTATGCAAAGGCATACGTCGCCTGGGTCAAGGACATGGAAAAGGAGGCGTTTGAAGTGGCCTCGGCATTAAGGAAGGCAGGAATCAATGCAGACATGAACTATTCAAAAAGGTCGCTTTCTGCGCAGCTGGACTATGCCAACAAGATGGCGATGCCGTTCATCGTGATTGTCGGGCCTAAGGAGTATGCCGAAGGCAAGGCCGTTTTAAGGGACATGAAGAGCGGCAAGGAAGAGGCAGTTCCAATCTCCAAGCTAGGGGGGAAGCTGTCTTGAAAGGCTACAGGCTCTGCCTCAGGGGCAAGTCGTTCTACTCGTTTTTCAACAGCTCGCTGAGGAAGGTCGGCCCTGCCATAGAGGTCGCGCGGAGCATAGACGCGGATTTGCTGCATATAATTGACAAGGACCTTGAAAAGGGCGTCAGCAAGAACCTTGACATATACGACGCGCTCACGCGGATGCTGTTCATCCAGGTAGAGATGCCGAAAATCCGCTTCCTTGACAAGCTATATGCAATGGACGTGCGGGTTGCGTTCATCCCGCCCAATGTCCCGGAGAATTTCAATCCAAAGTTCAGCCTCCTGAAGGCGGACAATGAAGCCGATTTGGAAAAGTATCCGGGCTTCAGGGACATACTTACCTCAAGCGAAAGCGTGATGAAAAAGGCCAACAGGATGAAAAAAAGGGTTTTCCTGCTCGGCAAGAGCAGGGATGCGTTCTGCTCAATAACAGACTACATGTAATACCTGCAGTCGGGCCTTCCCCATTCAAGGTTGAATTTGCAACTGAACGGCTGGACGTAGCTGCCAGGGAACGTCGCCGTGACAGTGTCGCTGTAAGTCCCCTCGTCAGGGTTCGTGCCTCCTATTGCGGTTACATTGACCAGGTTGGTCGCATTCTCGCTGATGTCATACGTCCATGCCAGGGGTAGGTAATGGCTCGAAAATTCCCCGTTTGCGTGGGTTATTGACGCATCGCTGTATGAGGGGCAGTCCATGGGCTCCATAGTCCTCTTGTCGTAGCAGCTCATGTTCGTCATCTTCGTCTGGCCAGGATACGTTATCAGGGTGCTTGGGTTGAACGTGCACATGGGATTGTCCAGGCTGCTGCAGTCAAACGTTATTGTTATGCTGTTGTCGTCGTAGCTGCTCTCTATTATTGACCTCCATTGGTTGATGTTCAGCGTGATAGTGTCAGTGTCAAATCCTGGCCTGCAGACCGTTATTGTTATGGGCGGCGTTGTGCCTGACGGAACCAGATGGTGCGGCGTCCCTACAGTGAGCGGAGGGACGAGCTTGAAGTCCCTGTATGTCCTGGTGATTAGCTCGGGCGGCGTTGACGTTATTGACCAGTTCAGGTATGGCGTCTCTATCAGCACGAGATTGTCCGTCCTGTTGACAAAGAACGATATGTCGAATTTCGTATTGACCTTGTTTACGGTTACATGCGTCCCGGTATAATAGTTGGTGTTGTTCAGCGTTATGAACGGCACGAGGTTGATTTGCGGCGGATTGACCCTGTTTATGGGTATGTTGACAGTCTGCGTTATCGGCACTCCGCCAGGCATCTGGTATATCAGGTGTTCAATCGGCTGGACGTCCCCGGTGTTGAGGTATTTTTCCAAAACGAAGTAGCACTGGTATGTGACTGACACGGGAATGGATGTCGTGCCTGTTGCGAGATTTACCGTCGTGCTGAATGACTGCTGGCTGGATGAAAACGTGCCTGCGTTCAGCCCATTGACCTTGAGCGTTCCGCCGGTGCAGTACATGTATCCCTTGCCCATGCCGCTGACAGGCCCCGCCATGCACGGCTTGTATCCGACATTGACGGTTACTGCGTCCGCGGCACTCATTGCATGGTTGCACGTTGCGCTGCCGTAAATGTAGTTGAGGTAATGCACGCCCCTGTCGTCGGGCCTTGAGGGGTCCTCGTTTATGCAGACCGGATACTTGCTGCTTATGTAGCTGTATTCCGCATTGTCAAACGCAAGGTTCGCTGCGGCAGGAGAAGGCTGCGCATTCTGGTTGAAATTAAGCGATGAGGACGCGAGTATGGCGCCTATGCTGGTGTTCGTCGTCACCCTTATGTCCAGGTTTGCCGGCCCTGAGGAAAACTCGGCCGGCTCAACGCCGTTCTGCGTCAGGCTTGCGTTGACCGTTAGCGTATGCAGTATGTTGGCGTAAAGGTCGAACGGGTCCTGCCTTGGCTCGCCAATGCAGGAAGTCGCTATGCTTCCGCCGTCGTACCTTACGTTGCTGGTCGCGCTTCCCCCCCACTGCAGCGCCAGCGAAACGCCGGCGAGCAGGCAAATCGCAAACGCCAGTTTCAGCATTCTCATTTCTTACCGCCCTTCTTCGCTGCTGTTCCCTTTTCCTTTGGGGTGAAGTCAAGCCTTCCGATGTTGTAGACAAGCGCGGCCTTGCCTGCGACGACTCCGCGGCCCAGCACAGGCAGGTTCTCCGTTCCCCAGTCCTTGTCCAGCTGGTAGTTGGCCATCACCTCAAGCGAAAGCCTGTTCCTGAACGATATGCTGGCGCTGGAGCTGAACACGCTTACAGGCGCCTGTATGGAGATTGGGGCGTATTCATACCCTCCGCCAAGGCCCATCCTCCAGTTCCTGTCTATTATGTAGTCGAATCCGAGGTTCCCCCCACCCCCCCAGGTTCCCCCAAGATGCCCCTTGCTTACCCTGTCCACGAGACCGGCTGTGGGGAACCTGTAGTGCACCGAAGCGCTCTGGTACAGGTCAAAATGCCTTCCCGTGAACCATCTCTGGTACAGGTTCAGGCTCGGGGTTACCATCCAGTCCCCCCCTTGCCCGACTGTTATGCCTGTCAGCTGCGGGGTGGCGCCGAATTCCGCATTTGCGGTCTCCAGGATTCCGGAAACTCCGCCGCCGGTCTCGATTATCCTCTGCAGGTCGTTGGGCATCATGTGCTCCAGGTAAGCCACAAGGTACGGCTGCACTGTCACCGCATTCCCGCTTTCAGAAAGCACCGTGCTCCATCCCGCGCCGAATATGTTCGAGCTGAGGTATGCGTTCACTATCGCAGTCTTGATGTCCTTGAACCTCTTCATGCTTTGGAAATCGGCTGCGGTCTTCCCAAGCTCAACCCTTACGTTTATTATCTCGTTCCCGAGCTTCAGCTGCGTCTGCGTCGCTATGAAGAGCCTTAGCCTGTCGGTGAGGTATCCGTACCTCATTTCCGATATGGTCTGCCTGTCTATTTCAATGCCTATCTCCGCCTGTGCCATGTTCTGCGCGCCTTTAGTCACTATGAATATCCTGTTGCCCTGCTGGGTCGCCACGACCTCGATTACCATGTTGTCGTTGTACGGCCCTGTGCCGAACAGGTGCTGCAGTATGATGGCCCTTTGCGGCGTGCCGTCGGTGTAGCCAAGCCTGTCAAGCTCCGTTTTGAGCTCGCCGAGCATGAGCTGCGTTCCTGTCGCCCTTGACATTATCTGCGCAGAAAGGTTCCCATTCTCGTCTATTGTCAGTTTTCCTTCAGCCATCTCCGAGAACCAGTTGTGCACCGCTCCGCCGGCATCCACCCACGTGGTGGATATTCCGGCATCGCTTGGGGCGCCTATGAGCGCCGCAAAGTCCAGCGTTTCCTTGCCAAGGACTTTTGTCACCTTGACAGGCACCTCGGGCCTGATGTCGCGGATTGGCCTGAAGGTCGCCGCGATGTCGTACAGCGCCATCTGCCTGTTTGAGATGAATGACATGGCCTCCTTCTTCGTAACGGCAAAGTACAGCCCTGTCCAGAACGATGCGGGCTGCGTTCCCTCCTCAAGCCTTCCGTCAGGCACGAGGTTGTCGTTCATCAGCGACACCTGGTTTACGGCATTCTCGAATCCCCTTCCGCCGACCTTTGCGCTCGCCACCATCAAAACCCCGAAATTGGACTTTGTTGCCAGCGCCACGCTGTTGTCGGCCTTGTTCCTCATGACTATCCTGTCGCCCTCGTACGCCCTGAATCCGCCGGGCGTCTTCAGCAGGTCCTCAAGCGTGGACATCGGCTCTATCTTTATGTTGGCTGCCGCGCCTTTCATGTCGCCACCGACCTTGCTTACCGTGACGTCGAAAGACCTCAATTCGTGCAGGTCGTTCTCGAACGTTATGGAATACTGGCCAGGCTTGAGCGTCGCTGCCCATTTGCATTGCGCTATGCTGCCTATGAAGCCCTCAATCATGTCCTTGTCAACGGATATCCCGCCAATCCTTGCGCTGCGGTAGCCCTCTATCCATCTCTGCACCATGTTGTCGTGGTACTGGATATTGACACTCTCCTTTGCCCCGTCCTTCTTTGTCACGGAAACGGGAATGCTCTTGGAGCCCTGCTTTGCCGTGTTGCTCAAGTCGTAGTACGGCGCCTCCAGGACAAGGTTGGATGCCAGGACCATCTTGAACCGGGTAGACAGCCTGTCAAGGTCGTATTTGGAGACATTCCTATTGGGTGTGTACATGTTCATGGCGAACTTTACAGACAGGTTCACGTTGTCGAGCATGTCCTTTCCGAAAATCCGCTCCAGCTCAGCGTCAAGGGCTGATGCGTCGCTGTAATCGTATGTGCTGTCCTTGTTCTTTTTCAGGTAGGAGGAGTAATAGTCATACGCCTGCTGGAACCCCAGCATCCTGTACATCTCGGTTGCCTTGTCGCTGCTTCCCATTATCGTCTTCCAGCCTTCCGACCTCATGTTTTCTATGCGGTTGCTCCTTTCCGTCTCCAGCTGCTGCGCTATTGTTTCAGGCGCTTCCCACACGTCTATGCCATTGCCTTCCGGCATTTTGAGCACATGGTCAAGGTACGACCTGTTCTCCTCGGCGTTGAGCTGTATGTTGTTCAGGAAGTAGAATATCACGGGTATGAAGCCCTGCCTGTCCACGGTTGCGACGTTGTCGTAATACCTGAACCCGTTGATTCCTGCGATGATGACCCTTCCGTTTATGACAAGGTCCAGCAGGAACCTGTCGCCAGGGTCCTTTATTTCGCTCAGGTCAATGCCTTTGTCGCCGACCTCCTTCATGATTGCGTCAAGCCTTTGCTTCATGGACTCAAGCGTCCGGATGCATCCGGCCCTGAGCACAGTGTCCTTCGCGATGTGGTACGGGTCGTCCTCCTTCATCGTTTTGAGCACCTCCTCCCACGTGTCAAGCCTGAGCTTGAAGTCGTTCAGCCTCTGCACCGTTATCTTGGTATATCTTTCATCGTTCAGCGTGAAGAACTCGTTGTTGAAAAGCTCTATGTACGCGTTGATTCTCTGCGTGCGCGCCCTCTGGAGCAGCACCCCTTTGGCGTCGCCGGTTATGTTGTCCGGCATCTTCTCCAAAGGCGCAATCTCGTCAACCTTGGCAACGAGCGCCGCCGTCTTTGCCCCGAATGCCCTGACCCCGGACAGGTTGCCTTCAATTATTCCGTCCAGCGTAAGGCTTGACGTGCGCTGGGTTGCCCGGTTTGTCATGTCTATCAAGGCCAGCCTCACAAGTATTATGTCCCTGAACTCCTCATAATACGCCTTGTCAAACCCTATGAGACCCTGCGCCTCGTCCACCATGCGCTTTACCGTGGAATATGACTTCTCGTTGAAATTCTTCTTTGCGTCGTTGAGCTTGGCGTTGAATGCGTTGAGCGCCTCCTCCGGCTTCATGTCGCCCCTGTTCGCAATCAGGAAGTCCAGCTCCGCCTGCGTTATCCTGTGGTCTATGACAAGCGACGCAACCAGCTTGTCCGGAAACCTTTGGCTGTCCAGGCTGCCGGATTTTTGCCCGTAGCTGCTGTTGAACCCGCTCCTGTAATCATCAAGGCAGCTTCTGCCTCTTTTTATGACGTTGCCCCTTGGGTCCTTTAGGATGCTGCCCTTTGCATCCTTTACAGGGGAAATGCCTCCATTTATCCATTTATCCTTGAGCGTGGCCCTTATGTAGTCGTCGTAGCTCATGCCCTGCTTCTTTGCCTGCGACGGGTCTGCAAGGTCCACTATGAACCTGGCCGTCTCCTCAGGCCCCAGCTTTGCCTCTATGGCATCAACGAGGTCCCCGTACCTGTTGTTGAGCATCACGTAAATCAGTCTTTGGCCCTTGTTGAGCTTGTAAGTCGCTATCTCCTTGAGTTTGTGCGTGACAAGCGTCTTGTAGTTTCTCCAGATGTTGCCTTTTTCCCTGAGCTCCGCAAGCGTCATCCTCCCTTCGGGGTTTGCCTCCTCTATGGCCATCTGGAGCAGCACCATCTGCGTCTTTTCGTTTTCAAGCGCGTCCTGGAACGGCCTCTTTATCCTTTGCGGTATGTTTAGGCCCCCGACATAGTCGTTCAGGCTTGTCAGCCTTTTCCTGTCCTCGTCCCTGTGCCTTTTGTAAAGCTCGGACACGGTCATGGGCTTCTTGTAGTACCAGCTGTAGCTGCTGATGCTGTCCGTCATGTCGGTTATGCTCTGTATTTCTGCATCAGCCTTTTTCAGCTGCGTCTCCGCGTCCTCACCTGCCAATTTTTTGGCTCTCTGCGCGGCAGCGGGCCTCTTTGCCTCTTCCTTGACCTGGCCTTCCAGCCCCGCCTTCTGCGTCTCCGCGGCCTTCTTCCTTTCCTGGAGGTACGACATCTGGCTCTCGAACGTTTCGCCTATCACGCGCTGCGTGTATGCGGAGCCGATTGCGGCTATTGAATAGACATACATGCCCACGTTGGACTTGCCCTTCTCGTCCTTGCCTTCCCCGTTTATCTCGGTCAGCTTTCCGTTCTTTACGTATGCCCCTATGAATGACGTCACTTCGCCTATGAACTGCCCCTGGTTCCTCAGCGGCTTTGCCGAAAGCACGCGCCCGAGGTTTTCCGCGTATCCGTCGTCGCCGCAATAATCCTTCAGCTGGTTTTTCTTGACTGTCCCGGCCTTGTCCGCGAATGCGAATGAGTTGTAAAGCACTATCGCGCCTATCATCCTTGCCGTTGTCTCGAAGCTCCTCTGGCCCCTTTCTTCGACCGTTCCGCCCTTTGCCTCGCTCTTCCTGAGCTGGTCGATGAAATCATTTCCCGTGGCTTCCTTCAGCGCGCTGTAATCTACCACTCCAAGCGACTGCAGCGACGCCATGTTTGAAGGATATGCGTATTGGACCGCGCCCCTGCTGTCAAGCATTGCGTTGCCGTCGCTTCCTTTGAGGACGTTCTGTTCCGTCTGGAAAACGCCTTGCGTCTGCCCGAATATGCCTTTTCCGGCAATGACGGCCGGAGCCGTTACCTTTGCAGGCTTGGTCTCTGGCGTTATCTCGCCGCCTGTAATCACCTTACTAACTTCTTCTTTGACTGCCTCCCTTTTCTTTGCCCTTTGCCCGGCAGTTTCCGCTCTCCTTGTTTCTTTTTCCTTCTGCATCTGGACAAAGCTCTTTCCGGAGCTTTCAGCCTCCTTCTTCTCCAAGCGCTGCCTTTCAAGTTCTTTTATCGCCATGAAGGTCATCTGGCCATTCCCTATGTTCCTTACGTCCCCGATGCTTGTGTTAAAGGCCTCCACGTTGTATATGTTCAGCTTTTTGCCGAAAGCCGTAAGGTACATGTAGTATTGTTTCTCATCGACCTTGGGATACAGCTTCTTGTACGTGTCATAAAGCATTTTCGCGCCCTTCTTGAGCCTGGCATCCTCGTCCTTCTTTTCAACGCCCTTCACGGTTGTTTCAGCCATTGTTTCACCCAATCTTTCATGTCGCGGCAGCCATGCCGGGCTCGCATTACCGGCGTTAGCGGCAATCATCGTGTAGACGACTGCTCTTCGTAGCTTGTTTTTGAGGGCTGCCATATTTAAAGGCTATATATGGAAGGTATTAAAAATGTGGTTGTTTGAGTTGATTTCTGTATTTAAAAAGCTTTTAAAACCCCGCTTCCCATATCACAGCCATGCACGGTGAATTCCTTCCATGGACCGAGAAGTACAGGCCAAAAACAATAAAGGACGTCATAGGCCAGTCCCATGTGAGGGAGGCGCTTGCGTCCCTTGTAAAGAAAAGGACGCTCCCGCACCTGATGTTCGCAGGGCCTCCGGGCGTAGGAAAAACCACGATGGCCATAGCCATGGCGCACGAGCTTTACGGCGAGGATGCCAGGGGCAATTTTCTTGAGCTCAACGCGAGCGACGAGAGGGGCATAGATGTCGTAAGGGGAAAGATAAAGGAGTTCGCGCGCAGCATCGGGACGAACAAGATAGGGTTCAAAATCATCTTCCTTGACGAGGCTGACGCGTTGACGAGCGACGCGCAGCAGGCCCTGAGGAGGACGATGGAGATTTATTCCGACGTGACGAGGTTCATCCTCAGTTGTAACTATTCCAGCAAGATAATAGAGCCGATACAGAGCAGGTGCGCCGTATTCCGCTTTCTGCAATTGAAGAGGGAGGACGTCTTTTCAATGGTAAAGCGGGTTGAGGAAGGCGAGGGCATTGAAGTGACTGAAGACGGGAAAGACGCCATATTCTACGTTTCGGAAGGGGACCTCAGGAAGGCCATAAACGTCATGCAGGGCGCGTCCTTTCACGCAAAGAAGATAGACGCGGAGCTTGTGTTCAGCATCGGCAACACGGCACAGCCGGAGGCTGTCCGGAAGGCAATGAAGCTGGCGCTTGCAGGGAAGTTCCAGGAGGCCAGGAAGGAAGTCGAGCAGATGATGATAAAATACGGGCTCAGCGGGGAGGACATCGTCATACAGTTCTACAAGGAGCTGCCTTCCCTGGAGATAGACGAGAGGCTGAAAGTCTCCTTGATAGACAGGATAGGCGAATACAACTTCAGGATAGCTGAAGGCGCGAACGAAAGGATACAGATAGACGCGCTGCTGGCCCAGTTCATGCTTGCGGGAAAAGGGTAGCAGGAAACCGCCAGTATTTGCATTTCCAAATGCCAGGCTTTTTTGTGTTGCATGTTCCAACAGGCAGCAGAAAAAGAAATTGATTAAAAACCTTTCCCTCCCTTGTTTTTCAAAGTCTTGGAAAGGTGGATGTCATGGATGAAGAAGCAGGAATGGGGAGCGAGGAAGGCGCAGGGCCAAGGGACTACGGCGCAAAGCCGGTGGAAGTCGGCCAGGAGCTCGAGGTCACGATAGAAGGCAAGGGAAAGAGCGGCGACGGCGTGGCCAAGATAAGCGGCTATGTAATATTCGTAAAGGGCGAGACCGAGGTCGGCCAGAAGTACATGATAAGGATATCAAGGATAGGCAGGAACTTCGCGACAGGCGAGCTCATCCAGTAATTCCTCATTCTTTTTTGTTTCTCTTCAGCAGCTTGGGAAGGTGCGCCCTTGCAATGCCCTTTTCAATTTCAATGGTGCATATGCCCCTTTCATTCAGCCTTCCAATGTATTCTCCGTCCGAAAGGCCCAGCTTAATTTCCTTGCCCGAGACAAGCGCCTCGGCATCCTCCTTTTTCAATTCAACGAAGTTGCGCATGGCAAGATGCCCGAACATCGTGGAGAAATAATGGGTCGTCGCCATGTCATATGCCGGGAACCCCCTGCTTCCCCTTATCGGCGATGACATAATCTGTTTTGAGAACACCCTGACCATGCCGTTCCTGTCCTCAAAGACGGTTCCGCTTTGCCTTATGCCGAACCTTTCCTCCATATATCTCTTGAATGCGCCGGCGTCCATGCTTTGATATTGGCAGAAAGCATTAAAACGCATATGGCGGAAACTTGAGCATGGACCTTTCGGGCAAGGGGCTTTTTGAGGCTCTTAGGGAGGAGAAAAAGAAAGGCAAGTACCTGGTTGCGCAGATTGCGCCTGCAATGCGCGTCAGCATAGGCGAGGAGTTCGGCTTCGCCCCTGGCACCGAGCTTACGGGAAAGCTTGTCTCCCTCCTAAGGGCGCTCGGCTTTGACGAGGTCATTGACACGTCATTCGGCGCGGACGTTATTGTCTACATTGAGGCAAAGGAGTTCATCGGCATGCTTGAGAAAGGGGATGCAGGCGCGTTCCCGGTCTTCAACTCCTGCTGCGTGGGCTGGAGGGAGTATGCGGAAAAAAGGCACCCGGAGCTGCTTCCAAGGATATCCAAGATCGTGACGCCAATGATGATGGCAGGCGCGGTCTCAAAGCTGTTCTTCTCAAAGGAATGGGGGCGCACCCCAGAGAACATAGCCGTTGTCGGCATAATGCCGTGCACATTAAAGAAGCACGAAGCGCAGTTTAAGATGCAGAACGGCCTGAAATACACCGATTACGTTGTCACGACCAGGGAGCTAGGCGAATGGGCAAGGTCGGAAGGGCTCAACATCGCCAACATGAAGGAAAGTGCGATAACGGAGATAAGCGTTCCTTCGAAGGACGGCGTCATTTTTGGGGCGACAGGAGGCGTGACCGAGGCCCTGTTGACTACTGTTGCGGCATACATGGGCGAGAAAAAGGAGCTGCTCGAGCTGAGGCATGATGAGAGCATGAGGGAGTATACGTTCAAGATAGGGAAGCACGAGGTGCGCGCAGCCGTCGTTTATGGCTTTCCTTCGCTGGAAAGGCTGCTTGAGAAGATAAGGTCAGGCTCCACATACCATTTTATTGAAGTGATGATGTGCACGTATGGGTGCGTCGGCGGCCCTGGCCAGCCGGTCCCGAAAGCCGGCACTGACACAATAAGGACAAGGGCTGAGGCCATGAGGAAGGCTGCGGAAAAAAGCAAGGAAAGGACGCCTGCAGAACTCAAATCCATAAAGATGCTGGACCCGCTTTTCTTCACGAGTTTGCAGGGCGCAAGCTGCTTCGCGTTCCTGCAGAACGCCAAGAAAGAATGAACACAATGATACATTTTTAAACACTTCTTTGGAAGTATTAGCGTATATAGGTGAAATCCGATGGCAGAAACCAAAACGTTTGTAGACATCCCCACCAATGAAAGGAAGAGAGAGCTGAAAAGGCTTGGCAAATTTGGCGCGATAAAGTCCCCGTTCGTACACGAAAATACCTCGCCCAAGCGTTCGTTTTTCCTGGTACAAGGGCCATCCGAGACAATCTTAATGCGCCGGCCCGTAGACGAACATACCCCGTTCAATAGTCCGCTATTGCTGGCAAAAATGCTCGCCTCCGGAGACGCGGGGATGGAGATCATTGCGGCAGCATTATCCTGTTGGGAAATGCCGCAGGCCCTTATTTTCGCAAAGACGCTTGCAAAGGCGACGTCCAACATAAGCCTGAAAAAGGCCGCAGCATCTGCAATGGGGTCGCACCCGCACGGGAAGGAGTTCGTTCCGATATTGGCATACCAGGAGCGCACAGAGGCGGCAGTGCTTGCGCTTGTTGAGCACGGCGACGACTCGCATGTCTTCAATGAGACCTCCAGGCTGGAAAAGGAGGCGGTTGACGCATACATGGCAGGCGTGCTTGCGGAATCCCTCATGTCGGTGGCGTCGCTTTGCAAAGGCGGAAGGGCTGACCTGTTCCGCTCTGTTGCCAGCAGCATCAGCACAAGGGTCGGCATGGCAAGGAACAACTGAGCTTAATTTTTGGCCTTTATCATTGCGTATGCCAGCGCGCCGCCCAGCATTGCAGTAACGAATTGAATCATCCCGAACGCCGCAAGGATTTGCGCAGGCAGGCCTGCGAAGTAAACCAGGATTAGCGAGGACGCGAAAAGCATGGCCGCCTTTGTTGCAGCCGCGGCAGCAATGGCCTTCCAGTATGCATCCTTCACTTTCCTCATTATGAACATGAGGGTTGCGTTGCCGAGCCATATGAACGGCAGCATGGCAGCGACCGCGGCAGCAGGCTGGCCAAGCACTAACCCCATCATGACAGTGATTATGGAAGGTATGAACGCAGGAACATATGCCTTTGGCCCGCTTATCCTCAATGCTGAAAATACCAGCGTTGCGTTGACTATCGTTCCAAGCAATAGCTGCTGCGTAACCAGCATCGGCGCAAAGACCGCAATCGCGCAAAGCGCAAAAAGCTCAAACCCCTCCCTTCCGATTGAGGGAAACCTTGAAACGCTCTCATCCAGCTCCATGGTTTGGTTTCACCTGTTTTCTTTAAATAGTTGTTGGGGCACTAATCCATTACGGGCCCGTAGCTCGTTTTTGCCTGTTGGCAAAATCGCTCCGGGCCAAGACAGACGAAAATAGGGGCCCGTAGCTCAGCCTGGATAGAGTGTCCGGCTTCGGACCGGAATGTCGGGGGTCCGAATCCCCCCGGGCCCGTTTATCACCTTCTGCAGCGCAGGGCCTGGGACAAATGGACGCGCACGGCCATGGCTGCCCCGGGCCCGTTTTTGCATTTTAAATCTATCAAAATGATATATTTATATATCCATTTGATATATTCCACATTGTGGTGGAAATGGCAGACATATTAATACACCTGGACGGTTCTGTGGAGGATACGCTGAAGAGGCTGGTAGAAGCCGGTTTCTTCAAGACAAAGGCGGAGGCAGTCCGCGCAGGCATACTTGAGCTTGGGAAGGAATACCGGGTTGTGAAATCCAGCGAGGAAATCCTGGATGAGCTTGCAGCCGCAAAATTACAGAAAATGGACGAGGAAATAAAATCAGGAAAGAAAAGGGTTCTGACATTGGCGGACGTGCGCAGGAAATATCCAGAGGCTTTTGAATGAGCCCCTATGCCCTTAATTTTCATGCAGACTGGGACAGGTATTTTTCAAGGCTTGACAACAGCATGAAAAAAAGGGTGGCAAAGAAAATCCTCCAATTGCAGCAGGATATCCAAGCCAGGCATCTGAAGCAAGGGCTTGATTTCTATGTTTCTGAGATAGGGCAGTACAGGCTTGTCTACAAGATAAACGAATCTGCAAAAACAAAGATGCTCTATTTTGTAGGGACGCATAAAGAATATGAAAAGTGGCTAGGCCTGTAACCCCTTGATTTAAATCCTCGGGCCCGAATATCCAACCAGTATCATTATTAACCTTGTTCTTGCACAATAAGCCCATGGCCCAGGAGCAGATGCAGGGACATGCGCAAAATGCGAAAATGCCAATTCAATTAGATAAATGCAAGCTTGAGCCAGACAATGCGGTCAGGATTGAAAGCCTAAACAGGGAAATGGCCGCATTGACATTTAACAACGCGCCCGAAGATATTGCAAATGCCGCGCGGCTGGTTGAAGCCGGCGCAAACCCAAATATCTTATTCAAGCACGGCCAAACCGCTCTCTTGTGGGCATTGGATTGCGGATGCACGGAAGTAGCCAGATTCCTTATAGAAAAGGGAACAGACGTGAACATCAGGGGCATTTGCGGCTATACCGCGCTCGTGTATGCATCGTGTTCAGGAAATACTGCCATCGCCAGGCTCCTGCTGGAAAAAGGGGCTGACGTAAATGCAAGGAGCCATGGAGAATACACCCTGCTCATGTACACTTCAATACATGGCCGCATTGAAACGGCCAGGCTCCTGCTCATGCATGGCGCTGATTTGGACACAAGGAACGATGACGGCCGCAATGCCCGCGGCCTGGCGGAATTAAATACAAAAAGGAACAACATTGTGCTCCTGGATTTTTGGGAATCCCTGCAAAAGCCGTTTGGCAAAGAGGCATTTGCCGCATTCCTGCTGGATTTCAGGCGCTGCATAGGCCAGTAGACGGCAACCGCCTGCCATTAAAAAAGCTTTGATTGGAACGTTCGTTTATGGAAAACCTAGAGCTTGGCGACCTCAAGGAGGCAGGCAAGCTCACTGCGAAGCTCAAGAAGGACGCGGAGCAGCTTGTCATAGTCGGCGAGAGGCTCTTTGACATAGCTGAAACGCTTGAGCAGATGATGGAGAAGGAGGGCGCGAAGCCCGCATTCCCGGTCAACATATCCACAAACGAATTGGCGGCGCACTACACGCCGTCCGCGAACGATGAGGCTGAGATACCGGAAGACGGCCTTGTTAAGGTTGATTTCGGGCTCGTGAAAGGGCAGGCGATAACGGACACGTCCGTGACGGTTGACCTCGGCAACAAATACGGTTCGCTGATGAAGGCGTCAAGGGACGCGCTTGAGAACGCCATAAAGGCGGTAAAACCCGGCGTGCCTGTCAATGACGTCAGCAAAATCATATACGAAACGATTAAGGACAACGGCTGCAAGCCGATTTCCAACCTCGCAGGACACAAGATAGAGTGGATGAACCTCCATGCAGGCATCGAGATTCCCAACATCCCTGCCAACGAGATGTACGAGTTCCAGGAAGGAGACGTGTTCGCCATAGAGCCCTTCGTGACCACGAAGGAGGGCGCGGGCTACATAAAGGAGACGGACCGCGTGGAGATTTACAGCCTTTTCATACCGGGCAACATAAGGATGAGGCAGAGCAGGAAGATGCTTGAGTACATCATTGAAAACTACAAGACAATGCCGTTCTGCGAAAGGTGGCTGCACAAGGAATTCCAGTCAAGGCTGCTCCTCAACTCAGGCATAAAAGAGATGCTGAAGGCCAGGGTGCTGATTGCGTATCCGGTGCTTGCAGAAGCCAATGGACAGCCGATTGCGCAGTTCGAGGAAACGGTCGTCGTAACGAAGGACGGCTGCATACCCATAACGAAGGGATAATGTTTTAACCTCTTTTTGCGAACAGTTGAGCCATGCAGATAAATGCAACGGGGCGCGCAATCCGCGCAGCAAGGTCAATTGCGTCTTTTCTTGCCGCCCATAAGCTGGGCCAAGAAAACGCGGAATCCAAAAATGCAAAGGTAAAGCGGCTGGAAAACATTCTGGGAGAATCTGCAAGGACAGGCAAAACCAAAAGGATAATGAGGCTGCTGAAGGCCGGAATCGGCATTGAGTCAAGGAGCATTGCAGGCACGACCCCGCTGATGTTCGCCTCATCCAACGGAAGGACGGAAACGGTTTCCATGCTGCTGGAAAGGGGCGCAAAAATCAATGCAAGAAACGACCAGGGCATAACCGCGCTCATGCTGGCCTTTGCGCATGGGAATGCAAGAACGTTCGCGCTGCTGCTAAGCAAAGGCGCGAATTTCAAAGGTAATGCAAGAAGAGAATACTGGCAAACAACCAGGCGTCATATGATAACGCGCGGATACAGGGGCGTTGTGGCAATCATGGATGCAATAAAGCCGCTTGAAAGCTTAATCGGCATCGGGCATAAGCGGTTTATCCTGGATTTTGCGGAATGCGCCGGTTTGTGACAGCCGGGGACAAGGCATTTAAAACTCTTGCATGCCCATCCTTTCAGGGGGTAATGGGACAACCTGGTAGCCTGCGAGCTTTGGGAGCTTGTGATCCCGGTTCAAATCCGGGTTACCCCAAAGGCCCTTTTTCTTTGCAAAGAAAAAGCGCCTGCGGAAAAAGAAATCGTTTTGGCCCAGGGAAAAACCGACGCCAAATAAAGGGCATTCTTCTCTTGTATCAACCGTCAGCGCATTATCAGTATTTAAGCATTTGCATACATCGTATATCACATGAACGGCACAGTAGTCGAGCCGAGCAAGATTGGCAGGCAGGTTAATGAACAGTACAAACCCAGTCCTCGCGGCATATTAGAGAAATTCAAGGCGGTAGTTGAGAATCACAGAAACAAGAAACTGATTAAAGCAGTCCAGAATTACGATTATAAGGAAGTCGAGTGCCTCATCCGGAAAGGGGCAGACCCCAATGCCGTGGATGAAGAAGAGATGACCGTGCTGGAGAATGCAAAAGAAGCCCTGTTACACATCCCAAAAACCATTTGCACTGCCGGCACACCGCTTGGCAACTTGCGCGAGCTTGAGCATTTGCGTTCGGAGCAGCCGGATGACAGGCGCATTCCAAATCCAAGATATGAATCCCTAGAAAAGGCCATTGCCTTCCTCAAAGAGCATGGCGCCAAATAAGGGGCATTTTTTCATTGCCAAAATCCATTTTTCATACTGTTTTATATTTGTTTATTCTCAATACTGAATCATGCCAGAATATCCTCTTCCGATTGCCATTTCCGCTCTCATAGACAATGACAGGAACATACTGCTTCTCCAGAGGAAGAAGGGCGACTACGTGGGCCTTCTCGGGCTTCCGGGAGGCAAGGTGGAAAAGGGCGAGCATGTTTCCGATGCCGCAGTGAGGGAAATCTTCGAGGAGTCCGGCATAAGGGCAGTGTTCAAGTCCCATCTTGGCCTGGTCTCGGAGCACCTTGTCGAGAACGGCGCAGTTGTCCAGCACTTCCTGCTCAACGTGTGCGAGCTTTCCCCAGAAACAACCGAGATATCGGCCGAAACAGAAGGCAAGCTTGGCTGGTATCCTCTTGGAAAGATGGCGGAAATGAAGGGCCGCATAATCCCGAGCGACGTCCATATAATAGAGCGGATGATAGTCAACAGGGGCAAGCACTATTTCGAGTGCGTGCTGGAAAAGAGCGGCGCGGAATATGCGCTGAAAAGGTTTGAATGACTAATCCTCCCCGAACCTTTTCACGAACCACGACTTTATCAGCTGCGTGAGCGTCAGGTAAGCCGCTATGGTGATGCCAAGGAAAACCCAATAGCCGCTTGGCAGAGGCACGAACCCCAATGCGGGGCCTATGGGCGAATAAGGAAGCGCAACGCCGATAAGGCACACAAGCGAAGTGGAGATTATCACCTGCCAGCTTGCGCTGCTCTGCAAAAACGGTATTTTGTTCGTCCTTATGACGTGTATTATCAGCGTCTGGGTGAAAAGCGACTCTATGAACCACCCTGTCTGGAAAAGCGCGGGGCTGGCCCATGCGTTGAACACGTAAAACATCGCGAAGAACGTAAGAAAGTCAAAGATGGAGCTTATTGGCCCTATGATGAAGATGAACTTCTTGATATTGTCAAGGGTCCATTTCCTGGGCTTCTTGAGCCATTCCCTGTCAACCCCGTCGCTTGGTATCGTCGTCTGCGAAAAGTCGTACAATAGGTTGTTCACCAGTATCTGTATGGGCAGCATCGGAAGGAACGGCAGGAATATGCTTCCGCCGACGACGCTGAACATGTTGCCGAACGTGGAGCTTGCGGCCATCTTCAGGTATTTGGTGATGTTCCCGAACACGCCCCTCCCCTGCCTTATCCCTTCGGCAAGGACAGTGAGGTCCTTTTCCAGAAGTATCACTGTTGACGTTTCCTTTGCTATGTCCACGGCCGTATCGACCGAGATTCCGACGTCGGACGCCCTCAGGCCCGGCGCGTCGTTTATGCCGTCCCCAAGGAAGCCGACCACGTGGCCGTTTTTCCTCAGAGCGTTTATTATCCGCTCCTTGTGCTTGGGCAGCAGCTTTGCGAAAATGGAGATATGCTCGACCTCCTTCCCCAGCCTTTCGTCGTTCATCTTCTCTATGTCATTTCCAAGAAGGAACCTTTCGGCATGTATCCCGACCTTCGAGCAGATGTTTTTCGTGACAAGCTCGCTGTCGCCGGTCAGGATTTTCACATGGACCCCGTGCTCATGCAGCTCCCTTATCGCCTCTATGGCCGATGCCTTGGGCGGGTCAAGGAAGGCTATGAAGCCCGAAAGCACAAGACGGGACTCGTCCGCCACTTTGTACGCCTTCTTCGCCTTTTCCGTTTCCTTGTATGCGACCGCGATTACCCTGAACCCCTGGCTGTTTAATCCATCCACTATCCCCTTTGCCTTGATTAGGTGCCCTTTCTCCAGCTTGAACTTCCGCCCCCCCATTTCCGCCAAATCGCAGACGCTTAGCACCTCATCGACCGCGCCCTTGCATATCAGCAGCGGGTTTTTGTCGCCCTCCTGGACAATGACGCTCATCCTTCTTCTTTCGAAGTCAAACGTGACCTCGTCTATCTTTTTGAAGTTCTGCCTTGCCTTCAGCTTTGGCTCAAGCTCGGCATGCTTGAGGATTGCATCGTCCATCACGTTTTTCATGCCGGTCTGGTAGACGCTGTTGAGATACGCGTATTCAAGGACCCTGAAGTTGTTCTCGTTCCCTTCGACATCCAGGTGCTTTTCCAGGACGATTCTCCCTTCGGTTATCGTCCCTGTCTTGTCTGTGCAAAGGACGTCCATCGCGCCAAGGTCCTGTATGGAATGCAGCCTCTTTATTATGACCTTCTTCTCGGCCATCCTGTTCGCGCCGTTCGCAAGCGTGACGTTGACTATCATCGACATCATTTCAGGCGCAAGCCCAATCACCACGGCAAGGGCGAAAAGGAACGCCTCGAACCAGTCG
Organism: Candidatus Micrarchaeia archaeon; assembly: GCA_041500865.1. Classification (GTDB taxonomy): domain Archaea; phylum Micrarchaeota; class Micrarchaeia; order Anstonellales; family J096; genus JAPLWW01. The sequence continues at coordinate 32,355 of JBGQMY010000003.1, read as the reverse complement.
CCTTTCGTTATCCCGTTTATCAGCAGCACCAGCGGCGCCATGACAAGGATGAGCTTGATGTTGAAAATCGCATAGCTCCTTATGCCTGTTTCGAAGCTGGTTGGGCTTTCCTTCATTATGCTTTCCGCTATCGAGCTGAAATACGTCCTGGTCCCGGTGTTAACGACAACCGCGTCGCCTATCCCGCTTTCGATGTTTGTCCCCATGAAGCAGATGTTTCCAAGCTCAAGGGCGTTGCTTCCCGGAGTTATTTTCGGCGCGTGCTTTTCCACAGGCAGGGACTCCCCGGTAAGCGCGGACTGGTTGACGAAGATGTCCCTTGACTTTATCATCCTGACGTCAGCAGGCACAAGGTCGCCTGCCGAAAGGTGGATGATGTCGCCCGGGACAAGAAGATGGAGGGGGATGTCCTGTTTTACACCGTCCCTGTGGACGGTCGCGGTCGTCTTCACCATCTCCTTGAGCTTTTCCGCCGCATTGTCAGCCTTGAGCTCCTGCGACATCCTCAATGCCGAGCTCATAAGAACCATGGCCGCGATTACGGCAGCGGCTTTCATGTCCCCGGTCAGGAAGGAAAGGATTGCCATGAAGGAAAGAAGCAGTATGAGCGGGTCCTTGAGGACGTCGATTATCCTTGAGAGCATGCCCTTCCTTTTGCTTTCAATGGGCCTGTTTTCCCCGTATTTTAGGAGCCTTGCCTTTGCCTCTTTTGAGGTAAGGCCTTCGGGCCTGCTGTTCAGCGCCTTCAGTGCCTGGGCTTCATCAATACTGGCTATCCGGATGAGCGTTTCAGACGAAAGCTGCGAAGCCTGCCCGGCACTTGGCGCCTGCATGGATTTTCATTGCCGGCTTTGGTTTAAAAGGGATTGCCAAAAAAGAGGAGTTGATGAAGAAGTCAAATAAAGAAAGTAAGGATTGCCTTGCGGTCCTGAAAATGCAAAGGATGGACCAGGAGCTCAAGGAAGGCAAGCACAGGCTGATAAGCAAAGAGGAAGCCCTTGGTAAATACGCAAAGTTGCTAAAATAGGCATGCACAATGGATTTATATGTTTATATTAGATTATAGGAAGCATGAGAACTGCGATATTGGCAATCGTTCTTGGATTAGTACTGCTTTTCGGGTGCTTGGGACAGACAAACAATCAACCGACAGGGCAGGAGAATTACACTGCAGAGTTACTGAACGCTACTCAACATAACGATACTGCCCTTGCGAAAAGTTTAATCAACAAAGGCGCGGACGTCAACGCAACAGATCGTTCCGGCATGACCGCGCTCATGTATGCCGCACCTTTTGGGAATAATGATGTAGTTAGCCTGCTGATAGACAAAGGCGCGGACGTTAACACAAAGGACGAAAACGGTTACACCGCGCTCATGCAGGCTGCATATGGTGGGAACACTAATATCACCAAGCTGCTGATAGACAAAGGCGCGGACGTCAACGCAAAAACCAATCACGGTTACACCGCGCTCATGTGGGCTGTAGTAAAGAAGCATACTGATGTAGTTAGCCTGCTGATAGACAAAGGCGCGGACGTCAACGCAAAGGACGAAAACGGTTACACTATACTTATATATGCTGAATCCGATGGGAACGCCGAAATAGTCAATCTCCTGAAGCAGGTCGGCGCCAAGGAATAAAGGAAAGGGGTCGTTTTCCCCAGGGGCTTTTTCTTTGCGAAGAAAAAGGGCCTGCCTAGGGTAACGTCTCCATTTTTAAACTTTTCGCTCAATCTCTCCTAATGCCCGTTTAACCACAGGAAGCCTTTTTTTGAAAAAGGCTTCAGCGAAAAAGAACGAGGTTCTTTTTGGGGTTGTGGGAGGGAGATTAACATGGACTGGAAAGACGAAAAGGTCAAGGAATGCATATCCAAGGCCCTCGAGGAAAAGGGCAAGCGGAAGTTTGAGCAGTCCCTGGAAATGATAATAAACTTCAGGGCAATCGACTTCTCAAAGCCGGAAAACAGGCTCAACGTCAACCTGCCGCTGCCGAAAGGCAAGGGCAAGCCGAACAAGGTCGTTGTCATAGGCTCCGAGCTTACGGTGCACGAGGCAAAGAAGGCCGGCGCGGAAGCGACGGTCTCAGCAGACCAGATTGAGTCCTTCAGCAAAAAGGAAGTGAAGAAGCTGGCAAAGGACCACCTGTTCCTGGTTGAGCCGAAGTTCATCGGCATGGTTGCCAAGAACTGGGCAAAGATTTTGGGCCCAAGGGGAAAGAACCCGATACCGATTCCGGGCGACGTGAAGAAGGCGATTGACGGAACGAGGAACAACGTGCAGGTCCAAACGAAAGGGAAGTACCTGCCGACGGTGCAGGCGCCCATAGGGACTGAGAAAATGGAGATAGATGACGCAATGGCGAACGCAAGGACGATTTTCGACGCAGTCACGAAGAAGATACCGACAGGCAACGTCAGGAGCGTATACTTCAAGCTCAGCATGGGCAAGCCGCAGAAGGTGGTCTAGATGGCAGCCAAGGTCTCAAGTTCAAAGGAAACGAAGGAGAAGAAAGCGGACAAACAAAGCGCAGTCAAAGACATTGCAAAAGAAAAGAAGGAGAGGAAGGCCATAAGGGACAAGCAGAACGCTGTCAAGGACATGGCCAACGAGCTGAAGAAAAGGAAGATAATAGTGCTGCTCAACCTTTCCAAGACGCCCGACAAGCTCGTGCAGCAGGTAAGGAGGAAGCTGAAGGAAAAGCACGGCGCACTGTTCAAAATAGCGAAGCTCGCGATAGTGAAAAGGGCGCTCGAGCAGTGCAATGCGCCCAAGGAGCTTTATGCGGACATAAACTTCCCGGTCGCCCTGATAGCGGCGAACGAGCTTTCGCCATACGAGATAAGCAACATGTTCATGGGCAACATGCTCAGCGTTGCCGCAAAGCCGGGCGACAAGGCGCCGTTTGACATAGTGATACCGGCAGGGGAGACGGACATGCCGCCTGGCCCTGCGCTCACGCAGCTGAAACAGGCCGGCCTGAACGTCAAAGTCGACAAGGGAAAGATAGCGGTTTCGGCAGACAGCGTGCTGGCCAAGGAAGGCGCAACGCTAACGCAAGAAAAGGTGCAGGCGCTCCAGATGCTGGGCATCAAGCCGTTCAAGGTCGGATTGACCATATGGAAAGCGTTTGACGGAAAGATAATCTTCAATGCTGACGTGCTCGGGCTAGGGGCTGAGCAGCTTGCGGAAGGCCTCAAGGAGGCGCTTGCGCAGGGCTTCAGCATGAGCATAAACGCCAGCTATCCGACCGAATCCAACGTGGCGTTCCTGCTTACGAACGCGATGAGGCAGGGAAGGAGCATCGGGATGAATCCAGGGGCATATTCGGAAGGGGTGATGCCTGAGCTTTTGGCAAAGGCATTTTCACAGGGTAACGCTCTCAAGTCAATTGAGAAACAGAGTGGTGGCTAAAAAAAGAGGTAGATTGAAATGACAAAAGTGGATCCATATTTGCATGCGGTTCTCGTCCTTCACGGGGCGGGAAAGGACGTTAGCGCTGACGGAATAGTGTCAATACTGAAGGCGGCCGGCGCAGAAGCCGACCAGGCCAGGGCAAAGGTGCTCGCGGACGCCTGCAAGGGCGTGAACTTCGAGGATCTTCTCAAGGCGGCAACGGCGGTTGCGGCTGCGCCTGCGGCTGCGGCTGCGCCTGCGGCGGAAAAGCCGAAGGAGGAGAAGAAGGACGAGGGAAAGAAGGAAGAGGAGGCTGCGGCAGGCCTTGCGAACCTTTTCGGCTGAAAGATTCAGCCCTTTCCTTTTTAGCAAAAACTGGTGTTAGGATGTCGGATTTCAACTTCGGCTCGGCAAAGGACCTAAAGCCCGGCAGGTATATCATAATAGACGACATACCGTGCAGGGTCGTGAGCATAGACGTCTCAAAGCCCGGCAAGCACGGCGCGGCGAAGATGAGGATAGTCGCAATAGGCATCTTTGACGGGCAGAAGAAGAACTTCCTTACCAGCAGCGACGGCGAAGTCCACGTTCCCGTAATAAACAAGTACAATGCGCAGGTCATAAGCGTAAGCGGGGACACCGTCCAGCTCATGAACAAGGACACGTTAGAGATGTTCGAGGCATACGTTCCGGAAGACCTCAAGGCAGAGGTCGTTGAAGGCAGGGACGTTGAAGTCATGGAGTCCATGGGCAGAAAGGCCATAGTGCGCGTCTTCAAGGGGGATTGATTCCATGAACATAGACATAATAGCGAAATCTGAGAACAAGGTCATCGGGAGGAAGGAATTCGTCTTTGAGATAGCGTACGAGAAGACGACTCCAAAGAAGGAAGAGGTCAAGGAGGCCATAGTGCTGAAGACTGGCGTGCTTCCGGACACCCTTGTGCTGAAGTCCATAAACCAGCATGCCGGCGAAAGGAAGGCTACCGTGATAGCCTACGCATACAGCGATGCGGACATCATGATGGCCGTTGAGCCGAAATACATACTCAAGAGGAACGGCTTCATAAAGGAAGAGGAAAAGAAAGAGGAGAAAAAGGAGGAGAAGAGGCAAGCGCCAAAGAAGCTGTGATTAGATGCTGTCGTCCCGTATCCCGGTCGCCGAGGCCAAGCTGAAACCCGGTTCCAAGGTTGCAGTCTCCGGCTACGTGCACGAAACAAGGAGGATGGGCAAGCTTGCGTTCATACTTCTGAGGGACTGGACAGGGAAGGTCCAGGTCATTGCAAAGAAGAACGACGTTGGCGATGACGTCTTTTCAAAAACTAACGTAAACAAGGAGGACGTAATTTTCGTTGAAGGCATTGTCTCAAAAAACAGCATAGCGCCGGACGGCGTTGAAATAGTCCTTTCCGACATGAGCGTGCTTTCAAAAGTGGAAAGGAAGCTGCCTGTTGACCCTACGGGGGTCGTTCCGTCCGAGATAGACACAAGGCTCAACTACAGGTTCATAGACCTGAGGAGCGAAGGCGTAAGTTCAATATTCAGGACAAAGTCAGTCATAGTCACTGCGTTCAGGGACTTCATGCTCTCAAACGGGTTCGTTGAAATCCATCCGACTACGCTTGTAGGGGCCGCCACCGAGGGCGGGGCGGACGTGTTCGAGGTCCAGTATTTCGAGAACAAGGCCTTCCTTGCGCAAAGCCCGCAGCTGTACAAGCAGATGGCAGTTGTCGGCGGCCTTGAAAAGGTGTTCATGACGATGCCCGTGTTCAGGGCAGAGAAGCACAACACCATATACCACCTGAACGAGATTGTGCAGATGGACTGCGAAATGGGCTTCTGCGACGACAAGATGGCCATAAAATGCCTAGTTGACGCGTTCAAGTATATTATCAAGAAGGCGTCCGAGTTCGGGCCAGCCAAGTCAGTCAACCCGGAAATCCATGAGGTAAAAAACGTCAAGGAGTATACCTACACAGAGACGATAGACCTGCTCAATGAAAATAACGTTAAAATCAAATGGGGCGAGGACTTCTCAAAGGAGCACGAGAAGAGGATATTCGAGATACTCAACGAGGACGCATATGTCATAAGCGAGTTCCCGACAGCGATAAGGGCGTTCTACTCAATGCCCAAAGAGGACAACCCGGAAATCTGCAAGTCGTTTGACCTAATGTACAAGGGCCTGGAGATAAGCAGCGGCGCGCAGAGGATTCACGTGCCTGCCATGCTTGAAACGCAGCTAAAGAAAAGGGGCCTTGAGCCTGCGGATTTTGGGTTCTACATTGATTCATTCCGCTATGGGGCGCCGCCGCATGCAGGCTGGAGCCTTGGCCTTGAAAGGCTGACTATGAAGGCGCTCAACCTCCCTAACATAAGGGAGGCCATGCTGTTCCCAAGGGACAGGACAAGGATTTCGCCTTAGGCAAAGGGCTTTTTCCGTCGGATAGTCTCCATTTAAATACCCTATTGACCACAATATATCACAGGTGGCGCAAATGGCAGAAAACCAGGGCCCTCAGGAAAAGCCCAGAAGGCTAAAGTACACCAGAAAGTTCAGCGCAAAGGACAGGCGCAGCGTTTTCCAGAAAAATGCCAATGACGTGCTTCTCAGCGTTTACACCAAGTGCGAGGAAAACCAGGTCATAAGTAAACTCATAGACGATGACACAAAGCTGAAAATCATATTAAATTCAATAATAGCAAAGGACAAGTACGATGCGCCGTGGTTCATATCCAACATAATGGCAGAAGCCCACCAGGTGTTCAACTGCGACAGCATACCAAACGCGCTAAAGGAGATAAACGCGAGGATTTGCGGGCTTGAGACGATAAACCACGAACTGATCGGCATGGGATACAATGCGCTCAAGGACTTCAAGTTTGTCTCAACGGTATACTCAATGATAATGAGCGAGCTTTACACTATAAAAGACATAAGGGAAAGCGCCGACTGCGAGATAGACGTGCTTAAGAAACAGCAGTCAAAGGACATAGCCTATGCCAACGAATTCCTTTCAAAAAAGTCCTGGCCAAGGATAATGACGTACCTAAGCGCAATATCCGCCTCGCTTGGCGTGACGACCGCAGCATTCGCGTCAAACCTGAGGGACGTAGTTGAGAAAGTGGCCGGAAGCAGCAATGTGGCCATGGTCCTCGGGACAGGGGCGTTCGTCGTTTCCACGGTCCTTTTCACCACAGGGAAGCTCATGGACTTCTTCGTCAACAGGAGAATAAGGAAGATAATGAATGCAGTGAACGACAAGATAAAGTCCATAATGGGGTGGGAGGAGGGCGAAGTCAACAAGAGGCTCGCCTTCATAAGGTTCAAGGTCATTGAATTAGAAGCCAAGTGCCGCTATATCAACGATGTGAAAAAGGAGGCCCCTGCCATCGCCAGGGCAATTGACAAGGGCGATTGGGAGCAGATAAACGCCTGGGTGGACGGGGCAATACAGCAGGAGATGTTCAAAGCCGCCGAAAAGGCGCCGCTGAAGCGGCTGGGTGACTTTGTGAGCGCCAGGATGTCTACCAGGGCAAGCGTCGAGATAGACGGGCTTGACGGAAACACCACGCTGCGCAATCCAGAGGTCGACGGCAATAAAGAACAATAGTATCATTTCGGCATAGCGCCCATCATCCTGGGCTTCTGGCAATGAGGTCTGCCCTTCTTTATAAACAAGGAATCCGGAGCATTCATTGGTGACCATGATGAGAATTTCAATAGAAAGCATGACGCTCAAGGACATGAAGGACCTGGAGGACATGGGATGCGAGGGAACGGTTGAAAAGAAGAAGGGCGTGACGCTTTCCTTCTAACCTTGCGTTTGCTGCCATTTTGAACGCACACCCCAGCCCCATGCCAGCCAAAAGGTGCCAGTGCCAGACTAGCCCAGGATCTCTATATCAGCCACGACCTGCACGGTTTTTGGCGAGTAGTCCCTGACCTTCCTGGCCTGGATTATCCTGAAAGGCCTTTCCAGATTGGCCTTTATCTTTTCCTTTGCGTGCTCCAGCGGCCTTTTCGCGTCCACGAACGTGTAGAAATGGATTATTGTCCCCTTTTTTGACGCCTTTCCTGCATCCTTCAGGAAGCGCTCCGCATCCTTGGGCAGCGGCATGACAATCCTGTCCGCCCATCCCGCATATTCCCTTTTGGCAAGCTCCTTTTTCACGTCGCCCAGCACGGCTTCAACGTTGCCCAGCTTGTTCAGTTTGATGTTCCTTTTGAACCATTTGACAGCCTCTGCGTTAAGCTCTATGCCTATCACTTTCGCTGCTGGCCTTTCCTTTGCCACGCATAGCGCAAAAGGCCCGACGCCCGCAAAAAGCACGAGCACGCTCTCGTTTTCTCCTACAAGGCCGGCGACCCTTTTCCTTTCTGTTGAAAGCCTTGGCGAGAAGAACACCTTTTTTACGTCAAACTCCATTGCCACGCCGTTTTCCCTGTATCTTGCGACGCTCTTCCCCTTTCCCCCAATCAGCCTGAACTTCCTTACCCGGTATTTCCCTTCCATGCCGCCTTTTTTTGCATAAACTGCCTCTATGTTCTTATGGATTGACATGATGGCCTTTGCTGCCTTTTTTGCGTCCATGCCTTTCGGCAGCTCCACGACCGCAATGTTGCCAAGCAGGTCAAACGAGGACAGCGCGTTCTTGGCTTTCACGCCCTGCAATCCAAGCGCCTCTGAAAGGTTGCGCGGCCCCGCTTTTCTTGGCCTTGGCCTTTTCATTGAGTATGCGTATCCTCTGATTTTTTCCTTTACAGGAATATAAACGTGGCTTTTGTCATGCATGACTGAGAAGGACATGTCAATCAGGCCCTTTGCCGCCAGGCTCCTTATGGCCTTCTCCGCCTTCAGTTTTTCCACCTTTATGCACGGCATTGCAACCACAAAATTGAAAAAGTGGGCCCGCTGGGACTTGAACCCAGGACCTACGGCTAACTTAGGTTTGTGCTAGAACGCGCCATATAAGACCGTCGCTCTACCGACTGAGCTACGAGCCCACAAGCCCAGCTAAGGGACATTTTGGGTAAAGCATTTAAAAACCTAATCCGATGCCGCAATTCTTTTTAAAACACCAGGCAGACATGGCTACGGGTCAATTTCTCATGCCGAAGAACGTTTCATTTATAGTGGAAGGCCTCGGCTACGGCCATGCCGCGAGGATGCTGCCTGTCATAAGCAGGACAGGGGGCAGCGTGCTAAGCTACGGCCAGGGCTCCGAATACCTGAAGGAGGGCCATGTGGACGTTATTGACGTCGAGCAGCCGTATGACATAAAGCTCGGCCAGGAGGGCCTGGACGTGACAGCCTCCATAGCTGAAATCGTCAAGCGCTTTGACCCGAAAACGATTGACACAGCGAAAAAGGCGATTGAGGGCGCGGACTTGGTTGTCATTGACTCCTCAATGTTCGGCCTGATGCTGTCAACCATGCTGAAAAAGAAGGTCATCTTCGTTTCAAACAACACGGACAACTCCGTGTTCTTTTCAGGCATGCAGAAGGCGCTTGTCAAGGGGCTGGACAAGTTCTTTTCGTCCGCGTTCTCAAGCTCCAACATCGTTGCAGTTCCGGATTTTCCCTTGCCTTATGCCATATGCGCGAAAAACATCCACCACAACCTTCCGAAGACGGCGGAGTTCCTTGGCCCGATGGTGGACCTTTCAAGCATAAGGAAGGTGAAGAACAGCTCAATCGTGCTGAACCTGGGCGCCGGCTTCAACACCGAAAGCGGCATAGCTGAAGTCGCGAAGCGGATGAAGGACTACAATTTCATCATGCGCGGCAGCAGGCCGCGCGAGGGCAACCTGATATACGTTGAAAACGTCCGTGAGTTCGTAGGCGGCAGCATGCTCAACGTCCTGCACGGCGGCCACACCGGCATAATGGAAAGCATAATGGCGCGCAAGCCCATGGTCTGCATCCCAAATCCAAGGTATCCGGAGAGGGTGAACAACTGCAGGATGGTGAAAGAGCTTGGCATCGGCGAATACCTGGAGCAGTCCAGCCTCAACGAGTACAGCCTTTCAATGGCCATAGAGAAGGCAAGGAGGCTCAGGCGGAACCTTGACGTCTTCTACCGCACGGGCAAGAAGATGAACGGAATCCGGAACCTGGTTTCGCTGATTGAGTCCAATTCCTGATTTTTCAAGCGCCTCAACAAGTTCCTTGTGGCTGTTTGCCGTAATGACGCCCTTTGCCGGCTTAACTTCCCTGTCAAAAAGCCTCAAGCTTTTTTTCCGGGTTTTCTCTGGAGCAGGCCCCTCCAGTCTATTGTGAAGACCAGCAAGGAGAGCGCAATCCCGAGAAAGTCCAGAACCCATGCGGTAGGGTCGTAGAATGAAAACATCCTACCAAGCTGGTACATTGAAAAGCGCACCAAATTCATAATCAGGTAATACGAGATTACGCGCCCTGCAAAAAAGCCCCCTGCAATCGGAAGAAGCCTGAGATTTGCAGCGCCTGTAACGATGAATACCGTATTGCTCGGCAATGGGCTGAGGGCATAGACAAAGGAGCTTACGAATTCCGCGCCCGGATGCTTCGCCGCTTCTTCATGCGCGAATTCTGCGTTTCTGGCCATGGACTTGCTGAAGAAGCGGTACGTGACCGGGCCGGACCACTTGGCAAGCACGATTCTGCCGATTGTCGAGCAAACTGCGCCAAGCACGGCAAGCACCAGCAGGTCCACGCCGCTGCCCCTGGAATAATACGCCAGCAATACCCACGTTGGCGGCATGAATGCGGGGATGGCGTTGATTACGATTACAGCAATCAAAAAAAGCATCAGCGTGAGTTCCATTGCATCCCCAGTGAATCTTTCGGTTTAACCAGTTTAAAAAATTATGCAGGGGGTGGGACCTTCAACCGCGGACGGTTGGAGGGATTTGGAGCCGAAGCTCCAAACCAGCCACTGCATGAGCCGGTGCGAATGCAGGGGGTGGGATTTGAACCCACGAACTCCTGAGAGACGGGATCTTAAGTCCCGCGCCTTTGACCGGGCTTGGCAACCCCTGCGTACCAAATGGTGTTTGGAAGGTATTTTAAAATGCTGAGCAGAAAGCCAGCCATGGACGCAAGGGACACCGCAATCGCCGTTGCTTTTGTTGTTGTTTGCTTAATTGCAGGCGCAATCGGCCCAATCTTCACGTTTCCCTCAATAACAGGCTGGTATGCCGGCCTCAACAAGCCGTTCTTCTCGCCTCCAAATTGGGTCTTCGGGCCTGTTTGGACAATCCTATATATCCTGATGGGCATTGCCGCATACCTGGTTTTCATGGAACGGAAAACGCGTGAAACCAAAAGCGCCATGGCGGCATTTGCAGTCCAGCTAATCCTTAACGTCTTATGGTCTGTCCTTTTCTTCGGCATGCATTCCCCGCTTCTGGGCCTTTTGTGCATCATCGCGCTTTGGGCTTCAATCGCAATGACGATAAATGAATTCAATAAGGTGTCCAAGACGGCCGGGCTTTTGCTGGCTCCTTACATTGCTTGGGTGTCTTTTGCCGCGCTGCTGAACGCGGCAGTGTTCCTGCTAAACTGAAAAATCTAAAAGTTGTCGCACAGCAGCTCGTAATACGCCTGCGGATGCTTGCATGCCGGGCACTGGTTTGGCGCCTCGGGCCCTTCGTGGATGTAGCCGCAGTTCCTGCACTTCCACCTCACGGCGTCCCCTTTCCTCTTGAACACCGCGCCGGTCTTGATGTTGTCCAGCAGCGCCCTGTACCTCTGCTCGTGGTGCATCTCGACTTCGGCTATCTCCTTGAACGAGCTTGCAACGTCCGGAAAGCCTTCCTGCCTTGCGACTTTCTCGAACTCCGGGTATAGCGTGCCCCATTCTAGCTTCTCGCCGTCTGCCGCCTCAAGCAGGTTCTCCGCGGTCGTGCCTATCCTTCCTGCAGGATAAGTCGCAGTTATCTTAGTATCCCCGCCTTCCAGGTATTTGAAAAATACTTTTGCGTGCTCCTTCTCGTTTTCTGCGGTCTCAAGGAATATCGCGGATATCTGCTCATAATTGGCTTTCCTTGCCTCGGACGCGAAGAACGTGTACCTGTTCCTTGCCTGGGATTCGCCGGCAAATGCCTTGAGAAGGTTCTTTTCCGTCTGTGTTCCCTTTATCGGTTTGGACATATAGGCTTATGTTAGGGGTAGGTTTATTAGTTTTTCTAACAGCGGCATCTATGTGTAATCTTGTGTTAAAAGGTGTGTTTTTTAAATCCTTTGGTTCCCAATATATCGTATGTCACAAATCCAAATTGCTGGAAAGGAACTGATAAAGTTAGAGGCTAACGGACAAAAGAAGAACATACTGATTCTAAGGAACAGCGGAACAACAAAGCTTTTTGATGCCCATCCTTTAGTTGAGGAATTCAACAATGTGCATGGAACCAATTGCCTAGTCATATCCCATAACACAGCGGATGTTGCGCTTAACGTTGGAGCGACATGGAGAAGCTTGGTTCCAATGACGCCTTTCGCTGTTGACGCCTCAATCGCCTATGAAAAGCCAGGCGTTAGACTGGGAAAGGAGATAGTCTTTTCCGCAGGAGACGGTTCAAGGATAGTTTTGCCGACAACAGGGGATTATAAGGGCGAAAAGAACGTTGCGCTTGTGGCACTGGGTCTAACCTCAAAAGATTTCCAGAAAGACGGAGATTCAATGGTTTTGGACATTTCAAAAGACAGGCTGATACCGGTTCCAGAATTCCCAGGTCCTGATGGCTTGTACATGCCGCATAAGGAAACAGGCGTTCCGCATGGAGACAAGGTGCCGCAAAGCCCGGATGCAAGATATCTTTGGAGGCTGAATGGTTCTTCATATGTGGGCCTTCTGGTCCGCGTCGTCGACGACCTCGGCTACGGCAGGCAGGGCGTCTACGCGTACTTCGGGCCGTCCGGTGCGTTCGGGGTGGCGTTGGAAGTCCCCGAAGGGGACACCGAAAAAATCCAGGCGCTTCTTGCCTCTAATGTTCAGTCAGGAAAACCGGCTGAAAAAGAGACGATTATCAAAGTGCCCGGCATCTCGGCTGATGAGCTGAAAGCCGCATATAATAGGGCTGTAAGCGCTGTTGGCAGGATGCCTGGCATAATCGACGCCCAGATCGTAGCGCCAATCAGGGAATTCCTGGATGCGGTAGGGAAAGCGCTTTAAATAAGCTTTCCATCCTTTTCCCTATTCCTAGGGTGCAAGCCTAGGCCACACACCTGTCTGCAGTGCTGGTTAAAGCCAGACATGGGATTCAGCCGCGACATTGAGTAAATCATGGATTGAAAGCGTGAAGCGGCGGTGTTGGCACGAAAGTGCCATTGTGGCAGACGGGTTACTCTTGAGGCCTTCTGGTCCGCAACGTCAACAACAACGGCAACAACAGGCAGAACGTCAACGCGAACTACAGGCCGTCCAATGCGTTCGGAATGACTTGGGCTTGCACCCTAGGGGCATTTATCTGTGCGCTTGGCGAAACCCATGAAATCCTACAGGCATCTTTATCCGCAGGTTTGCTCCTATGAAAACCTTAAGCTTGCATTTCAGAAAGCCAGAAAAAGGAAAACGCTGAAGGATTATGTAATTGAGTTCGAATCCAATCTTGAAAATAATCTCAGGCAATTGGAATCCGAGCTGAAGGCATTTGCCTATTCGCCTCGCCCGCCAACTGTATTCCTCGTAAGGGACCCAAAGACCAGAAAAATAAGCGCGTCCCATTTCAGGGACCGCGTTGTGCACCATGCATTATGCAACGTCATAATGCCCATTTTTGAAAAGGATTTCATCTTTGACTCATTTGCCAACAGGAAAGGCAAGGGAACGCATAATGCGATACGGAGACTGGAGCGGTTCATGCGCGCGGTCTCTTTCTGCAAGCCAAAAGCAGAAAAAGAGCCTAGCGATGAAGAATCCGTTTGCTGCGGATATGCCCTCAAGGCGGACATTCTGCATTATTTTGCGACAGTTGAACATGAAATCCTATTGGAGATGATTAGCCGTAAAATAAAGGATCCGGATATTATGCAATTGGTAAGAATGATATTGGCAAACCACAAAGCTGAAGTTCATGGGAAAGGGATGCCCCTTGGAAACCTGACCTCGCAATTCTTTGCCAATCTATACCTGAACGGATTCGACCATTTTGCAAAGGAGCGGCTTGGGGCCAGATATTACATCCGCTATGTGGATGATTTCGTGATTCTGCACAGGGACAGGAAAATGCTTGAAATGTGGAACGCTGAAATAAGCGAGTTTCTGGCATACCGGCTCAAGATAAGGCTCCATCCTGAAAAGTCCAGCATTATTCCATTGGAACGGGGCATAGCATTTCTTGGCTTCAGGATTTTTCATGGGTACCGGCTTCTCAAGAAGAGCAATGCCAGAAGAATCTGGGAGCGCCTTGACATGTTCAAACGGAAATGCGATAAAGGAGAGATGAACAGGGAAGAAATAGTGAAAAGCCTGGAAGGCTGGCTTGCTTATGCCAGATTTGCAAATAGCTATAATTTCAGGAAAAGAGTCGTGGAAAGATTCAATAGGCTATTTGCCAAGGAATTAGCCGTATGACAGAATAACCAAGCAGGTGTTCTTGATACCCAGTTCTTTCTTTTTTAAGCTGATTCAAACAAGGCCTAACGGTACATGTCCCCTAGTTGGGGCTTTGCATGCAAAACCTTACTTTCCTGCCTTTTTCTTGTATTTTTCAAAAGCGTCCAGAAGGTCGCTGACGTCGTCCTTGTCAAAAGCGACAAAATAAAGAAGTTCAGGCCCCCTTAGCAATACGATTTTGCCGATGCTTGAAGTAGCGTGTACTATATAGGTTGATGGCCTCGGTATCTCATGTTTCATGTAACTGTACATGCCCTTTGCTTGCTTTGCCAGTAGTTCAGCATTAGGACCTATCTTATATCTAAGGAATGTGCTTGCTTCTTGGAACGTGAATGTCCTTATCTCATCAAGCTCATCAAAGTTTATATTAACCAGATATTTCTCTGACGGGCCCCATAGATTCCTTATATTAAGATCTATTGTCAGCCCACTGCCATTCAACGTGTAGCTTGGCAGGTTGCCGCGGAACATCTTGCTTGCTGGCGCAAACAGTTTTTCCAGAAATGACAATAGCGGGCTCCTTACGACAAGATAAAAGACATATGTCGCAAGCAAAACAAAGAATTGGATTCTGAAGACCATTCCTGATTTGAGACTGTTGAATATGTAATAAAAAGCAACGCCAAAAATTATCAGGAGTAATATTGAAGTGATCACGACCCTAAACGCATCCAAATATTGGCGAAAGCGGCCCAACTGCGACCAGAGGGTGGCGCTCTTTTGTTCAAGCTTTGCTTCGTCCATGGCAAGGGTTCCCTTTAGCCACCATGCTACTGCCTCGATAAAAAAAATAAAGAATGCTCCCAATAGAACCCATTCAGGCAGCGAATTAAGGATATAGCCGCCTGGTAATAAAGTCAGACAAAGGGAGATCAATACAAACATGAAGCTCCCTGCCAGAAAAACTATCCCGAACAAAATCTGATCGACTTTTGCCAATTCCATGATAAGATATATCTTCGCTTATTTAAAAACTATGTGCTCATTGATTTAGATATTACGGCATATTTTAAAACAGGCCGAGTAAATATAAAAATGGGTGGCAGCATGTTTGGATTTGGCGACAATGGCAGCATAAAAATTGAACTTGAAAGCCTTGAATTCAAGCCAGGGCAGAATATCAACGGCAAGATTTATCTTAATCTGCCAAAACCGCTGCAAGCCCGTAGCTTGGAGATAATTTTTCATGGAGAAATGATGGTTTGGAAGGGAAGACCACCCCAAATCTTTCACGAGATTCCACAACAGATTTCGGGAGAAAAAATATACAACAACGGGGATGTGTACGCATTTTCCATAGCAGTTCCTTCCTCGCTCTCCCTTGCCCCAATTGATATGCCGGATAATCCATTGGCAAATTTTCTCAAATCCAAGATACGCGATCCCTCAACCATACCTTGGTTCGTGCAGGCTAAGCTGGATGTGCCGTCAGGTATTAACATAAACGCCAAGGTTCAACTAAAGCTCATAAACGTATAGCGCAAAAAATAGTTCCTTTGAATTAAGGGACACTAGCGATACATGTCCCCGCCGCGGAACGGCGCTGACTTCAGCTCCGTTTCCTTGACCTGCTCGCTGATTTCCCTTGCCTCCCTGTCCAATTCCGCCGTCTTTATCGGCAGGTCAATCAGCCTTGAAAGGGACTTGAGTATGTTGCTGCTTGCCCTGGGGTCGCTTATGTCAGGGTTTGCCTCTGCCAAAAGCGTCACTGCGTTTATCCGCCTCATCGCGGTCTCCATAATCAATAATGCCGTTACGCCTGTCGTTGCGCCCTCCTTTATGCTTTCGCCGACCTTCTTTGTCTCGCACAGGGCCTTTGCCCGGTCTGTCGAGGGAATGTAATAAATCCCGTCCTTTTTCTCCCCGAGCGAAATCCCGCCCAAGACCACTATCATCTCGCCGTCCATCTCCTTGAACAGCGAAAGTATCGCATCAGACACGCTCTGCGACATCGTCATCGGGATGCTCATTTCGGAAACTATGGCAACGAGGTTGCTCTTGCTGGACACCATTATCCTTAATGGCGGTATCGGCTTGTGGTCGTGTATCGCAACTACAGGCGCGAACCTGCTGCTTTTTATGGTTCCGACAAACTCAAAATCCATGGTGCTGGTAAGATACGCAAGAGATATACTGCCGACAAGCCCGATTGTCGGGAAGCCGACTATGAACTTGGGCCTGCTGAGCCCCATCTTCTTCATGTCCTTGAAAAGCACGATTTTTACGTTTTCGACCATCTTATTAGCATTGCAACGGAAAGCTTTAATACCTATTTTTATTGGAACAAAGGCATTTCCGCCATTTGCTTCAGGGCCGCCATGGGCTCTGGACCCAAAGTCGCTTAATCAGGGAAGTTCAGGGGCAAAGCCGCGGCCATGGAAGCATTTTAAACCCTTTCAGCCGATTCAGGAACATGGCCAAGGACACGAGCCAGATAGAGAAAAGGAAGGAGGAGCACATCCTCGCCTCGCTGAGGAAGGAATCCCAATATTCCAAGGCCACTGGCCTGGACGACGTTGAGCTTCTTTACAATGCCATGCCTGAAATCAATTACGATTCAATATCGACAAAGGCGAAGTTCCTTGGAAAGGCGTTCAGCCATCCGCTGCTGATTTCAGCGATGACAGGCGGGTTCAAGGGCGCGAAGCCCATAAACCTCGCGTTTGCGGAAATGTCGGAAAAGTACAAGATACCGATGGGCCTCGGAAGCCAGAGGGCGATGGTTGAAAACCCAAATCTTAGGGACACCTATTACGTGAAGAAAGAGCATCCTGGCGCATTTGTGATAGGCAACATCGGCGGAATCCAGCTCAAAAGGTACGAAATAATGAAGATAGACGAGGCCGCATCATCCATAGAGGCTGATGCAATTGCCGTGCACCTCAATCCGCTCCAGGAGCTGATTCAGCCTGAAGGCGACAAGGACTGGGAAGGCGTGCAGGAAAAAATAGCGGCGCTCAAGGACGCACTGAAAATACCGGTCATCGTAAAGGAGGTCGGCGGCGGCATAGTCAAGGGCGTTGCTTTCCGGCTTGGCAAAATCGGGATAGAATGGATTGACGTTGCAGGTTCCGGAGGCACAAGCTGGAGCAAGGTCGAGTATCTAAGAAACGGCAAGATTCCGGGGTTTGAAGAATGGGGCATACCAACGGCGCTTTCAATAATCATGTCATCCCCGTTCGCAAAGATAATCGCGACAGGCGGCATAAGGAGCGGCATAGACGGCGCAAAATCATTCGCGATAGGCGCGGACATGTTCGGGGCAGCCATGCCTTTCCTCAAGGCGCACAAGGAAAAGAGGCTTGACGAAACAGTCAATATGTGGACGCGCCAGTTCAGGCATTGCATGTTCCTTACGGGGAGCAGGGACATAGAGTCGCTAAAGAGCGCGCCTTACCTCATGCACGGAAGGCTCAAGGAGTATTACGACCAGATGAACTGATGCGCCTTTCCAAAAAAGGCCCGTTTTTGCTGAAGCTTTTTTCTAAAAAGCTTCGCTGGAGCCTTTTCCAAAAAGGCTTCAGGGGGTATTACGGCCAGATGTCGTGGACATAGCCGATTATCGCGCTGAAATAGTCTGTCCCAAGGTAATAATAAGATATTGCGCACGCGGCCCAGAAAATGGTTGACAGCGGAAATGTCAGGTAAAACAGCATCTTGGAAATGAACAGCAATATGCCGTTTGCCATCCTGTACGAAAGCAGCGTGAGGAGCGACGCGAACAGGAACGCGACGACAAGCGTTTTCATGGCAATGACAAGGAGCAGGACCGCTATTGCCAGCAAAACGTGGAACGCCATCGCCAGCAAGACGTTTGAGTTGAAAAGCAGGCCAACGAGCCTTATGAATATTATGAGGGGAATGTTCATGATCGTGGCCCCCACGTCAGAGAAGTCCTCAAACGTATCCTTACGCGAGGGCGTGAGGAAAACGAGCGCGACTATGCTGACAAGCGCCTTCCCGTACATGTCTGCAAGGTATGCGTCAGCAAGAAGTATCACGAAACAAAGCGCAAGCAGGGGCGATGCGCCGACTATTATGTTGACTGCCTCGTCCCTTGCCTTCTCGTGCCTGACATAGCCCAGTACGCCCTGCGCCTTCAGCGCATTCCTGTCCTTGGAAAGCGCGTAATACGGCACAAACTCACTGACCCTTAGGCCGGCGAGCGACGCGGCGACAAAATGGCATGACTCGTGCAGCGGCGTGCCAAGGTGCTGGACAAGTGAAAGCAGCTTGGAGTATATTCCGGCAATGGCCAAAGCTATCCAGTCCAGGGCGCTCATTTTTTCGCAAGCTTCCGTTCAATATCCTTTTTCATGCTTTCAAGTACGAACATAATTTCCGTTCCCTCAAAAAGCGCGAGCAGCCTCGGCTCGTCAACCGCGTGCCTTGCGAGCTTCTCTATCATGAGGTCGTCGTTGGTGAACTTTGAAAGGAACAGCTCCTTGTACTCTTGCGGAGTGAATACCCTTGATTTTGGCGTCCCTTCGTAGACTTCCGCCTCTGCCCCGAACTCCGAGAGCGCGGATTTCGCCTTTTCAACATCTTTCTTATCAACTATGATGTCAACGTCGTTGGGCTTGACCTTGTAGCCGTTTGCCATGAGCGCGTAGCTTCCGACAACGCTGAATTTGATTTTCAAAGCGTCGAGCTTCTTCATCATGCCTTCAGCGTCCATCTACCTCGCCTCGGCCCAGCCCTGGTTTGTCTTGTTATCCTTGTCGTAAACGACCCCTATGTGGCAGACGAGGCACCTGTACCACAGGTACTTTTTTCCATTCTTGCTTACGACGGTTACGACGTTCATGGCCCCGTGCTGTTTGCAGTACGGCGCGTCCGTATCCTTATCAAGGTAGAACAGTTTGCCGCTGAATGCGCCCCTATCCATGGGTATCCTGTAAAGCATATTACCAACTCCATTCCAAACCATTAAAAACATTTGTGTAAAAATCTAAGCAAGGGTGTATTTTTGATGAAGCACATAGGAATTTTGGCGATTGCGGCAATAGCAACGGCATTCATGTTTTCTTTCGGCTGCATACAGGGCAGCTGCACGGGCGACGACCAATGCAAGAGCTGGCAGTCATGCAACATAACGGACAAGGCGTGCGAGTCAAGGCCTGGCATGTGCGACTCGTCCTCCAATTGCCTGGGCTGGCAGACCTGCGACGGCAAGACGCACACCTGCATAGCGAAGCAGGGCCTGTGCGGCAAGGACGCCGACTGCAACCTGTGGGAATGGTGCAACACTACCGCCAACAAGTGCATAGCGGCTGAAGGCAGGTGCAACGTCGAGGAAGACTGCACAAACCCGCTGTATTCCTGCGACACCAAGGGCCACGTCTGCAAGCTGAAGGCGGGCAGGTGCACGAAGGACACGGAGTGCAACTCGTACCAGTACTGCAACACGACGCTCCAAAGATGCATACCGATGGCCGACAGGTGCGACCTGGACACCGACTGCGAGGCGTGGGAGACCTGCACAGTGAAGACGCACATGTGCACGCCGAAGTCCGGCTTCTGCAACGGGGACGAGGAATGCAGCACGTGGCAGCTGTGCCAGCTGCCGTCCCACAAGTGCAAGGCGGCGCTTGGATACTGCGACACCCATTCCGACTGCAATGCATTGGAGTTCTGCGCAAGCAGGACGCACAAGTGCACGGTCATGAACGGAAACTGCTACAGCAACGCAGACTGCGACAACTGGCAGTACTGCGCGCCTAACAGCACATGCGTGCCCCAGCAGGGCAGGTGCGCAAGCGACGACAACTGCCCGCACGGCATGTTCTGCAACACCATGACATTCAGGTGCGAATAGCCTATTGGAAAAGGGGTTTTATCGGCCTTGCAGCAGGCACGATAAAATCACTGTCCCAAGGCTCTTTCTGCAGGTTTTCGTTGGCAAGGCGCTTAGATACGGCTTGACGGCATGTTTGGGCCTTTCCGCCTGGAGCTGGCCTGGCATATAAGGTGCAACGAGCCGGCAGGGGCCTTCCCAGGGGCGGCTGGAGATAAGGGGCAGGATAGCGCGCTTATGCGCACGCTGCAGGCCATCCGCGAGGGAATCCGACCCCCGCCCAACGCTAAGTCCTTGGGCTTGCCAATGAGTGCCCATTGTCCGGATGCTCATTATTTTGCTGCCGTTTTTTGACGTTCACATACGTTAGGCGGAACGCTACAGCAGGGTTTTAAAAATAATGCATGGCTATCCCTAATGCAAGCCAAGGTAGCTCAGCCGGCTTAGAGCGCTAGACTCATAAAACACGCTTTTGTGAGTGCTGAGCCGTTGGAAAACGGCGATGATAGGCACGCTTTGGGCCATCTAGAGGTCGGGGGTTCGAGTCCCCCCCTTGGCAAAAGTCCTTTTTCTTTAGAAAAGAAAAAGTACTTGGAGAAAAAGAAACTATTTTTGCCTTCACCCCAAAAGAAGCTATGTTTGGCGCCTGCTGGCGCAAAAGTTCTCCTTTGCAAAGAAAAAATACTTGGGAAAAAAGAAGCTATTTTTGCGAAAAAGAAAGCCGTCTACGGGAAAGAAAAAAGCATTTAGGGCACCGCAGTGCCAAATAAAAGGAAGGTTGAGCGTCAAGGGAACCTTGGTTCCCTTACGAAACGCATGCAGCGAAATCCAGCGCAAGCTCGCTCAGCGGTCCTATCCCCACAAGGGGCTGGAACATGTGGGCGAACCTCAGGAATCTTGCAGTTTCCATCCCGTCGCCCTGCGAATCGGTGTACGGCACGCGCATGTCCGTCCTGCTGCTGTCGTATCTAAGCGCGTAATCCACGGCATTCCTTTCATATATGTCCTTTGTGTTTATCCATGCCCCGTTGTCCACCAGGAACATTATGGTTCCGATGTTCCTGCCTTCGGCTGCGTGCATCAGCGCGGTCTTTCTTTCCTTGTCGCTTGCATTCACATCGGCGCCTTTTTCCAGAAGCATCCTGGCGATGTTCGTGTCTGCCCAGGGTGACGCCCACATGAGCGCAGTCAAGCCGTTGATGTCCTTCGCATTCACGTCTGCGCCGCTCTTTATCAGGAATTTTGCGACTTCAGCATGCCTATTCTGCAATGCATGCAGCAGCGCAGTCATCGCCCCCAAATCCAGCGATGCCTTGTTCTCGACAAGGAGCCTGACCGCTTCCATATGCCCATTTTCACATGCAATCATCAGCGCAGTCTTCTTGGTCTGCTCCCTTGCGTCAATATTTGCCTTGTTTTCCAGGATGAACGACATCGCCTTGATGTTGCGGTTTTCCACTGCGCGAATCAGCACAGTCTTTTCAAAGCTGTCTCCTTTGTCGATGTTGGCGCCATGGTCCAAAAGGAACTTCGCCAATCCGAAGTTCCCGCACCTTATCTCGTAATCAAGCGCAGTCGTGGAGAACATGCCTCCGACTGCGTCGATATTCGCCCCTTCTTCAACAAGGAACCTCATCATCAGCTCCCTTCCTTCGCTTGCGGCATAAGGTATGTCGTCAATCCACCTTATCCTGTGCGTTTTCAGCCCAAATCCCTTTTTTGTCATGAACCTCGCGGCGTCAATGCGCTCTTCGTGAACCGCGTGCATCAGCGCAGTGTGCCCCGCGTTGTCCACCGCATAGGCATCTGCCCCCTTGTCAATAAGCATCCCTATTATTTCGTTGAATCCATTGTTCGCCGCAAACATCATCGGCGTCCATCCGCCATTGTCTTTTGAATTCATGCTGGCGCCGTTATCAATAAGAAACAAGGCGACATCCTCATGGCCCTGCATGCATGCGCACATCAGCGCGGTCTTTCCCCAATAGTCCTTTGCCTCAACGCTTGCGCCCATTTCAACGAGGCTTTTTGCGTTTTCGATTTTTCCGTCCATCACTGCGCTGATAAGGCCGCAGTCCAGCGCCCTTTGTGCCGCGTCCTTGTCCAGCAATGGCTGCCTTGCCTGTTTAGGCTCGCCATTATTCAAGATTGGCTTTTCCTGCATGCATTTGTTTGGGATGAAAAGTGTTAAAAAGGCGCATTAGGTGGTTTTTTATAATCTATCGCGCAATCCCGGAACATGGCAGGAATGGCCGCACTGGAAAAAATGCGGGAATCCAAAATAATCAAGACACTGCGCAGAATCTGCTTCCGCAAACTAGAGCCTGAAAAGCCGGCAATCGTTGCGAAAACCCAGGATGAATTGGACCAGGCGCTCTTCAATGCCGCTTATCATGGCGAAACCATGAAAATCGAGCAGCTCCTCAACGCGGGCGCAGACATTGAGGCAAGGTCAAAAAGCAGCATAATGACTCCTTTGATGTGGGCGGCAAGGGAAGGCCGCACCGAAACATGCGCGCTATTGCTGGAAAAAGGCGCGGATATAAACGCAACTGACAATTACAACAGGACGGCACTTATATATACGGCAATCTGGGGCCGCATTGAGGCATGCAAGTTCTTGGCTGGGCGCGGCGCGGACATCAACATAGAAGAGAGCCAGAACCAACGCACTGCGCGCATGGTTGCTGGACATGTAGGTAGAAACCAGGTCATGGCATATCTTGGGCGCATAGAACGCCTGCAAAATCTATTCGGCAAAGAACCGGTCCCCACGTTCCTTTCCGCATTTGACATGTGCATTTCCTCCTGATTTTTATTCCCTTCGCCGCACAACAAAGGCATGGAGCAGCGGCATAGGCCACGGCAGGCCAGCAAGCCCAAAAAACATTTGGAGCGCACAAGGGAGGTGCTGGCATCGGCAGCGCGGTCGATAAGGAGGCTGTTTGCCGGAAGAAGGCTTGACAATGCGCTTATCAGCGCCGCAAAGAATGGCAACAATGCAAAGATGCTGCGGCTCATCAAGACAGGCGCGGACATGACTGCAAAGGATAAGGACCGTCATTCAGTCCTTGCAAGAAACAATGAAGGCAAGACGCCCCTGCACCATGCCGCATTGGATGGGCACGCCGAAACCTGCGCCCTGCTCATAGGCGAATACGCAAAGGCAGGCGGCGACATAAAGGAACTCATTGCCGCAAAGGACAAGTGTAAAGGTACAGCCCTGCATGATGCCGCAGAAAAGGGACACGCCGAAACCTGCAAATTGCTCATAGGCGAATACGCAAAAGCCGGCGGGGACGCAAAGGAACTGATTGCCGCAAAGGACAATTACTATGACACCACACCCCTGCACCATGCCGCATGGGAAGGGCATATTGAAATCGGCATCCTGCTCATAGGCGAATACGCAAAAGCCGGCGGAGACGCAAAGGAAATCATAACCGCAAGGAACACGGGCGGCAATACAGCCCTGCACGAGGCCGCAGCTTCGAAAGAGGCACAATTATGCTCCCTACTGATACAGGAATACGCAAAGGCAGGCGGGGACGCAAAGGAGCTGATTGCCGCAGAAGACAAAGGCGGCAAGACAGCCCTGCACAATGCTCCGCGGTCTGGGCTTATCCAGGACGTCGCCCTGCTGCTGATACAGGAATACGCAAAAGCCGGCGGGGACGCAAAGGAACTGATTGCCGCAAAAGACAAAGGCGGCAAGACAGCCCTGCACGAGGCCGCACAATACGGATTAACCAACTTCTGCAAATTGCTAATAGACGAATACGCAAAAACAGACGGGGACTTAAAGGAATTCATAAACGCAAAGGACAATCGCGGCAAGACAGCCCTGCACAAGGCCGCAGACCCCAACAACCCATATACCAGATACACCGACACCGCGGAGTTCCTCAAATTAATGGAATTGTTTGCGATTGGGGGGAACGCGTTCATGGTATCATTCAACGAATGCATTGCAGCATGACTTTGATTAGGGCGCCGCAGCGCCAAACAAAGGAAGGCTGGGCGCTAAGCCTGTTTTCGCCAAAGCCTTTTTCCAAAAAGCTTCGCGGAGCCATTTTTATTCCCTTTGCCGCACAACAAAGCCATGCAGGAAAGGAAGCCCTTGCTCAGGCGCGCGCTTGAGAAGATGCATATCATAAAACGCAGGCAAGAGCCGGCGCCAAGCGAGAAGCCGAAACTGTCAGAAAAAGCGCAGAAGCAGTTCAATGACGCCCTCCTGGGTGCCGCTGGAAACGGAGATGCTGAAGAAATCAGTAGGCTGTTGAAGAAAGGCGCAAGCATAGACGCAAAGGACAACTCCGGCGATACCGCGCTCATGCGTGCCGCATGGAACGGACGCACCCCAACCTGCGCTTTACTGCTTGAAAAAGGAGCAAGCACCGAGGCAAAGAGCAATGGCGGCTGGACTGCGCTCATGCATGCCGCAATGAACGGACACACCCCAACCTGCGCTTTACTGCTTGAACACAACGCAAGCATCGAGGCAAAGAGCAATGACGGCTGGACTGCGCTCATGTATGCCGCATGGAACGGACGCACCGAAACCTGCGCTTTACTGCTTGAAAAAGGCGCAACCATCGAGGCAAAGGACAACGACGGCTGGACAGCGTTCATGTGTGCCGCAAGGAACGGACACGCCCAAACCTGCGCTTTACTGCTCGATAAAGGAGCAAGCATCGATGTAAAGGACAACCGCGGCAGGACCGCGCTCATGTATGCAGCACGGAACGAGAATACCGACACCTGCGCACTGCTAATCAAGAAGGGCGCAGACGTAAATGCAAAGAACGAATACGGCATGACTGCGCTCATGTTTGCCGCAATGTATGGACACACCCCAACCTGCGCCTTATTGCTTGAACACAACGCAAGCATCGAGGCAGAAGATAAAGAACACAAGACCGCGCCCTCAATCGCCAAGGCAAGCGGCAAAGAGAAAACGGCCGCATTCCTCAAGTCAATAGAATGGCTTGCGGGCATAACCGGAAACGCGTTCATGAAATCCTTCGGCGACTGCATTGCCGCCTGATTTTTAAACCGAATCAGCATTATCCCCATCATGGCCGAGATTGACGTCTGCATAAAGTGCGGTGCGAAAAAGGGCAGCAAGCCGTTCGTAGACATGCTATGCATAGACTGCTACACGCCGTACATTGAGATTCCAAAATCCTTTTCAGTCACGCTGTGCCCAAGGTGCGGGGCCGTCCTGCGGGGCAAGAAGTGGATAGCTGTCCAGCCACAGGCAATCGGCAAATGGCTTACAGCGAAAGTGAAGGGCAGGGACGCCAGAAACGTGGCCATTGGCATAAACAGCTCAACGCTGACGTTTGAAATTGAAACAGACAGGGGCAACGTGCCCATAACAGTCCCCGTAAGGGTTGAAATCCAGAAGTCCATCTGCGAGCAATGCAACAAGAAGGC
This sequence comes from Candidatus Micrarchaeia archaeon, assembly GCA_041500865.1. Lineage (GTDB taxonomy): Archaea > Micrarchaeota > Micrarchaeia > Anstonellales > J096 > JAPLWW01. The sequence goes on along the minus strand of JBGQMY010000003.1, from coordinate 7,124 downwards.
AGGAAACTATTATGAGGCCATAATCCAGCTTAGGGGGAACCCAAGGGACGTAGCAAAATGGAGAAAGGCGTTCGCAGCCGCGCTTGCCGAGGAAACGTTCGTGGCTTCAGAGGAAGAATTAAGGGAAGGCGTTGACTTCAAGGTCGGCTCGTCCAAGGGCGCGCTTGCGGTCATCAAGGAGCTGGGCATAAGGGATTACAAGATAAGCAAGAAGCTCTGGGGCCTGAAACAGGGAAAAAGGGTTTACAGGACAACGTTCGCAATCAGGTTCGGCTGATTAAACAACGGTTATGCCAAGGCTCCTTGCGGCCTTTGACAGGTAATCAGGCTCGCCGTCAAAAAATGTCACCTTTTTCGCCCCGCTTTCTTCCATGTACCTGACCGTGTCATAATAATCCGAATGGTCACTCAGCGGAAACGACTGGTCAACATTCATGCCGTACCTGATGCTCCATCCTGTAACCGAAACGGAAAGGCACGGCCTGCTGTGCGCCGCGGCAAGCGCCCTTGCGAACGCCCTGTTGACCTTGTTCGGCTGGAGTATCGCTACGAACCCGGAATCCAGCGACTCCTGCGCCTCGTCCGTCCCTATCATAAGCGTCTCAAGGCCGTGCCCCAGGCCGTTATAGATTTCGGCAACATTGTGGATGGAGCTTCCTACGACAGGGACGATGCCCAGGTACTCGTTTAGCACCTTTATGACCTCCTGGGACTTCCCCATCCTGTATGCGCCAATCAAGACGTTTGAGTCCTTTGTCTTTTCCTTCATCCATTTTGAGAGGTCTTCGTATACCTCAAAAGGCTCGGGGAACCTGAAAGCCGGGTCCCCGTACGTCGCCTCAATCATGAGGTGGTCGGTTTCCACAATCTCGCCGCCATTGTCGAAAATGCCCTTTTTCAGCCTGTAATCCCCGGTATAGACTACGGCGCCGTTTTCGGTTTCCGCCCTCAGCTGCCTTGCGCCAAGGATGTGGCCTGCGTCATGCAGCGTCACCCCTTCGGGGATTTCCGCATCCTTGGATATGCCTGCAAGAAGCGCAGTCTCCTTGCTGGATATGAGCTTTTTTATGTTCTTGGCCCTCTCCAGGTGGTCGGCATGCGCATGCGAGATGAATGTGTAATCCCCGCATCCGCGGTCCAGGCCTATCTCTAGCCCGCCCTTCCTTATTTTGAGGTCGCCCATAATGAATTACCCTGTGGGGTACCATTTTTAAACGGTGATATTTTACCATCTCAAATTCTACCGTCTCTGGAAGCCCACGTTTTTTAGACGTAAAAGGAGGCCACAAAAAACAAACACTTAAAAACACATCGTCTAAAAAGGAGTCCAAAGGGATGGTTTAAATGGCGGAAACAAAGGTCCTGGACACGTACAACTATAAAAACGAGGGAATCCCCGTAGTGGTTACGATTTCGAGGTCTTCCACAGACTTCGTGCCTTTTTACGAAGTAAAGATACCAGGCATATCCGACGCAACGAGGATGCTGCTTGAGACGAAGCTGAAGGCCGAGGTCATGTCCAGGGTCGAAATCGACATTGCCGACATACTTGACCCGAAGAAGGAAAAGTCTGTAAGGGACAAGTTCTACGGCGTTGCCAGGGAAGTGCTTCAGGCCAATTTTCCCAACCTGACGAAGGACAAGGAGGACATACTTGCAACGTACCTTGTGCAGCACAGCCTCGGGTTGGGGCAGCTTGAGGTCATACTCGCGGACGACACGCTTGAGGAAATGGTCATAAACGGGGCATCCGAGCCGGTCTGGGTATACCACAAGAGGTTCGGCTGGTCAAGGACCAACGTCAAGGTGAAAGACGAGGAAACGATACTCAACTACTCATCATTAATCGCAAGGAGGATAGGAAGGCAGATAAACATCCTTAACCCGTTGCTGGACGCGCATATAAGCAGCGGCGACAGGGTCAATTCCACGCTGTTCCCGATATCCTCGTTCGGAAACACAATAACAATCAGGAAATTCGCAAAGAACCCGTGGACAGCCTCAACGATAATCGCGAACGGCACGTCGTCTCCGGAAATCATGGCATTGATATGGCTTTCAATACAGAACGAGCTTTCGCTGCTCGTCTCAGGAGGGACAGGAAGCGGAAAAACGTCTTTTTTGAATGCCATAGCGGGGTTCATCCCTGCAAACCACAGGGTCATCAGCATTGAGGACACAAGGGAGCTCACGCTTCCGAAGTTCCTGCAATGGGTTCCATTGGTGACCAGGGAGGCCAACCCCGAAGGCAAGGGCGAGATAAGCATGCTTGACCTGATGGTCAATTCGCTCAGGATGAGGCCCGACAGGATACTGGTCGGGGAAGTCAGGAGGCAGAGGGAGGCAGAGGTGCTTTTCGAGGCCATGCACACAGGGCACAGCGTCTACGCGACGCTGCACGCAGACGACGCGAACCAGACCATATCCAGGCTCACAACGCCGCCCATAAACCTGCCAAAGGAGGTGCTTGACGCGCTTGCCGGAATCGTCGTGCAGCTCAGGCACAGGAGGTTCAACATCAGGAGATGCTTCGAGTTTTCGGAAGTCAAGAAGATGGGCGAGCTCAACACCATCTACAGGTGGGACAGCAAAAAGGATTCCATCAACAAGATAGGCGAGCTGAGCAGGATAGCCGATACGCTTGAGCTTTATGCGGGCCTGTCGCCGAAGGAAATAAACCAGGACCTGAAGGAGAAAATCGCAGTCCTGAGCTGGACAGTCGCAAACAAGTACTTCGAGGTCGACCAGGTCGGCCACATCGTCTCAACCTACTATGACGACCCGGAGCTTGTCCTGGAATACGCGAACGGCAACAAGAAATGGGAATTCGGGATATGACGGGGCTGGATTGATGGACGTTGACCTGAGGGCAAGGATTGACGAGATGATGAAGGCAGGAGCGTCAGCCAAGGAGCCGCTTGCCAAGGCGCCGGATTCGCCACGGTACTCATTCACCACGACATACCCATATGGCACGTTCAAATCGTCAGACATGTATCTCTGGCTGGACAAGCTGTACAAGATATCCAGGATAAAATCAGTCAGGTCCGGAATGCCCGGAGCGCCGCAGGCAGCAAGGAAGGCGGTCGCATTGCCGGCTGCTGCAGCCCAAAGGGTAGCTGCCCAAAGGGCTTCTGCCCAAGCCCAGGTCACTTTTACAGAAGCCCCGTCAAGGGGCGCAACGTCCATTGCAGCGGCCATAAGGAAAAAGAAGGCTGAAAGTGCCATGGGCACAGAGCCGGTTCAGGAGGAGGTCCAGAGGCCACCGGCAGAGGAAAGGAAAGCGCAGGCTGTCTCCAGGCCGGCGCCTGAAGAAGCGGAAATCGAGGTGGCGGAGGAGCCGGCTGCGCCAAGGAAACCGGTTAAGCCTGAGGAGATGGAGTTTGAGGCCGGGGCAGCCGCAGCAGCGCCTGCAAAAAAAGAGGCAGAGGAAGAGGCTGAAGTTGCCGAGATAGAGAGCAAGGGCGACATAGGGGAAATCAACATGTCGGAAGAAGACATGAAGAAGGCCGATGAGGAAGAGGTTGCGAAGCCGGCCGAAAGAAAAGCCGAGCGCGCGCCTTCGGGAAAAATTCACATATCGTACATTGATGAGCACGAGGAGCCGAAGATTTCAGAGCCGGAGATGCTGTCATGGGACATAGCCAAGAAGGCGGAGGAGGACATATCCTCCATAAACGAGAGCGTGAAGTCCAACGTCTACCAGGACAGGATAGACATAACGAAGAGGCTTCTTGAACTTACGAAGATGAAGATAGGCGAGAAGAACCTTGAAAAGAAGAAAAAGATAGATTCGGAAATCATGCTTTTGAGGGACAGGATGAAGGGCGAAAAGGTCAAGACGGCGGACCTTCCCTCGCTTGTGAAAAGCCACCTCTCATCGGAGATTGAATCGGGCGTCAATGAGCTGGCCGAATCGCTTGACGCAACGTCAAACGAGCTGAAGTCAAAATACGAGAATGCCAAGAAAATCGCGGAAGGAGACAGCGTCCTGCTCAGCAGGATAGAGATTCAGTTTGTCAATGACTCAAACCACGTTGCTATAGAATACTCCAGGATAATAGGCGAAACGGCGAAATTCTTCATTGAGCTGCATTGCAAAAAGGTGGATGCTGCGCTTTCAAAGGACATATTCGACAAAAAGGAGGCCGAGTCGCTGAAGGACGCGATAGCAAAGGGCTATCCGGGCAGGTTCGGGGCCGTAAGGGAGAAAATAAATGCGATAAAAGAGAAGAAGCAGGAGCTCATAACGAGCTCGGACGTGCTTTCGGCGGTCGTGGGCGAGATAGCGGGCATGAAGGAGGCCGAGCTTCTCCACGAGCTGGGGGCAAGGGACAGGAAGGCGTTCCTTCTATACATAAAGGGCGAGATGGGCAAGTCCGCCGCCATCGCGCACGCCAGAAGAGGAATAGCAAAGGAAAAGGGGCTCCCCGACGAGCTGGTGGACAAGTATTTCCCTAAGGGTGAGGAAACATGAGCAAAAGGATGCCAATAATATCGAACATTTCGGACGCAATGCTGCCGTATCTGCCTGGACTGGGCAGGAAGCTTAACATGGCAGGGGACAAAAGACAGCCTGACGAATTCCTGGACGGGGTCGTGCTGACTGCGCTTGCAATGGCCCTTTTCACGACCGCAATCTCGGCCTGGCTGGCCGTGCTTTACTGGATAAGCCTTGCGCTGCCGGTAATCGTGTTCATAGCGGTGTTCCTGGCTTTCTTCTACTATGGGTATATCTATCCGGAGCTGAAGATAATCAAGAGGAAAAAGGACATTGACAACGAGATTGTCTTTGCCGCGAAGCACATAATCGTTGAGATATCGTCAGGCATGCCGCTGTTTGACGCGCTTGTCGGGACCACGCACGGCTACGGCGCCGTAAGCGACGAAATAAAGAAGATAGTGGAGCGCGTGACGTTCGGCGAGCCCCTTACGTACGTGCTGAGGGACACTGCGGAAAAGACGCCGTCCCCGTCATTCAGGAGGATACTGATACAGATAGCCAACTCGGTTGTCTCGGGCGCAAACGTCGCAAGGGCGCTAGGGGCGACCGTTGACCAGATATCAAGGGAGCAGATCCTTGAGGTCAAGGAATACGGCCAGAAGCTGAACCCGCTGATAATGTTTTACCTTGTCATCGCGGTCATATTCCCGTCTTTGGGCATGATATTCGTGATGATACTGCTTTCCTTCGTTGGAAAGAACATGTCGATACCGCTGGTGTACCTGATACTCGTTGCCCTTCTTTTGGGCTTCGTGCAGTACATGTTCCTCGCTTTCGTCAAAAGCTCGAGGCCGAGGTACGCCTTCCTAGGGTGATTAAAATGATAAACACACTGTTCCATCTTGGCAAGCAATTCCCGAAGAACTACGAAAGGGAAGCGGATAGGATAATGAGCGAGGCAGGAAGCCCGAACCCAGGCGCATACTTCATAGGCGTCTCGGTAGTATTGCTGAGCACGATATTCGTGCTGGCGCTCCTTTCCTCGTTTTTCTTCTTCCCGCTTGAGCAGTTCCTGAAGGACCTTTCATTCAGCATAAGCCAGGCGAACATGGGCTCCATATTCCCTGTCCTTGCGCTGGCGTTCTCGGTAGTGGCCGTGCTGTTCTCGTGGACGCTGATAGTCGCATATTACGTCTTCCTTGCGGATGCGAGGAGGAATGCGGTTGAGAGCGTGCTTCCGGAGTTCCTTTCAATGGTGTCGTCCAACGTGAGGGGCGGGATGCCGGTTGACCAGGCGCTCTGGAACTCGGCAAAGCCGGAGTTCGGCATACTTTCAGTCGAGGTTAGGAGGGCGATAAAGGAGTCCTATTCAGGCACGACGATGAACGACGCGCTTGACGACCTTGCGTCGCGCTTCAACTCCACGCTGTTCAAGCGCTTCATTGAGATACTCAAGCAGGCCATATCCAGCGGCGCCGAGGTCGGCGTGGTTCTGGAGAAGCTGAGCGAGGACATAAGGGAGGTCATCATAGTCAGGAGGGACATAAAGTCCATGCTGATAGTGTACGTGATTTTCCTGTTCTTCGCCGCAGCGTTCGGCGTGCCGTTCCTTCTCTCGGTTTCAAACAAGCTGATAGAGATACTGTTCAACGCGTTCGCGATGGTCGCCCCTGCCAGCGGCACGGAGCAGATGGCGTCCGGCTCGCTTGTGGGGAACTTCTTCCTCGGAAGGCCTCCGATAACGCCAGGCGATTTCTATTACTTCTCGCTGGTCATGATTTTCGTGACCAACTTCATTACGGCGTACATAATCGGCGCGGCATACACGGGCAACGAGAACGACGGCATAAAGTTCTTCCCGATAATGGCGCTGGTCGCGTACCTGATATTCTTTGGAGGCTCGAGCCTTGTCGGAGTCCTGTTCCAGGGGTTCGGCATATGACGCTTTTTGCAAAAAAGAGGTGTGATGAAAACATGAAAACCAAAAAAGGACAGGCCGCACTTGAGTACCTGATGACGTACGGGTGGGCAATACTGGTGATAGTGATAGTTCTTGGCATACTGTTGCTGCTGTTTACCAACATGTCAAAGGTCCAGAGGTGCATGACGCCTGTTGGATTCTCGTGCGGGGACACGCAGCCGATAGTGCAGACGACAAGCTCAACTGACGGTTCGCTTCAGATATCCATGGCGCTCCAGAACGGGCTTGGAAAAGCCATAAAGGTATACAAGGCAGTGTGCTACAAAGGGGCGGAACCAAGCAGCATATCGAACGTACCTGACTTGGGCACGCAGCCTACGATAGAGCCGGGAAACACTGCAACATTCTCCAAGGCAACGAGCTCGCAGATTCCGTGCTACTTCTCGACTGCGCCCGGAACAAAGGCCACGGGAAGCGCGAACGAGCAGTTCAACGGCGTGGTGGTGTTTTACTACCTTGAAGTCCCGGACTCGCTTGCTGACATAAACAACCTAAGGAAAATGACAGTCAGCGTCTCAACGTCGGTTCTGCAGGGCTGAAAACGCCCTTAATTTTTATTTTTTAATCGTGCTGGACAAGAAATCCCCGGATTTCAATCCGGGAATGAATTGACCCATCGTCGTTGCCGCAGCAAAGCCTAATTTTTTTCGGCGCGCGCCTTCGCGCCAATCACAACGTTTTTATATTCAGAGAATGATA
>JBGQMY010000002.1:0-78195 GCA_041500865.1 Candidatus Micrarchaeia archaeon | reverse complement strand
GACGACACTGATGTTTCGGCATTCTTTGAAACGTAGGATAACGCCGAGAACAGCACAAAGACCGCGGCGGCCAGCGCTGCGAACGTCAAAAGGAACGATGCCGATGCCTGGCCCTTAGCAGCCCTTGTCGTTTGCATACCTGACCCGACCCTTGATTTTCTCCATCCTTTCTATGACTATTTTTCCATCCTTGAATTCATCTTCGTATGCCTTGAACAGCGCCCTTTCATGCTCCCTCAATGAATAGTATGACGCAAGCAAATCGTCTGCCATGTCTTCCGCCCTTTTTGACATGAAGCTCAGCCCGAAGTCTATTATCCTGTTGCCTATCATGTTCGCAGGCGTCAGGTCCCCGTGTATGATTCCGTTCTTGTGCAGCTTTCCGAGCGCTTTTCCTATGTTTTTAGCAGTTTCCAATGACGCCTTTCCCTTTTTTCCCCTGATTTTCTCCATTATGAAGTAGTTTTCCCCTTCGCCCAAGACTTTCGGGACCGGAAGGCCGATTTCCCTCGCCTTTTTCAGGATTCTTGCCTCCCTCCGGTTCCTGCCTTCCCTGATTTCAGCGTCAATTTCCCTTATCCTGTAGCTTTTTTTGTTCCTGTATTTTATGATTTCGTTGTTTTTCTCGTAGATTTCGGCCTCTGAACCCTTGGCGACTTTCTTACCAAAATCTTCCATAATAATTCCTCAGGCAGATATATTTTAATATGGGATTGTGGCTCCAAGGCCTGGCAGCATTAACGCACATCAGGGTTCAGCAGGAACTCTTCAATTGAAACAGTCTTGTCTGTCGTTTGGTTCCAAAGCATCAGACCCCTGAAGGGGAATATTTTCCTGAATGCAATAAGGCTGTCCATCTCCCTTTCAGGCATCTTATCCCCTGCGCACACCTGTATTCCAGTGTTCTTTGAGACAAAATCAACCTCATGGCCGTTTGAAGACCAGTATGAAGGGCTCGAAAGGGCATGGAGAACCGCCCATTCCATTGCCCGTCCCTTTTCAAACCTGCCATTAATCATTCTGCAGAATCCGTAATCCGAAGGGTATATCTTGTATTCTTTCTGGATATTTTTCCTCCGTGAATGCGAGAAAAAGCCCACTTCCTCAAGCAGGAAGGCATCAACGCCTATCCTGACATATTTCTCAGCAGTCTTCCTGCTTAGGCTGAACTGCCTTGATAATCTGGACAAATTTATCTTTCCGCCAACTACCGAAACCAATGCGTACAGCAAGGACGTAACCACCTTTTCATTCCTTAGGCTGTTCCTTTCGATGATGTCCCTCAATATTATGGTCTGAAGGTAATTCTTGAGAATCAGGTTTTTCTGTTCGGCAGAATCCGTTTTGACAACTTCGGGAAATCCCCCCCATTCAGCATAATCCAGCAAAGAGCCATTGGGCTTTAGCCTCAGGTATTCCTTGTACGCCAGTGTCTTTATCTTATGGAATATATGCCTGCCCGTCAGATAGCTGGCAACATCCTTTTCGAAAAATGATGCGGTTGAGCCCGTTATTATGAACTTCACATTTGAGCCTGAATCATATACTGACTTGACATATTTTTCCCAGCCTTTGACAGCCTGGACTTCGTCCAGAAAGACAAACAGCCTTTCCTTTGCCTGAAATCCCTTCAGTATCCTGTGCAGGTCCTCAAAATTTTTTATTTTCAGCAATGGGTCATCGCAAGGTATGAATATGACCTGCTCCTTTTTGATTCCCCTGTCCAGCAAATATCTCATGCATTGCCTCAGCAATGTCGTTTTGCCGCAGCGCCTTATGCCCGTAAGGACCTGTATCTCCTTCCTGAACAAGAAGGAGACAATGTCCTGGTAATGGAACAGCCTGTCCGTTCCGTAATCTATTTCCCTGTTCCAAGGGTTGTATTGCTCTAGGGCATCTCTCATGATATGCAATTAAGTAGCACTATTTATATACCTTATCCGTTTTATTTATAAACAAAGGAAATAATTAACCATAGTGTCCTTACCTAGCCCGTCGGTTATTCAATCTTCCTTTCGCTGTACATAGCCCTTACAACGGGCGGCGAGAACAGCGTTTCGTGGCTTTCCACTATTCCGACGACCTCTTCCCCGTCGTCCAGCTTGACCTTTACCTCGTTCCCGTTCTTTGATATCATGGTTACCCTTCCGTGCCTGCCGAATATCGCGGGGTAGAAGTTTGACGAAACGACTACTACTCTATCGCCCATGCCGACCTTCTTCACCCTATCGTAAACAAGGCTTATCAGGATTGTGGCGCCTATTGACAGCGCCGCCATCTTTGCCAAATCCATGACGCCCATGTCCGGCACCAGCGAGAACGCTATCAGCGAAATTCCAACGAAGAACGCAAGCAATGCCATTATCTTTTTCAGCATCATCCGTAAATCTCCCCTTCCATTTTTCTCCCGTTCCTTGCAATAGCCATTGCGGGGTTTATCTTTTTAAATGCGTCCATGAAGTCGTCCATCCTTATCGCCTTGTCTTTCGGCTTTGCCTTCATTGACATGATTCTCCTTATCGCGTTCATGCCCGCCTCCCTTACGAGGTTTTCAATGTCCGCGCCGTTGTACCCTTCGGTTGACTTCACTATCTTTTCAACCTCGATGTCCTTTGCCAGCGCCATGCCTTTTGTGTGGATTCTTATGATTTCGCGCCTTGACCTTTCGTCAGGCAGCGGTATCTCTATGCTCCTGTCGAACCTTCCTGCCCTCAATAATGCCGGGTCCAAAATATCCGGCCTGTTTGTCGCGCCTATGACGAAAACGCCTTTCAGCCCCCTCATCCCGTCCATTTCCGTCAGCAACGTATTGACTATCCTTTCAGTGACCTTATTCCCTTCGTCTCCGCTTCCCCTTGCATGCGCTATTGCGTCCAGTTCGTCGATTAGGATTATGCACGGAGCAGATAATCTCGCTTTCCTGAAGATTTCCCTTACCGCCTTTTCGCTTTCGCCCACCCACTTGCTCAGCACTTCAGGCCCGTTTATGGCTATGAAGTTTGCCTCGCTTTCGTTTGCCACTGCTTTTGCCAGCATCGTTTTTCCTGTTCCAGGCGGGCCATACAATAACACCCCCTTCATCGGCCTTATGCCGACCTCCTCAAAGACTTCAGGGTGCTTCAGCGGCAGTTCCACCGCCTCTTTGAGCTCCTGCTTTATGCTGTCCAATCCTCCGATGTCCTCCCATTTGACATTCGGCCTTTCGATGTACAGTTCCCTCAACGCGGACGGCTGGATTTCGTTCAATGCGTTGAACAGGTCCTCTTCCGTAACGTATATTCTCTCTAACATTTCCGGCGGTATCTGTCCTTCCGCATTCTCTATGTTCATGCTTGGCAATACCCTTCTTAGCGCCTTTATTGCCGCCTCCTTGACCAGTGCGCTTACATCCGCCCCCGTATACCCGTACGTTATGTTTGAAAGTTCCGTTATGAGGTTGGAGATTAACGCTTCTTTCATCTTGTCCTTGAAATCCTCGCTTTTTGCCAGGCTTGCCAACATCTTTGAAAGTTCGTCCTGGCTTATCCCTGCCTTTTCAACGTCCTTTGCCGCGGCCTTTGCCTCGTCGCCCATCTTTTTTATCGCGCCCTTGATGTCTGAAAGCACGTAATCCAGGGATATGACCTTGTCTGCGTTCAGTCCCTCCACACTTATCTCTTTTTTCTGCGACTTTGCCAACGCTTCCCCTATTGTCGCGCCGCCTGTCAATGCCGAGAACATCTTTTCCTTGTCGATGTCCTTTGACTTTTCATACGCGGTTTCCGTCACTATCTCCGCTATTGCCTCCTTTGAGAACAGCATGTTGAATAATGACTCCAGCTCTTCCTTTGCCTTTGTTGGCTTAAGCTCGGCTACCACCATCTTTGCCATTGAATCCGGCCTTGCTGGCATCGGGTCTATCGGAACGTTCCTTGTGTGGATTTCCAGGATGTCCTTCCTTCCTTTCTTGTCCGGGACGCTGATTTCTATTTCCCTGTCAAACCTTCCCGGGCGCCTTAACGCCGGGTCTATGGAATCAGGCCTGTTCGTCGCCCCTACCACCACCACGTTGCCCCGGTTTTTCAATCCGTCCATCAGCGTCAATAGCTGTGAGACCATGCGCCTCTCTACCTCACCCTGGCTTTCCTCCCTTTTTGGGGCTATTGCGTCTATTTCGTCTATGAACAGTATGGAAGGCGCGGCCTTTTCAGCGTCCTCGAATTTTTTCCTTAGGTTGCTTTCGCTTTCCCCCACGTACTTGCTTACGACTTCAGGCCCTCCTATGTAGAAGAACGACGCGTCGCTTTCGTTTGCCACGGCTTTTGCCAATAGCGTTTTTCCGGTCCCTGGCGGCCCGTAGAGCAATACTCCCTTTGGAGGCTCTATGCCCAGCCTTTCGAACAGTTCCGGGTGCCTGAGCGGTATTTCGACCATCTCCCTGATTTTCTGTATCGCATCGTCCAGCCCGCCTATATCCTCGTACGTTACGGTTGCGATGCTTCCTTCGGTTTTTTCAGGCTCGCTCCTTATCTCCATTTTCGTGTTTTCGGTTATCGTCACTGCGCCTTGCGGGTTGGTCTGGACCACCGATAATGGGAGTGATGTGCCGAAAACCCCTATTGGCAGCATGTCGCCCTTGATTATCGGCCTGTTGATAAGCCTCTTGTGTACGTAGGCTTCCAGCTCAGGGGTGTGCCTTATGGGCTCGGTTGGGGCGAGCGTGGCCTTTATCGCCTCCTTGATTTCGGTTTTATAGACTTTGACCTTTTCGCCGATGCCTGCGCCTGCATTGTTCCTTAATATTCCGTCCATCCTGACTATGTCCAGCCCTTCGTCTTCCGGGTGTGCTGGCCAGACGATGGCGATTGTCTGTTTTTTGCCGTTGAGCCTGATGTAGTCGCCGACTGAAAGGTTCAGCGCTGTGCGTGCCTTTGAGTCAAGCCTGGCAATGCTCCTGCCCACGTCGCTTTTGAGCGACTCCGAAACCTTCAATGTTATTGGTTTTTCGTCTGCCATCATGATTCACCGTTTTTTCGTTTTTTGCCCTTTATCTTTCTGTCGTTTTTTCCTTCCTTATTTTCTTGTCTTTTCCGTCTATTTTCCTTCCCTTTATCTTGCCCAGTCCCTATACTTTTCGTCGTCTTTTTCTTTACCGTATTTTGATTTCCTTTCTTGCGTACTTTTGGTCTATCTTCTTCGCCAATTCCCTTAGCGCCGCGAACGTCTCGGTTGCCTCCTTTTCCAGGCCGTCAATGTAGGCCTCCATGCCTTCAGTTTCCATGAGATACCGGCCGTCAACATTGCGCACAATGCCCAGGTCCTCCATCCTTTTGAGGTGGTGGAGGCAGGTAAGGCGGTTCATGTCGCAGGCATCGCTCATGGTGGAGCTGGAGATGCCCTGTGCGGAGTTGGCAAGCACCCAGCGGAAGACCTGCAAGGCGGTGCGGTTGGTGTCCCGGGCCGAGACGAGGTTAAGCATCTGCGTGAATGCTTCCAAGTCATCTCCCATGGCCGGAGCTCCGCGCCTTGTTATGATGATGTTTATCCGTCTGTTGCCCAGTGGCATGTTAAGATGTTGTTAACAAACATTTATAAATCTTGTTAAGATGGTGTTAACAGGCGCAGGAGACTTTTCAATCGTGCGATATCAGAAAATATCATGAACGGCTGTCAGAAGGATAATTTAGAATTTAATAGCAAATATACAATATTAATCACTTTTTATAAACAAAATGCCACCGTCTATCTTTCTTTGCTGCTCTTTGCAAACTTTTTAACAGTCTCAAGTTCACGCTCAATATTATTTTCAAGGTCATTGTATGTAATAATACGTATATGTGGACTCAAATGGAAATTTAGATAATTAATCATTGTTTTTTCGTCATCTGTAAGATTATATCCTATAAGAATAAAACCCGAGGCTTTTGAAATACCATAGCCTCCTTGTAATTTTAGCTCGGCGTATAAATTTGTTCTTTCTAGATAGAATATAAGTTCGCTCAGTCCATCAGCAAGTTCATCTGACATAATTAAGCGCGTCTTTGTCTTCGAATTCATACGTTTTCCTATAAATGGTTTTATATTAGGGCTTTTTATTTCAAAAATTTTATCTTCATCATACTTCGTTTTAATATGCAGATCTATCTCTCCCTGATTATCTATATCTTGATTTTTTGCGTCTATATCGCATTCAAGACCCAGAAGCCATTTATTTTTCTTTATCTTTTCTTTAATCTTTTCTTCTTTTCCCACGTTTTTTTCTATACTCTCTTTTATTAATTGCTTCAGTTCATTAAATGTAGTCTGAAAATTATTTAATCTATCTTTTATAATAAAGGCATATTCCCTATGTCTATTTGTCTCCTCATTCTGTTTGACAGTTTCTAGTTCGTCCCGATCTTCAGATAATTTTTTTGTAATCTCATTTAGTTTTTCTTCATATGCCTCTATCTCTTCTTCTTTAGATGACTCTTTTGTTTCATTTGCAACCTGCTGTATTTCTGGTTTTGTAGTCTTCTGGTCACTTCTATATTTTTCAGCTTTATTCATATAATCCTTTGCTTCATTCTTTAATATTTCTATGAATGCCTCTTCAAGTTCTCCTGTCCAGTCAAAAGCATCTTTAGCTTGAGTTACTGGCCAATTGTCCATACTTAATTCGCCAATAAGTCTTTGTGATCTGAATGTATTGCCTTGTCCAAAAATCTCCTTTGGTTTATATCCTCTCTCTGGACCGCCTACTATAACTCTACCACGTCTAAATAATACAAATCCAGCATCCCTTTGACTTCCGGGGTCCCGTATCCCTACCCAACCATTAACAGATAACATCTGATTTTCTATTTTCCAAGGAACTTCGAATGAAATCTCTTTTTTCCATATTGTTTTGCGTCCATCCATCTGAGATTCTTTAAGAACGTGCTGTTTGGGAGATTTTAAACGAACGCCATTCCATAGAATTTCAATATCTTTGGAATTAAGATCTACACGATACATACTTGCTAATTGAAGTTTAATTCTTCCGATAGTCCTTGAAGATAGAGGCTTGTAAATTTCTTCAAGTGTTATAATAGTATAATGTTCTTTAGGTTTGGTCTTTATGGCATCAACTGATAATTTTTCTTCGACTTGGTGTGACATATCTTTAACATCTACAACAAGTGAATATTTCTCTGTTTCACCTAGTCTTTTAGTTTCTATTTTCCATTTCCGTGAAAACCAGCACGCAGCGGTCTTTAGACCCATTCCAAATTCACATCTACCAGAAGGGTTTTCTGGCGGACTATCTAATTTAATTGCACGTTTTAGTTCAGCAAAGTCCATTCCATTAGCATTATCTGAGATAGATAATTTGTTATTCTTTCTATCATATACTATTTTTATTGTAAGTTTTTTCTTTTTCTTTTCGTCACTATTATTGTCCAACTCGGGTTTATGATCAAAATAGTTCTGTGTAGCATTGTCTACAAATTCGGCTATAGCATACCAAGGTAGGTATGTAAGGCGTCTGAATGTACCATAAACACTTACTGGTGGCCGAATATCAATTTCTAATTTTTTTATTTCTTTCATTTAATCACCTAGTAATAGGATCTTCATTTGATAATAACGATTCTGTAACTAATTTAACAACATCTACATTGACAGCATTACCAAGCGCCTTATAAGCTTCTTTTCTGGATGATGGGAGGCAACTTAACGAATCCATACTTTGAAGACGTTTGCATTCTTTCAAAGTCATATATCTTTTTTCCCAAGGTACAATTGGTGTTTGTGATAAATTCATTGCAACCAGAGTTGGAGCCGTATCAAGTCTTTTTACTCTAACTCCGGAAGCTCTGAATTGGACAAGACATGACATTATATTTCTTGGATCGCCATTACAATTCCATTCGAGTTTTTGATAGCTTGGAGGAAAGGTCATAATCTTTTTTATCCATGATCTAAGCCTATGCTTATTCTTATTATAAAATTTCCGATTTTTATCAATCATGTTTATTTTCCAATCTGGAAATTTTTTGTTCTCTCTTCTAGCGTGAGATGGTAGTGATAGTAATGCAGATCTTTTATTTGATCCACAAATCGGCATTCCAAAAGATCCTTTATAATATTTCAGCCGTTTTAATGGAAGTACAAATGGGGTTATTTTCTTATATGGATATGTAGACCCAAACTCCATAGCCCAAACCGGAAGCGGTATTTTTGTATCTTTGGGGATAATATCCAGAAATTCTTGCCAGACTTCAAGACAATTGCTTACTCTAGATGGTATATTCCAAATATTATGCGGTTTGACTTCTAGAACTTTTTTAACCGAATTTTCTTTTAGTTTTGATGATTTATCCGGCCATGAAAAATTACAAAGAGATTTTTTACTTGCTACAATATATGTTCTGAATCTTCTCTGAGGTATTCCAAAATGATGGGGCGATAAATCTTTACAGCGAACATCATATCCTTCTTTTTTTAATAACTTCTCCATCTTAGACCATGTTCTGCCGTCATTATGACGTCTGATTTGAGGGACATTTTCAAGAATTACATATTTTGGTTTATGGTGTTTAATTATACGTAATATCTCGTAGAATAGTCTACCTCTTTCTTTATCATCCAAACCATTCTGATTTCCTGCTTTAGAAAAAGGTTGACATGGGAATCCTGCGCAAAGTATATCATGAGAAGGAATATCCGTTTCTTTAATTAATCTTATATCTCCTTTAGGGTATATTCCAAAATTTTTATAATAGATCTCCCTTAAATTACTATTAATATCACAAGCAAAAACACATTCATGACTCAGATCACGAAGCGCAAGGTGAAAACCGCCTAGACCTGCGAAAAGGTCTACAAATTTCATATTTAACTTTATATATCTAATTGTTTATAACTCTTGTTGATAAGTATTGATAAGATATGGTTATCAAACTAACTAAAAAGAATTCTGGTCATTAGAATATATTCGAATTTGTTAAGAATGAAGCGTCGTTTATCTCGCAGCAAGAAAGAAGCCCAGCAATTTAATACAACGTTAATTCACTTTCTATAGTACTATCTTTATAAATTGCATATTAAATAGCGATCTATGTCCAAAAAATCGGATAGGGAAAATTTTGAGATATTCTTAGCATCAGTTAATCTCAAAAGATATAGAGAAAACTTTAGTTCAATCAAGATCGTAGAGATGGATTTAGATAGAAATATTCAAGCAATATCTTTATTATATCAAGTTTATTGGCAAGAACGTAACTTTCTTCCATTTGAGAAATTTTATAGTAGATATTTAAAAGAAAAAAGTAAAAACCTTGAAACATTTAGAACTAAGATCCAGATGTGTAAAAAATGTTTCTACAAAGGGTTACCTGCAAGAATATATCGGACTTGGGCGAGTATAATAACACAAATTCAAGCGGCATATGTCGCAGAAGACTTATTCGGTGCTAACTCAGTTCAAATGTCTGAAGAATTAGATCACCAAGGGGCAGATATCAGAATAACGTACAAAAAACAGATTTTTAATTGTCAAGTAAAAAAGGAAAGTCAAAGCAGAGAAGTTAGAAAAGAGAGAAAACCAAAGTCCAAATTAGATGGAGAATGGATAAATATATCATATTTCGTTCCTACTAGAGAAGATCTAGAAGAGCCTAAAAAACGCAATGGAGAATTTAAAGAACCATATAAGCGTTTTATTTCTGATAAACGTCTAAAATATCTCTCAAATGGTTTTGTAATATTTACTGATAATCTATTCCTTAAATTAAAGAAACAAATTGATTCCAATTAATATTTTTGTTTGTTTCATTTCATTAAGGATTCTTTTTTCAGCAATCTTACAGTACTCTTTACTTAGTTCAAATCCGATAAAATTACAATTATTTTTTATTGCAGAAACACACTCTGAACCACTGCCGACAAAAGGAACCAAAACAGTATTGTCTTTGTTTTTTGCGGCCTTGATTAACATGTCACATAACGCGAGCGGCTTTTGAGTCGGATGCTCTACACCTTCTACCATTCCTGCGCCTCCAGCAAGAGCAGGAATATTAATTACATCTCTTGGAAGTGCGCCATTTTTATGGGCCGTATAAATTGTTTCTTTTCCACTTCCATATCTACCCCTTGTACCAACACGAATTTTTCCAGCAGCATTTTTTAAGTATGATTCTGAATAAGGAATTCTAACATCATCCCGATTGAAATCAGGTCTGTCATCTTTCCAGCAGCATATTATACTTTCATGGCTTCTTTGCCAAAAATTAAGAGATGGCACAGTCTTATTGGTATAATGCCATATCAACCATTTTTTATTAGTTTTTAATCTAACAAAAATATATGCTAATGTTTCACTAAATCCATAGATATACATTGTGCCTTTTGGTTTCAGAATTCTAACGCATTCTTTAAGCCATTTATCACACCAAATAAGATAATCATCAAGATTTTTCCACTGATTATCCCAGCTTTCTTTTATAGCATGAAAATAGGGTGGATCTACTATGATTATTTGGCATGATTCAGATGGAACTTTTTTTAGACCTTCTAGAGCATCAATATTGTAAATGGTATTATTTTTAAGTTGTCCTACAAACGAACTTTTGATAATACTCATATGATAATCCCTCTATTTTATGCGTTTAAAAACCCATTGGCACGTCGTTGCCAAATTCACTTTCTTCGACCCCTTCATCCCACCGCCGCCGGCAGCTCAAACACGCTGTCCGAAATGCCCCTTTCGACGCTTGTCGCTGTCATGGAAACCGACGATGTGGAAAGCGAAAGCAATATCCCGTCATTCGAAAAGCAGTAATCCCCGCTGTTTCCTCCCCCTGAAAGCGTGAAGCACTTCGCCTCAATGCCCGCTATGTTCCGCCCCGGAAGGGCATTCACCGCATAGCTGGATATTGACGATGCCATGGCCGACAATGCCGGCACCGGGACGCTCCCTGCCCCAGAATTCATGCACACGAATCCCCCTGAAAGCTGGGTGCAGGAATAGGTCTTGCCGCCAACCATGAATATCTCGGTCGAAACCCCCATCGTGTCCATGTCATATCTTGTGTTGCCGTTTTTGGCGTATTCCACCATCGCAAAGCTGTTCCCGGACGCCGTAACATCATACGTGGCCTTGTAGTCCGACGCGCCTATATGGCTCAAAATGGAGCCAAGCAGAGAGCTTCCGGACTGCGACGCGTTCTGGGCCGGCTGGCTATTGTATTTCTGCATAAGGGCGTCGAAATGGGCATCAAACGACGCCTTGTCATGGTTCCTTATGTCCTGCTCCAGCTGGCGCAGCCCGTCCTGGGCCTCGGAAGGCAGCTGCGAGGATATTCCGTTCAAAATGTTCATGTCGCCCATCGCGGCCTCCCAGTTTCCGGAATCGGCCTCGCCTTTCATCCTTAGCGCGACTTCCTGTATGTTGACCCCGCCGACCGTCTGGCTTCCGTTTGGGCCGCCGTATTGCTGGCCTGCCTGGGCAAACCCGCCGCTGCCCATAGAGCCAAGCGCGGCATTGAGTTTCGGCCCTATCATCAGCATGCCAACAATCACCGCAACCAAAGTGACAATAAGAAGCACGTCCCGGATTATCCCGAGCGCCGCACTGATTGTCCACAGCATTCCGGTCTGCTTGACCTCCTGGACGTTCCTGTCTGCCATGGAAAGCTAATGCGAGAGGCGGTTTTTAAGAGTTGCCTATGCCGCTTCCCCTAGGCATTATTAAAACAAATAGAATGGATATTCTAGTATGTAATAATTTAAACAAAACCATTTGTTTTAATGTTCTCCGACTGAGAACAATCATATTTAAATACCTTGCGGTTATACTATCTTTAATAAAACGTAAAACAAATGAAACGGTGAAACAATGAATGTCAGGACATTGACTGAAATTCTGATAAAAAACAAAAAAAAGGTCTGCACATCCAGGGACATCTTTGAGGCATCTGGGCAAAAATCCATGAACCTATTGTCAAACCTGACCAACAGCGGCTGGGTAAAGCCGATAAAGAAATTCAGGGGCGTTTACTATGTGCTGGATCCGGACGAAAGGGAAAAGAAATACCTGAAAGAGGGGCGCTTTGCCATACTTTGCAGGTGCCTCAATACCGTATTGGGCGACCAGTGGTATTTCGGCAGGATCTCCGCGATATACCTCCTGGGCATAATAAACCAGCCGGTTTCCGAATACTACATCTTCAACAGGAGGTACAGCAAGCCAATCGAATCGGACATGCTGGGCAAGGCCGTTTTCGTGAAAACGGCTGCTAAAATGGAGCTGGGGATAATGAGAAAGGATTACCGCGGAATACCGTATAATGTCAGCAGCATTGAGCGGACGGTTGCGGACTATATATACCTGCATCTAAACGGAAATGTGTCAAAGGAGGAGATGGAGCGTTCATTAAAATACGAAATAAGCAAGGAGAGCCTGCTAAAGACCATTATGTCCGGGTATCCGAGCAAGGCGGCCATCAAGATGATGCCTTTTGCAATGAGGATGGGCAAATGAGGCTTGATTTCGAGTCAATGCACGAGCTTTCCCTCAGGCTAAGGAAAGAGAATTTCCCGGACGATTACATATACGTGGACTTTATCCTCACCGCAACCTTGCCGGAGATACAGAAAAAGTTTGATTTCGCGCTGAAGGGCGGGACCGCGATAATAAAATGCTTCTCGATGCCGGCATACAGGTTCAGCTTTGACCTCGACTTCTCGCTTTTCGGCAGCGAAAATGCAAGGAAATGCTATAAAGGATTCCACGAAGGCCTGGAGAGGTTTGCCGTGGACCTTGGTTTTGCGATAGACAACTCAGGGCCGGCCGGAGCGGAGAAGCACAGGGAAGGCGGCAGGATATTCATTCTCAAGCTTATGGATTCCGCGGGATACCTCAAAAGGCCGGTAAAGCTTTCGGTAAGCTGCATAGATGAAAGCCCGTGCTTCGATCTTGTGCATATGCCTT
Source organism: Candidatus Micrarchaeia archaeon (assembly GCA_041500865.1). Classification (GTDB taxonomy): domain Archaea; phylum Micrarchaeota; class Micrarchaeia; order Anstonellales; family J096; genus JAPLWW01. Next base: position 65,261 of record JBGQMY010000002.1, on the reverse strand, counting down.
TTTCGCCGATAGCGCCGGTTCCGGAAGATCCGTATTCAAGGATATATCCTTCTTTATATCCAGCCCTTTGTTCTGCCCAGGCCCGCGTGCTTTCCATGGAGGAGCTTTGCGCGGAAAAAATAAGGGCGCTGTGCACAAGGGGCTCGGATGAGGGGTGGGCGCCGGTCAACAGGGACATAGTGGATTTGCTGGAGATGGAGCGGAAAGGCGTTTTAGGCCGTGTGCTTTCCAACGAGTCCTGCCTAAGGAAGAAGCTGGATGCGATAAAGGGGCGCAGCTATTGGGCAAAGCTCCAGGGGTTTTTGGGCGCAAAGGCAGACATAAGGATAACTGAGGAAGACCGCCTTATCTTCATAGACAAAAGCATACTCAAGGAGGAAAACGCAAACCGCCTTGTGTCGATGATACAGGATAAGATACGCGGCATGTACCCATCCTAACAGATAACTGGTGATTAAAATGAAAAAAAGACAGCATTCGCCGGACCTGGACACGGTCATATTGGTTGAGAAAGCGATAAAGGGCGCAAAAGGCAGCGTCGTGACAATAGCGCAAACCAAGAAGCTGCTTCCAAAAAAAGTCAGCCAAAACATGCTGAAGGCGATCCTGATTTACCTGGAAGAAAGCAACAAGATAGCCGTAAGCGTCAAGGGCATAACCTGGATATACAACCCAAGCCCTAAAATGAGGAGAGCGATTGTAGTGGGCATATCAAGGTTGAAAGAATTATTCCCCATATCCACAAAAGAAGTAAAAGCGATGAAAAAAGAATTTGCCTTATGGGAGAGCGCGGCGCTTTCTGACATGAAATACTGAATGTACTTTTAAGGTTTCCCTCATATTCGAACAAAAAAGAGCTAAGAGCCCCTTACCCAATCAACCAAAATGATAGAAAAGCATAGTTTGGTTTATTGGATAAATGTCGTTTCACGGCTTGCGCTGCGGAGCAAAGCGCTTTCTTTCCCCAGGGCTTTTTCCTAAATGCCTTCTTTTGAACCCAGGAAGCTTTTTGCGAAAAAGCTTCAGCAAAAAACGCTTTCTTTCCCCAGGGGCTTTCTTTCGCAAAAGAAAGGCCCTTTGGCAACGGGGTCTGCCTTGGTTTTTAACCAGGCCCCCGGACGGCTTATCTGGTGATTTGGATGGCAAGAAAAAGAGTTCCGAAGGCAATGGAAGTAGCTGGCGAAGTCGCAAAGGCCGAAACAGTCATGAAGATGGCGGAAGGCCTGGCAAAGGGCGTGCCGAGTGTCCCCAAGGATATGGAAGCTGGCAAGGCGGAATGAAAAAGGCCGCGGGGGATTAAACCCCTCCCCCAATCTTTTATTTTAAGGGCGCTGGAGAACCAGTTTCCAGTAATATGCCCCTATTATATAATAAACCAAAACGATAGTTTTATATAATATTCGTTTATTATATAAATCATGGAAATTCCGCTCTACGACAGGCTAAAGCGCAAGGCCCACAGGGACATCGCGCTTCTGCAGGACAGGCTAGTGGACGCCATATACGAAATCGCGCCGTCTGCGGTCATGCACGGCGGAACAGCAATCTGGCGGTGCCATGGGGCGAACAGGTTTTCGGAGGACGTTGACTTCTACCTCAAAAAGGGGGAATGGTCGGAAAAAAGGTTCAGGGACGCGATGGCAAGGGCAGGCCTTTCAATAGTGAAATACAAGGACACCGGAAACACAATCTTCTCAAAGATAAGCGACGGGGTTTCTGAAGTGAGGTTCGAGGCGAATTTCAGGATGCCTGAAAAAGAATCCATCATGCCAATCCCGTATGAGCGCGCAGACGGGGGAAAAATGGACATCTTCTCCATAATGCCCGGGCCCATGCTGATGGAAAAGGCCGAGGCTTACATTTCAAGGAAACTGATGCGGGACATTTACGACGTATACTTCCTTTCGTCAATCGCCAGCCCGGACGAAGCAAAGGATATCATCAAAAAAGCCCTGGACATCGAGCCGATAGACAAGGACAGCCTAAGCGCAATCGTATATTCCGGCGCAGTGCCGTCAATAAAACAGATTAAGGATGTCTTAAGGTCGAGGTTTTCGGTATGAAAACAAAGGAGATAAAGAAACATTTTTCGGAAAGGCCCTTCTTCAAGGCACGGGACGTTGTCGCTGCATTTGGAAAAAAGGCCAGCAGGGGATACGTCTCGCTCATCCTCTCCAATCTGGTGAAAAAAGGCGGGCTTAACAGGATCGGGAGAGGCGTATACACGTTCCTCAATGATTCAAGCGCTTCGGGATTCGCGTTCTCCCCGTTTTACTATGGATTGCAGGACGCCCTGTCCATCAGGGGCATATGGGAGCAGGAGACAAACCCCGTGATAATAACCCCTAGAAAAACCAGGCAAGGGACAAGGCAGGTCATGGGAACAAACGTAATAGTCAGGAGGATATCGCCGAAAATGTTTTTTGGCTATGATATTGTCCAATACCATGGAATTGCAGTCCCTGTCTCGGATTTGGAAAAGACGGTCATAGATTTTGTATGTTTCAGGGAGCCTATCCATCCGGATGTCATTTTGGAGATGAAAAAAAGGCTCAGGAAGGACGTGCTGGAAAGTTACCTGAAGAAAGTGAATTGGAAAACAAGGAAAACCGTGGAAAATCTGCTAAAGGCATAGCCGCTTCTGGCCCTGCAAGGCTATTATAAACAGTTCCATGCACGAATGACTACATGAAAGTGAAGTATATCCTTGATGAGTATGAAACCAACTCGAAAAAAGGCGACATACTCAAAGCCATGTCCCAGAGGCTTGGGGACAAGGTCCTTGTGAAAGGCGACACAGTAGAAGTGCACACGTTTGACGAGCGCGAAGTCGCGGACATGCTGAACGAATACAAAATTGAATACACAAGAAGCTAATCTTTCAGGAAAACACAATCAGCTCGCCAAGCGCCTCTTTAAGGCCGCCTTCGCAGTATTCCATGCCGAATATGAGGGAATCCACCAGCCTTTGGTCGAATTTCCCCTTTTCGTATGCGCAAGTCATGTTCTTTCCCTGCAGAAGGTTCTTCATTTCCTGCGTCTCACTGGAATTAAGGGTTAAAAGCGTCTTTGTGAAAATGCACCTTGGATTAACGGAATAATTGAAGGTGCCGGCATCATTGGCAAACAGCATGCTGGCGTTCCTGCACGCATTCGCGGCGGAAACGAAACACTCCTTGCCGCACACGGGCGTCTGGTTTGTCGCATTGTGGACGACCGTCGCATTGGAAGCAGCCGGCTGGGGCAGTAAGCCGCAGCAGCCTGCGGCGAATATCATGGCTATCGCCAACGCAAAGCCCAAACACGTGTTTTTCATTTGTTATCACCAGGAAGGCCTGCGACCCGGTTGACGAAGTTATAGGCCCTTTCGGAAAGCACGGTGTAAAGCAGCGTGTCAATCGTGCCCTTGTCCTTGGCAGGCACATTCACGTTGTAAATCATCCCGCCGGTCCATCTGCCGGTCTCGTCGCTGATTGTCTTGACCACCCTGCTGTTGTCAACCGTCGGGAACTTCGACAGGCCCAAATCATGCGCGATATTCGTCTCAAGCTCGACGTTTTTCGTGCCCTCGAACTGGTTCTTGTTGCTTGCCGCAGTGTCAACGTACGCGAAGAACTCGTCGTATTTCCCCTGCTTCTTCCTCAGCTCCGCCATGTCCCAGTTCGCCCAGAAGTTGTTCGGGTCCTTGTCAAGTATGGCCTTGTACCTGGCTTCGACCTTTGGCTCAAGCGCATCATACCGGGCTTTTTCCTCGTTGGCCTTGGCTTTCATCTCATCGGAGAACTCCGGGAGCGCATTGTTATCCGCGTTGACTGCCGCCTGGTAGCCGTTCATCATCTTAAGCGACTCCAGTGTGGTTTGGAGGTCTTCGCGCGCATCGGTAATCTCGCCCCTCAGCGACTCCGTCGTTGGCGGCGCGACCTCCGGAATCACGGGCACGACCGTGGGCGCGGGGCAGCTGGTCTTGGTGCTTGTCCCGTCCAGTTTGGTGGTGCCGCTGCACGAGCCGCGGCCCCTGTAGTCCCAGGAATACATGGTGGTGAAGCTTGAGCAGTCGGAGCTGAACACAACGTCGTATGCGGACAGCGTCGATTCTCCGCCCGAGTCCGGCACGACCCTGCTCTTGATGTGGAGCGTGTTGCCTTCAAACGTTCCGCTGACGTTGCCATGGCCGACGTTTCCCATCACCGCGAAGGTCAGGTTGTGCTGCATGGTCATGGTATACTGGGTGTGGCTGATGTGGCCTCCGCAGGAGCTGTCGTCTTCGGTGGCGATTACGTTCCATTGGCTTTCGCCCACATAGCTGGACCAGCTAAATGGCAGCGGGACGGCATCAGCATGGGCGAATGAAGCTAGGCATATCGCCAAAACAAGCAATGCACCGATTTTAGCCATGCTTTTGTTTCTTCAGATAGGTATTTAATCGCAAGCCTTCCGGCCCTGCAAACCATCGGCAGCCTCTAAGAAATCATTTCTCGGACTGCTTGTTCTTTGCCTTTTTTGAAAAGCTCGCGTATTTGTTCTCGTGCCTGCTCTTTTCCTTCTTTTTTGCCATGAACATCACCTTCCACAACTAATGAAAAGCCAGTTTTTAATCTTAACTATTGATTATTGTCCATATGGCAACATCCGATGATTTTCAGAAGCTGGATATCCGTGTTGGGAAAATCATAGAGGTTGAGGATTTTCCTGAAGCGAAAAAGCCCGCATATAAGCTGAAAATCGACTTGGGCGGCGAAATCGGGATAAAGGCGTCAAGCGTGCAGGCAGTGAAAAATTACAAGAAGGAAAGCCTGAAAGGCAAACTGGTCCTTTGCGTCGTCAATTTTCCGCCAAGAAAGATTGGCCCGTTTTTATCGGAAGTTTTGACATTGGGGGTTCCTGGCCAAGACAAGGAATGCGTCTTAATCCAGCCTGAAAGGGAAGTTCCAATCGGCGGAAAACTGTATTGAGGCTATTTCCGGCTCTGCAAACTATTGACCGCTTCGCGAATAGAGCTAAACGCGCCGTCCATGCGAGTCTTGTACGCATTTTCGATTATCGTGTTCAGGTCCTTCTCAAACCCGTCGCCCAAATAATAAAGATTCCCTTTTTTCGAAACAAGGCCCATCTTCTTCAGCCTATTAACATGATAATAAACGGTCTTGTCGTCCATCGCGGATTTCTTGTTCACGCGCTTGTACAGCTCCATCAGCTCCAAGCCCTCAGAGGAAACATGCGCGTCAACCAAGACGTCAAGCAACGGAATGACATTAGTCCTGCTTTCGTTCCTTTCAACAAGGCCCAAGGACAGGGCAAGCCACCGCAAAAGGCTTTCCCGCGACAGCTTGACAGACGAGTCTATCGCCATCTCGCGCAAGACAATGTCCGATTTCACATACCGCGATTCGGAAAGCATAAAACAATATGGGACAAACAGTTAAAAACCTTTTAGAATCCCCCGCATTAGCCAAAGAAGGTTTTTATACTCTTTGCCACTAAATATAACTATGATTCCGCAACGGCTCCCCGACTCCAGGGCAAGAAGGCACTGGAAGGGTAACGTACTGACTAACCGCCTAAGGAGATTCATCATAAGCAGGCCGCCGATAGCAGAATGTATAGCAAAAAAGGCATACGAAAGGATGTACACGGCCAAGAAACTGAAGTCCGGTGACTTCTCGATGAGGCGCGGGGAGTTCGAGGCTGCCAAGGGCCTATACCAGGACAGGGGAAACTGGCTAGGCATGTCAATCGCCCAGCTCAGGATGGGCGACACCGACGGCGCCATAAAGACCCTGAATGAGAAATACCTGTTTTCCAAGGGGGCCGCGGCCCTGTTCATAAGGAAGGTGGTCCTGCTGGACGGCGTGGTGATGGCAGGCCGCCCGGAATTCTGGTACCTGCGCAGGGCCAACATCGTCCCGCCTAGGGCATTTGGGCCAATGCTAGAAAAGAAGCAGCGCAGGATCGGCGACGCCGATACCGAAATATACAGGATAAAGCAGCAAAAAAAGAAGCGTGCGCGCAGGGCCAGGGCATAGCAAAGGCCAAAAACAAGCTTTTTATTCCTTTTGCCATAAAACATAACCATGCAAAACAAAACACAGGAAAAGCGCCATTTCAGGGAAGGCATCAGGAAGCTCATAATAAACACCGAGCCGATGGTCGGCCATATCGCGAAAAAGGCCTACACAAAGATGTTCATCGGCCCTGCTGGCACTGCCGACCTGCTGCTGAAGTCAAGGAAGCTTGTTGAGGCGATTGCGGCATACAAGAAAAGCGGGGACCTGCTCGGCATATCATTGGCCTCGCTGATGATGGGTTCCGAAACAAACGCCGTTGACGCCCTGTTGCAGTATGGCTTCACAAAACCGTCAGCGCTCTCATTCATAGGCCACGTATTCAGCATGGATGGCATGCACAATGCCGCCGCAATGCTGTTCTACGCCTCCAAGAGGTACAGCAAGGCGATAGACGAATACCTTGCGGTAGGAAACGGCATGACAATACACGAGCGCAGGATGCTGGGGCTGGCATACGCGAAGACCGAGCTGTTCGGGCTTGCATACGAGCAGTTCAGGCTTTCCGGCGCAACCAAGCTGGCGGAAAAGATGCGCGAGATGAGCGCAATGCAGTCATTTCCGCCGCAAAAGGAATTCATTTACAGCAGCGCGATGGGCATCCCGCCCCTAATGTGACAGCCAGAATCCTTTTAAGGCATAACAATGGGCTTCCCTTCATTGGAGCCGATGGCCAAGGCAGGCGAGATGTCCGCCCCCTGCATATATGCGACATGGGTGCCTGAAAACCTTGTCCTTGGCAGCGAAACGCAGCCGTTCAGCTCCATCCTGGCAGGCCTTACGCACGGGACCATGCTGCCCATGATGCGTATGGTTACTCCGCCCAGCTTGACGGTTATCAGGCTTTTGCCGGACTCCACAATGGATACGGCTATCGTTTGCGGATGCACAATGACCTTTTTCCTGCCGATCTCAAGCATCTTGGGCGCTATTATGAGCACTGCGCCCGGCGCAAACGCGTCGCCAAAGATTATTGAAGGATCCTTCAGGTAGGAAAAGGGCACCTTCCAGCCGAATGAGTAGTCCTCAAGCCCGCCCATCAGTTCGGCGCCCTTGCTCCACCTGTGCGAGCCATGCGCAACAATCTCGTTCAGCCAAAAAGGCAGCGCCCCTCCGCTGTCGCAGTAATCGTCAAGAACGCCCTTTGAGCAGAATGCCATGCGCGGAAGCCCGCCCTTGCTCTTGAGCATCTGCCTGGCGCTCAGGTAGGTGCCATACCTCTGGTTTGACACTTCGTTTCTAAGCGGAACAAGCCTCTGCATGCTCTCCATAGTCTGGCTATGGCACGGAACCTTTTTTAAACACTATATAAAACACACAAAAACCCCCCAAAAAACCGGATTAGCTATAAAAACCCATGCCCTTAAACCCAATATTGGCTGATGGCATGGAATACGACCAGAAGGAGGTTGCGCGCCTCATTTCGCTGACATTCGACTCAAACCCCAAGGTAAGGATTGCGACGGCAAGGAAGCTGGCTGAAATCAACGACCCAGGCGCCACGCTGGCAATGCTGGAGCTTTCCAACGACAAGAACAAGGAAGTCGTGAAGACGGCCAACGAAGGGCTGGCAAGGATGAGGCAAAACAAGCCGGACATGCTCCCGATGACGGAGCTGTTCAGGGGCGTGGACTTCTCGGGCGGAAGGAAGGAGGAGCCGGAGCACAAGCCCATGCTGGAGGCCGAGAAGGAGCAGAAGGAGAAGATGCTTGACCCGCTGCAGAAGGAGTTCGAGAAATCAATGGGCAAGGAAAAGGCGGAACAGCTCAAGCCGAAGCTGTTCGAGCTGGCGTTCATGCACAAGGACAAGAGCACGTTCCAGAATCTTTTGACGCATGTCATGAACCTGTATTCCGTGCAGAAGGATGAGGAAAAGCCGGAAGCAAAGGAGGAGAGGCAGGCCCATCACGAAAAGCCGGCCCAGGAAAAACAAGGGGAGCCAAAACAGGGGGCTGCGCAGGAAGCGCCGAAAAAGGAGGACATCGGCATAGCGGAGGCCGGGTTCGCGGCGCCTTCAGCGGACGCGGCAGACCTCATAGGCAGGGAAGCCGAGGACATGACAAAGGACAACCTGTTTACCGAAGAAGAAAAGAAGGTCATGGAGGAGGGCGAGCCGTCCATAATAAGGATGGCATACGACTCAATGATGATTTCGGACGACGAACATCTGATTGAGCACCAGAGGGACACGCTGAAAAAGTTCTTGGACCACCAGGTCGACGTGGCTTTCAAGCTCGCAAGGAGGAACTTCAAGGAAGTCAAGCTGACCGACATAAGCAACATAAAGGACGGGTGGAAGAACATAACTACGGACTATCTGCTTGTCAAGAAAGTTGAGCACCGGCAGTATGACAGGACCAAGAACGCAAGGGAAGTCTATACGAGGCTGACCGTGGCCGACCCCGAAGGCAAGGAGGGCATAATCTACCTTTTCGAGAACAGGGGCGCGCTGATTAAGGAAGGCATGAGCATAAGGCTTGAAAAGGCGAAGTCAAAGACGTTCAAGTTTTCCGGAGAGACTGTTTTGACGGTTGACAAGAGGGGCAAGGTTTACGCGGTTTTCTAGGTGAATGTCCATGAGGGAAAGCATACCTATCAACTGGAGAAGGATACCCGAGCGCTACAGGATGGAAGGCACGATGTGCAGCAACTGCAAAAACTATTATTTTCCGCCAAGGAAAGTCTGCCCGCACTGCAGAAGAAAAGGAAAGATAACGCCTTACACGTTTTCCGGAAAGGGAAAGATATACAGCTATTCAACCGTTTATTCGGGGCCGGTCGGATTTGAGACCGCAACGCCCTACATCATCGCGATAATAGAATTGGAAGAAGGCGCGAAGGTCCTTGGCCAAATCGTCGACATCACGGAAGACAGGATAAAGATGGGCGACAAGGTCGAGATGGTTTTCCGCAAGATACAGCAGTACGACCCTGACGGCGTCATAAACTACGGCTTCAAGTTCAGGAAAGCGAAATAACTTGCTTGTTTTTAAATGTTTGGACATAAATAATACTTAAGATTGAGTCCCCACGGTTGCAGTAGAAATGCTGCAAACGTGGGCTTAAGTGATTCTATGGTCTTGTCCGCAATTCTTTTGATAGACGGCTCAAATGCATACCATTCCCTGAAAAACATGGGTGTGCTGCCTTTTGATGGAGAAGAATACTCAGAGCTTTTTGAAAAGCTCAGCTCAAAGTTCAAAATAAAAGAGATCATATTTTATGACGCGGTAAAGAACTCCCGCAAAGACCCGGAAGGCTATTCCAAACAGCAGCGTTTCCACGAAAGGCTCAGGCGCGCCAGCCCAAAACTAGCTATCAAAATAAGGAAATTGCAGTATTATGATGAGATATCGGATGAGAAGATATCCTCTGCCTCAGATGAAGTGGGTTTGATGGATGCATGCAAGTCAAAATTAAGGGCATTCCTGTCAAGATTGGGCTTGGTAAACAATACAAAAGAGAAAGGCATTGATGTTATGATTGCCATAGATGCAATAGAAAAAGCCATGAATAAGGAAGCCGAAGCAGTAATCCTTTTTTCAGGGGATGCCGATTTTGTTCCAATGGCGCACATGATAAAGAGATTCAATCTGAGGATTGTAAATCTTCATACGTTTGACGGCAGCTCCAAGGAGCTTAGGGACGCCTGTGATATGCGCATCCAGGTGGTATTCGACAGCTTAGGAGATTTTGACCTGAAATATTACTGATTTCTGCATCAGATGGGATTATGCCGCCTTGATGCATTTGCCGAAAAACGATATGGATATGGCAAAGCCGTTTGCGCCGTCCAGGTTGCCGGCCGAGTACCACATCTCCCTGATGGGCCTGAGGAACGCGGCCGTCTCCCTTTTGTCCTGCCTCTCAGCCAAAAGTTCAGGAATCTCATGCAAGCCATTTTCCCCCATTATCTTGGCCCCTTTTGCAACCAGGACTGCGCATGCCTTGGTGTGCCCGTTGATTGCCGCCCAATGCAGCGCTGTCCAGCCGTTGCTGCTGTCCTCGTTGACTGCGTTCACGGCAGCGCCTTTTTCAATGAGCAAGGCGCAGGTTTCCGACTTCCCGTTCCCTGCTGCAAGCATCAGCGGGGTTGAGCCGTTCAATGCCCTTGAGTCAATGCTTGCGCCATGTTCAACCAGGAGCCCGCAGACCCTTGCGTGGCCCCTGCCTGCTGCAAACATCAGCGCGGTAAAGCCGCTTTCGCTCGTCGCCCACCATTCTGCGCCTTTTTCCAGCAGCGTTTCAACCTCCTTTGTCTGGCCTCCTGCGGCAGCCTTCAAAAGGTCGGCATTGAGCCGCTCCTGCAGCGTTGCCGAATTGTCAGGCTCAGGCTTATGGAAGAATTCCCTTATCTTATGGATGATTTTTGGCTCCCTGAGCTTTTGCGCCATTCAGGCACCACCTATGCACTCGCGGAAGCTGGAAATGAACGTAACCGCCGTTTCCCTGTCCATTATCTTTGCCATCGAATAAATCTTCAGGAGTTCGGCTGTTTCTGTTTTTCCGTTTTCCCTTGCAACTATTAGCGGGGTTTTGCCATCATAGTCGCTTGCATTCACGTCTGCGCCCTTTTCCAGCAGGAAGGCGCAGATTTCCGTATATCCCCAACACGCGGCCAGCATGAGCGCATTCCAGCTTTCCCTGCTTTTTGCGTTGACGTCCGCGCCCTTTTCAACCAGCAGCGCGCAGGTTTCCATGTTGTTCCCATACGCGGCCATCATGAGCGGGGTCCAGCCGATGCTGTCCCCCGCCTCGATGCTTGCGCCTTTCTTCAGAAGCCTTCCGACTTTTCCTGTCCTGCCTTCCCCTGCCGCTTTCAGGAGGCGGGCATCAAGCCGCTCCTGCACTTTGATTCCTGCGCCCTTTTCAAGCAGCAGCTTGCAGGTTTTGGTGTGCCCATGCTGTGCAGCATACATAAGCGCGGTCCATCCGTTCTTGTCCCTTGCCTCTATATTCGCCCCAGCCTTCAGCATCCTCCTGGCATCATCTAGCAAGCCATTCGCGGCCGCTATCAAGAGATTGGCATCAAGCCGATTCTGCTCCTTTTGGCTGGGCTTCCTTTCCTCAGTCGGCAGCTTTTTGCTGGCCAGGTCTGGCCGTTTGGCTGCTTTTTTAATCTTAGACTCTCTGAGCCTTTGCGCCATGCCTCCATTATGGACAAAAGAGGTTAAAAAAGCCGTTGCGCAACCGTTTTAAGCCTATCCAGGGATACCCATGCAATGGCAATAAAGAAGGGCGTGCTGTTTGACGTCGGGCATGAGGTCGAGGGCGAGCAGAGCTTCGTTGTCCTGCACCTGAAGACCGACGGGACAAACACGGCAGTAAAATTCAAATACGACCCGTATTTCTACGTCGAGAACATCAATCCAACGGAAATCATGGCCGCGCAGGTCGAGGAAGAGGAAAGCAGGCTCATCAGGGTCAAGACGGTGGAGCCTGTCCAGCTCAGCGAGAAAAGCGAAAAGACGCTGCTGAAAGTGTATTGCCACCTGCCGAGCGACGTCCCAAAGCTGAAGGACTATTTCAGGAGGCTCTCCAACGCATCCTGCTATGAGTACGACATACCGTACGAAAAAAGGGCGGTGATAGACCTGCACCTTATCCCGTTCTCAATGGTGGAGATAGACGCTGACGGGGACAGCCTTAACGGCATAACGATGGTCGACGAGAACCCTGAAGCCAAATGGAAGTCGCTTGCCTTTGACATGGAGGTTTACAACCCCGGCATAATGCCCGACTCAAGGAAGGACCCAATCATCATGGTAAGCTATGCAGACTGGGAGGAGAACAAGGTCATCTCCACCAAGGGGAAAGGCGAAAACGTAATAAAAGTGTCTTCGGAAGAGGCGCTCATATCCAGGTTCCTTGAGACTGTCGAGCTGAAGGATCCGGACATGGTCATTGGCTATAACTCATCGGTGTTCGACATCCCTTATCTGCTTGAAAGGGCGGCTGCGCTGAAAATCAGGGGCGCAAGCCTTTCCCGCGAAAGGGGGAAAATGAGGAAAATCAGCAGGGGCAACGTCAAGGGGTACGACATGACCGGGAGGATACACCTGGACCTGTACCCGATGGCCAAGATGTTCGGGAGGATAGGCGTATTTGACGCGGAGAAGTTCACGCTCTACGACGTCTACAAGGCAGTTTTGGGAAAGGAAAAGCTCATGGTGGACAGGGCAGCCATCTGGGAGCTGTGGGACAACCCCGAAAAGACGGAAGACCTTGTGAAATATTCATTGATGGACGCGCAGTCAACGTACGAACTGGGCATGGCCTTGCTGCCGCTGGAGATGGAGATATCAAAGCTTTCAAAGACGTTCATCTTTGACGCGTCGTTGGGGACGACCGGCCAGTTCGTTGAGAACATGCTGATGTTCTACGCAAGGAAGAACGGCATACTGATACCGAAAAAGCCCAATGAGCAGGAAGTGGACAAAAGGCTCGCAAACCCGATTGAGGGCGCATACGTGAAGCTGCCCGAGCCGGGCATATACGACAACATCGCGGTGCTGGACTTCAGGGGCCTGTATCCCTCAATCATAACGACGTACAACGTGGACCCGTACGAGATAAGGGAGACAGGCGACAACGTGCACGTCTCCCCTTCAGGTACGAAGTTCGCAAATGGCAAGCTGGGGCTTGTGCCGGCAGTTTTGAAGGAGGTGCTGGATCTCAGGATTTCGCTGAAGGGCGAGGCCAAGAAGGCCAAGCCAGGCACGCAGGAGCATGACAGGCTCAAGGCAAGGGTCCAGGCGCTGAAGATAATCGCCAACTCGTTTTACGGCTATTTGGGATACCCGAAGAGCAGGTGGTATTCCAGGGAATGCGCATCCAGCGTCACGGCGTGGGGGAGGGCGCACATAAAGGCTGCGGAAGCGGAGGCTGAAAGGCTCGGGTTCAACGTGCTTTACATGGACACGGATTCCTTATTTATCCTCATGAACAAGAAAACGGAAAAGGACGTCCTGGACTTCCTGGACCACATGAACGCGAAGCTTCCCGGGGACATGAAGCTGGAATTGGAGGACTTCTACGCACGGGGCGTATTCGTCACAAAGAAGGGCAACGAGTCAGGCGCGAAAAAGAAATACGCCATGCTTTCCAAGAACGGGAAAATCAAGATAAGGGGGTTTGAATTGGTAAGGCGGGACTGGAGCAAGATAGCCAGGGAGACGCAAAGGGCGGTTTTGGACATAATCCTGAGGGAAGGCAACAAGGACAAGGCCGTAAACTACGTCAAGGACGTCATAACCAGGCTCAGGGGCAACAAGGTGCCTTTGAAAGAGCTTGTGATTCACACGCAGCTCAACAAGGACATAAGGGACTATGAAATCATAAGCCCGGAGCTTGGCGCTGCAAAGAAGATGATGGCAAAGGGCATAAAGGTCGGCATGGGGACGCTAATCAGTTACGTCGTGACAAAAAACGGCAGGAACATCTCCGACAAGGCCGAGCCGCTGGACACCGCGACGAACTACGATGCAGAATATTACGTCAACAACCAAATCATACCGTCGGTCTTGAAGCTGCTGAAAGAATTAAAGGTAAGCGAGCAGGAATTGGCCAACGCCGGAAAGCAGTCCAGCCTGTCAGACTTTTTCCACTGACGTAGGGTCGTTGCCGCTCTTCTCTCGCAGGAACTGGAACACGTTTCCGTTCCCGGATGACATGAGCCTGTTGTCATGCGTGACAATGACGAATTGCTCTATGAGGCCCGGAAGCCTCTCCCTTATCAGGGACGAAAGCTTCTCTATGCCGTTCTCGTCAAGGTTGTGCGTCGGCTCGTCCAGAACAATCCAGCTCAGCTGCGGGGCAAGGACCATGGCAAGCGTTATGCGAAGCGCTATGGCGGACATGGTCTTCTCGCCCCCGCTTGCCACAAGCGAGATGTCCCTCCATTCGCCGTTTGCGAAGACCTCGAAGTTGTACGAGTCCCCGTCGCCTATGAGCCTCACCATCCCGTAGTCGTTGTAGGGGTACGCGTACCTCCACACCTCGTTTATCCCGACGTTTATGTCCCCGATGATGCTGTTCCTTAAGATCAACTGCATGCGGTTGAGCGTTTCCTTGAAGAGCGAGACGTCCGACAGTGCAGACTCTATCCTGGCGTATCTTTCCCTTTCGGACGCATGCCTTTTCAGCAATGCCTCAAGGTCGGTTCTCAGCCTTGAGCTTATGGCGATTTCCGCCCTCACCTTCTCCAGCCCGGCCCCTGCCCTTTCTGCAGCCGAGGAAGCGGTTCTGTAGCAGTCTTCCGCCTTCCTGTAATCGCCCTCGGAATAGCCAAGCGAAGAAATCCGCCTTTCAAGCTCCGAAAGCGCAGCCCGCGTAGCCACAATCTCCCTTGACAGCGCGATGTTCTTTCTGGCGTCGTTCAGCGAGCTTTCGCTTGCCGCCAACCTTGAAACGTTTTCACTGATTTTTTTGCGGTTTTCCTCCATGGACTTTTCGGCAACGTCAAGCGCGTTGGCATCCTTGCCTGCGTCATGCGGAACGTTCTCGGCCTGCGGAACAAGGGCCTCGCGCTTTGCGGCGCAGGCGTCAATCCTCTTGAGCCTTTCCCTGTACGTTTCAAGCCCCTTTGAAAGGCCCAGCAGCCTTGATTCCTCCCCTTTCATCAGTTTTGACGATTCTGCCAGCTTTGCCTTCCATTCATTTTCTATGCGCGATTTTGCGTCGCCTGAAAGCTCTGACATGCAGACCGGGCACTTGCTTCCCGCACCCCCTATCTCCATGAGCCCGTGCCTTGCGTCCCTTGCCGCCGCGCCCAGCATGCCCATCCTCTCGTTTGACTCTCTTATGCCTTTCTCAGCCAATGCAATGGCTTTTGAGGCATCTTCCTTGCTGCCCAGCTTACCCAGCAGGGCGTCAAGCCTTGAGACGTCTTCTTGCGCCTTCTTGCGCCTTTCATCCGCAGCCTTTGCGTTTGCAATCCTTTCCCGTATGGCGTTTGAATCCTTGAGCAGTGATTTCTCATGCGCCTCAAATTCAGCATTGCTTTTCTTCAGCAGTTCAATCGAGGCCAGCAGTTCCCTTTCCTTTTCCGCGCCAAGCGACGGGTTGTATGACGATTCAAGCGCGCCCAAACGGCCTTTTGACGAGCTTATGCGTGCGTTCAGGCCCTCGTGCTCCTTTCTCTTGAGCGAAACAGCCTCGTACGCCTTTGCCGTTTCCGAAAGCCTTGCCTTTGCCTCCGAAGCCCCCTTTTCCAGCCTATCCTGCTCCTCTTTCCATTTTGAAATCGAATCTTTTAGCGCCGACAGTTCCCTCTCCCTGTTCCCCATTTCCGTTTCAGTCGGCATTAGCGGCGCTATTTCCTTTGCAATGAGCCTCAGCCTGTTGAGGATTTTGTTGGCATTGTCCTCAACCTTGAGTATGCCGTTCAGCCCTATCAGCTCGTCAATGGCCTCCTTCCTGCCTTTTGGCGGCAGGTTGATGAATGCGTCAATCCTGTTCTGCGCCGAATATATTATGGTTGAAAACAGGTCGTAGTTCATGCCTAGCAGGCCTTCCAGCTGCCTGTTGACTGTGGACGGCGATTGCGCCACCAGCACGTCCCCGCGGTAAAGCTGCGCCTCCGAGCCTTCCTTGCGGTTTATCCTCCTTATTACGCGGTAAACATTGCCGTTTATCTCCATCTCAAGCTCAACCGAGGCGGCGTCCTCCCCGAACCTTATCAGGTCGGACAGCTTGGCCTTGCGCCTGCTGCCCTCTGGGATGGCGCCAAACAGCGCGAAGGACATGGCCTCAAGCGCGCTGGACTTTCCGGAGCCCATGACGCCGACGAAGATGTTTGCCCCCTTGCCAAAGGATATCGCGCTGTTCCTGTGGGATGTCCAATTGGCAAGCCTTAGCGTTTTGAGCATTGAAAGCAATTGGGCTTAATGGATTAAAAAGCTGAGTGGGCCCGGCTGCCAGGCCATCTTTACTTGGATTCAACGGACTTGAGGTATGCCTCAGTTTCCTTACGCCCGTAATGTCCGGCAACCATGGACGCGGTCCAGCCAAAACTGTCCCCTTTGTTTATGTCGGCGCCTTTGCTTATGAGCAGTTTGCATGTTTCGGTACGGCCCTCTGCTGCGGCATGCATCAGCGCAGTCCTGCCGTCCGTGTCGCTTGCGTTTATTATCTGCTTTACGTCAACGCCTGCCTTTTCCAGCCTTGCTATCTGATTAGTCAGCTCGTCCTTATCTCCCTGTGCGACCAGCCCAACAAGCAATTTTTCTATCCGTGCCTGCATATCCGCGCTGAGCGTCTTCCTTGCCCCTTCTGTCGCTAATTCATGCGCCGGTTTCTTTGCGCATGAAAGCAGTTTCTTTTTTGCCGTCCTTGTTTCCTGAGCCATGCGCCTAGTGTGTGAAGAAGTGTTTAAAAATCAGATTGCTTCCTTCGGCGGCTGCGTCACAAATGTCCTGAAAACGGACATTTCTATTCTTTCTTGGTTTCCAAGGACTTGAGGTACGCCGCAGTCTCTGCATATGCCTCACTTTTTCATCTTCTTTTGCAGAAGGTCGGCGATTTCCGTGTGGCCGGATTCTAGGGCGATATCGAGCGCGGTCCTCTTATCCCTGTCCGTTGCATTCACGTCCGCGCCTTTCTTGATCAGCAGCGTGCATATGCCGCTTAGCCTTCCTGCTGCAGCATAATGCAGCACAGTTCTTTCATGCCAGTCCCTTGCCAGCACCTCAGCGCCATTTTCAACCAGCAGCCTGCAGATGTCGGCATGCTTCCGCTGTGCGGCAACCATGAGCGCCGTCCGGTTTGTGTTGTCCCTCACGTCAACATCCGCGCCCTTCTTAACCAGCAGTTTGCAGATTTGGGCGTTTCCTTTGGATGCGGCGAGCATGAGCGCCGTCAGGCCACAGTCGTCCCCTGCATTCATGTCTGCGCCTGACTTGATGAACCGCAATACACCAAAAACGTTTTCATATATGACGGCATTCCGGAGATTGTCATCGAACCGTTTCTGCTCTTTCTTGGATAACGCCATTTTTCCGCTTGGCAGGATATCCGCTTTGTAAGCCGGTTTTCCTGCCTTCGCGGCGGGCTTTTTACTTGCGCCTAAAACCAGTTTCCCCTTTTCTGGCATTTCTTTTTGGACCATGCGCTTACTGTGTGAATAAGTGTTTAAAAATCAGATTGCTTCCTTCGGCGGCTGCGTCACGAAGAGGTTGTACCTCTCGCTGCCGATTATCTCGTTCCTTATCCTTTCCGCTATGCTTCCGACCGGGTCAAGCCATGAGTGCACCCGCACCCTTATGTCGTCAAAAGACTCGAACGGCTTCTTCTCCCTTTCCTCAAGTATGAGCTTTATGTTCTTCTTGCCTATGCCGGGTATCAGCTCGAGCTGGTGCACCCTTATGGATATCGGTCCGCAGTGGTTTATGAAATCGACGTATTTCGCGCTGTCGGCAAGCACCATCCTCTTCAAGACATCAACCATGTTCTGGGTCGCGGAAACAGTCAGCCGGTCGTGGAATATCCTTTCCCTTATCTTCTTTATCTTGTCCCTTTTGTCCAGGTCCTTGCCCACGTAGACCTTGTCGCCCACCGCTATGGGCACGTTTTCCTTGACGACCGCGTCAAGCAGGACAAAGAACTTTTCGCCCACGAGCTGGACTACGGACGAGCCTGAGCTCCTGTCCCCGTACGGTATGTAGTCTATCACGAAGGCGTACTCTTCCATTTTACTTGCCTCTCATTATGCCCATTATCTTTTCCAGCGTCTTCTCGTCCGCCTTCTCGCCGATGCCGGCCAGTATTGCCTTGACCGTCTCAACGGAAATCGGATTGACGTCCGCTATCTTCACTGCGGCCTTTGCGCCCACGAGCGCCCCAAGCTCCCCTGCCTTCTCATTCGCGGTCTTGCGCGGCAGCATCTCCTTTCCGTGCTTTATGACCATGTCCTCCATGTACGTCGGCTCGCCAGACAGCTCTTTTTCAACGTGCGAGGCAACCTCTGCCGACGTTACGGGTTTTTCGCCCTTCTTTTCCATAATCACACCTTCCTTATATGAACCGGGCTGGATATTATCTTCTTCCTTATCCCGCCATCGGCTATCTCAACCACGTAGCTCTTGCCCCTTACCTCAAGCACGGTGCCTGCCTTGCCCTTGTACCTCATGTGGGGCATCGCGCCGCTGAACATCGCGTGCTGGTCTATCGTCACCCTGTCTCCGACGGCAAATCCCTTGATGTAGTCGTTCACTGTCAGTGTCTTCTTTTTTGAGAGATTCCTCGTGTGGCTGCTTAGCGTACCCCTGCTTCGTTTTGCCATATGCTGAACACCTGTATTGTATGTATTCCTTTTAGAGAGAAGTTAGAGAGAAATATTTTTAAACATGCTGGACAAGAAATTCCTGGGTTTTAACCCGGGAATGAATTGACTTATCGTCATTGTCACAACAAAACTCGGTTTTTCGGTACACTAAGAATGTCTATGCCTTCCAAAAGCGGGATGAAAAGTGCACAAATAGGGTTCTGGCAATAAGGTCTGCCCACGTTTATAAACGAGGCCAGAAAGATGCAAGCATGCTAGGATATAAGTATAGAATATATCCGTCTGGGAAACAGGTTTTCCGCTTAAACAGGCAGATGCAGCTGGCAAAGGAACTGTATAACCTACTTTTTGAAAAGTCAAAGTCGTATTACAAGGAAACAGGGAAAACGCTTTCGGAGATTGATATGAACAAGCATATCATACAGTTAAAGAGGGAGCAGCCGCAATTCCAGGAACTTTATTCCCAAGTAGCACAGAATGTATCAAAGAGGTTGGGAGACTCGTACAAGGCGTTCTTCAGGCGCGTTAAAGGGAAGAAAGCAGGAAAAAGGATAAAGGTCGGATTTCCAAGGATAAAGAAGCATGCATGTTCTCTAACATATCCCCAGTCAGGATTCAAGTTCAAAAACAGCAAAAGGCTTCATCTCTCAAACATAGGAAACATACCAATCGTTATGCACAGACCGCCGAAAGGCACGATAAAAACATGCGTCATAAAACAGTATCCATCAAGAAAGTGGTATGTCGGATTCTCAAACGAAGTGCCTGAAAAGGCGTTTGAAAGCAATAACAAGGAAGCGATAGGCATAGACGTTGGTTTGACAAGTTTCGCAACCCTTTCAAATGGCGAAAAGATAAATCCTCCTAAGTTCTTAAGGAAATCAGAGAAAAGGCTCAAACTGCTTAGCCGCAGGGTCTCAAGAAAAAAGCCAAACAGCAGGAACAGAAGAAGAGCAAGACGGAGAAAAGCGAGATTGGAAGAGAGAATCGTCAACCAGAAGTTTGACTTTCTTCACAAGCTTTCAAGGAAGCAGGTCAACTCATACGGAAAGATAGCGGTCGAAAAACTAAAGGTCAAGAACATGGTGAAGAACCATTGCCTTGCGAAGTCGATATCGGACGCAGGCTGGAGCACGTACAGGGGAATGCTCGCATACAAGGCTCGAAGCGCTGGTTGCGAGCTAATAGAGGTGAATCCAGAGAATACGTCAAGGGAATGCAATAAGTGCGGGCACGTCCAGGAGATGCCATTGGGGGTAAGGACATATAAATGCCTCAATTGCGGATATTCAGAGGACAGGGACGTGAACGCGGCAATGAACATACTCAAGCGAGCTACCGCCGGACTGGCGGAAAGTCACGCCTGTGGAGATATGCCCTCTGTGGTTTCTGCAATGAAACTGCAAGACATTTCGCTGAAGCAGGAACTAAACGCCTTGAAATAGAGGCTGGAACCCAAGCACTTTAGAGAGTGCTGGGAGGATGTCACTTTATAAACCTTGCCCTTTTAAATGATATAAAAACCATTAAAAGAATGGTGATAATAATGGCAGAGCAGAAGGAAATTTATACTGTCACCAACCTGGTCGCGTCAACAGACCTTGGGCTAACGCTTGACCTTTACGAATTAACGACAAACTTCAAGAACATAGAGTACGAGCCTGAGCAGTTTCCCGGCGCAATACTCAAGTTCAACGAGCCTAAAGCCACAATCCTGATTTTCAAGAACGGCAAAATCGTCGTGGTCGGGTGCAGGACAAGGGAGCTCATAGCAAAGGCCATAAGGAAGGTTTACGGCCTGCTCAAGCCGTATGCCGAAAAAAGGAAAAATTACGACCTTGAGGACCCGAAATACGACTTGACGAATATCGTCGCCAGCGCGGACCTGCACATGGACCTGGACCTGTTCAAGGTTGCCATGATGCTGCCTGACATAGAGTACGAGCCTGAGCAGTTCCCCGGCGCCATAATCAAGATAAGGGAGCTCGGCGTTTCGCTTTTGGCTTTCAAGAACGGCAAAATCATCATAGCAGGCGCGAAGTCGCTTGACAAGATAGAGAAGGCCATAAAGGAGATAAGGCGGATGCTTAAGACGACGCTTTGATTTTTTGAGTGATTCCATGCCGGAGCCGGAGATAGCCTCAGACCAGCTTTATGAGTTCCGAAAGACGCTAAGGAAGCTCAAGGCATACCGGGGCGCCGGAACCCAGCTTGTTTCAGTCTACGTTTCAGCCGACTATCCAATAAACGAGGTTTCTGGCAGGATAAGGGAGGAAATCAACCAGGCAGGCAACATAAAGAGCAAGCAGACGCGCAACAACGTGCAGGACGCGCTTGAGCGGATTGTCAATGTGCTGAAAGGATTCCGCAAGACGCCAAAAAACGGCCTTGTGATATTTTCCGGCAACCTTTCGGACGACCCTTCACGAACGGATATGAAGACGTTCTACTTCGAGCCCATAAACAGGCTTGAGACCAACATGTACCGATGCGACTCCATCTTCTGGCTTGAGCCGCTCGAGAAGATGATAAACAACAGGGACGCATACGGCATCGTCGTGCTTGACGGCAGCGACGCAACGCTTGCGATATTGCAGGGAACTGAATTGCGCGTTGTTGACAAGATTCACAATCTGGGCCATTCAAAGATTAAGGGCGGGGGCCAATCCGCCAACAGATATTCCCGTCTTATTGAGGAAGGCAAGGAATATTACCACAAGAAAGTCGGGGAAGCAATGGATTCCCTTTTTCTCGGCAAAGTGAAAGGCGTGATTGTTGGAGGGCCAGGGCCGATAAAGGAGTATTTTTTGAAGCAGAACACGTTCAATTACCAGCTGAAAGTGCTTGGCGTTGTTGACACCGGCTATGTTGACGAGCACGGGGCAAGGGAGGTTTTGGCAAAGGCAGGCGACCTGATAGCGGGCCAGGAGGCCGTGAAGGAGAAAAAGTTCTTTGACGAATTCATGAAGACCATAATAAAGTCGGAGAAGGCGGTCTACGGCCTTTCCCAGACGCTGGACGCCATAGCCACGAAAAGGGCATCGCTTGTCCTTGTTTCGGAAGAGGCGCCGTTCTCAGTCGTTCATTACAAGTGCCCGTCCTGCGATACCGAAGAATCAAGAACTTTTGAGAAAGACCTTTCTGAAAAGACCATAACATGCCCAAAATGCGGCTCATTGATGAACCAAATCGATGTTGCGCCAATAGCAGAATACATCATAGAGATTTGCAGGAAGGCGGGCATCCGCGTCGAGGTCATAAGCGTGAACACCTCCGAAGGCCAGCAGTTCCTGAACGGCTTCGGCGGGATAGGAGCGATACTGAAATACTGATTAGCTTTATCTGCATTGCGCAGTTCTTATAATTGCCATGCAGCCTTGATTGGTTCAGCTTACCTTTATTGAGCAGCTCATGTTCTGGTAAACACTGCCTACCGGGACGTATGTAAGGCCGTCCAGAGTCCTCGGCCCGGTTTCGTTGCTCCCTATATAGAGGATGTAGCATCCCTTGGTGTGGATTTCCCTTGCGCAGCCGGAGATTGCCTGCAGCCCTGACATGCTGGTGCAGTTCTCGCCCTCAAGCACGTATGCGTCCACGCCCTTTATGCCGCCCAGCGATGCCGCGAAGTCTATGCCGCAGTTCATGATGTTCATCCTTGCCGGGTCAGGCACGCCGCTTATGTTCTCCACGATGCATACCGACCCGGCGGACTGCAGCTGCGCGTTCGCGTCAGCGTAAGAAACGTCCGCCCTGCCGAAGAAGTAGTCCCTGCTTGCCGTGTAGTAATAAAAATACCAGTAAAGGCATGCGGCCAGTATTATCGCCCCTAAGACAACGGCTGCGTCCTTCGCGTCCATCAAGACCCTCATTTTTCCAGCTCATAGAGCTTTGCTATGGCGCACCTGGCGAAGTCTGCGTCGCTTCCCTTGACTTCAAGCGTCGGGACCAGGAAAAGCCTTGAGTTTATGGAATAGTTGCCGCTTGAAAGCGATATGGTTGCGTCATTTATCTTGTTTGCGCAGTCTGTCGCGTATTTCTTGCCGTTGAGGGTGCAAACTGCGCCGTCATACGTGGCAAAAGTGACATAAGCGCCGCTCTTGTTCATCGCAGCCCCTATCTCGCTGGCGCACTTCGCCATGGCGGAATTCGCGTCCGCGGTGTTGGCCACTATGTAGACCGGCTTGCCATGCGTGTAGTCCATGAACATGAGCGGGCCCTTGGAGTCCTCGATGCTGGACGTGAAAAGGTACATGGCGCTTGAGAGCGCGACAACGACCATCATCAGCACAATGCCGGGCGCAAGCGACAGCATCACGACCCTGCCCTTGCTGTAGCTCCTTTTCGCCCCGCTGTAGGAGCTTATCGTGAACATCGCTATCAGCGCGCACAGGCTTATCGCTATGAGGGCCGGCGCCGACATTATCGCATAATTGTCATAGGGCTTTATGGAGCCCCTTTCCACAAGGTTGAGCGGGATGTAAAACCCGTTTATCGTCCTTGCGGCAATCAAGCTGCCTTGGTCGCTCAGGCCCAGGTCCCTGCTTGTCACGTTGGCCGACTGGTTTGCCAGCGCCGTGTAATTCGCAATGAGCTGGACCGCGGTGCCATAGCCTACCGGGATTGTCATCAGCGCGTCAAGCTGCTGCTTCGCGGCTATTACGCTGTTGTCCTTTGAAAGCAGCGCAACCCTGTCCGCCTCCGCCGAGGCGTTGAGCAGCGCGCCGTAAAGCTGGACATCCTCCAGCGCCGTGCTTTGCGCGCCGGCTATCAGGCCGCTCGTTTCATTGAACTTCTTGTCGATTCCGTCCAGCGACAGCGCCTGGATGGATGCGTTCATTGAGGCAATGTTCCCATTTATGGTGGATACCTTGCTGTCAAGCGACGGGTTGTCTATCAGCGCAAGGCTTGCGTTGATTGCCGGGAACGTGCTGTCCCAGTAGCTCGCGATGGAGCTCATCTTTATGCTGTAGTATGACGCGAGGTCCTTGTCCTTCACGAACTGTATCCTTTCCTCCGTCGTCTTCGTTATGCGGTCCGCTATCGTGGACGTGTCGCTCAGGTTCTTTGCCTTGGCCTCCGCAGCGGCCACCTTCGCCTTGGCCTGGTCCAGCGCGGTCACGTTCATCTCTATATAGTAGCATATGCCCAGGCAGTCGGGGCATTCGCCATAGGTTTTCGGCAGCCTGAGCAAGGTCTTCTCAAGCGCAGTCTTGTAGGCGTACATCCTGTCTATGCTCTGCTTCGCGCCCTCAAGCGTGGAATACGCATCATTCTCGCTTATGCCGTCTATCGCCGCCCTTGTCGTCATCAGCTCCTTGTCCAGCTTGAACGTGGCGTTGAAGAACGACGACATCACCTTCTTCAGCTCGTTGGCGTCGCCGTACGTCCCCCCCTGTATCCAGTCGTTGGATATGTATATCGCCATGTGGTCCAGGTTGTCGCTTATGAGCTGCAGGTTGAAGTCCGGGTCCCCGTTCCTTATCTGGTTGCTGACGCCGACCGCCATCAGGTTCCTGCATTCGTACTCCTCCATGCCGGACCTTCCCGCAGTCCCTATCTGGCCGTCATTCCTCGATGCGTTGAACGCATCAAGCAGCGCCAGTATGTCCGCCTTGTCCTTCGGGGTCAGCATGTATGCTGCGGTATAATAGCTTTTTATGACGGAGCTTATCTGGCTCCCGTCCGTTATGAGCACGTCCTTGTCCTTGTCAACCAGGAACGTCTCGCTGCCGCCTATGGAGTAAAGGGTGTAGTTTGTCCCGCTTACGTTGAAGTTCCTGCCCGTCAGGTTTTCCCCATTGTGTAGGTACTGGTCCATGCTGATGCCGAAAGAGGCCGTTATGAACAAAACTGCAAGTAGCGCGAATAGCTTTTTCATGCTTATGGGATTGCCTGATTGTGTTTTTAAATGCTTCGCAGACTTGGAATGCCCATTTTCCGCTTCATGCTGCGCCCAGCGCGGATATCAGCAGCCATATGGTCAATATCCCTGCAACAACCGCAACAAGCTGGATGATGGACCTGCCGGTCTTGGTTTCCTTGTGCAATTCCGGGATAAGGTCGCTTCCGGCTATGTATATGAAGCTGCCTGCGGCAAGCGCCATGCCGTAAAAGTCCAGGTTCTCAATATAGGATGCCAGCCAGAAGAACGCGAACACGCCCAAAAACGCCGTAAACGCCACAAGCAGGTTGGACAAAAGCGCCTTTTTGACGGAAAAGCCGCCATACAGCAGCAACGTGAAATCGCCCAGCTCCTGCGGTATCTCGTGCATTATTATGGCTATTGTGGTCGCAATCCCTGTTGCGGACGATGCGGCGAAGCTTGCGGCTATCGCGACCCCGTCAAAGAAGTTGTGGAGCGCATCGCCGAGCAGCGAAAGGTATGCAAGCGGCTTCTCATTTGCCGGATGGTCGCTGTGGTGCGCGTGGTGCCAGTGCACAAAGCGCTCCAATATGAAGAACAGCATGATGCCGGCAAGGACCATCGCGAAAGCGGCAGTTGCCTTTATGCCTCCTACGGATTCGGGCAGCAGGTCAAGGAACGCCGCGCCAAGCATCGTGCCTGTCGCAAAGCTCAGTATGTAGAAAAGGGCATTGTCCAGCGCCTCCTTTTTCAAAACAAGGAGAGCAACGCCGACAAGGGATATCATGCTTACGACGAACGTGGCAACAAGCGCCTCTGCAATCATGTATGTCGCTTGAAACCAACGTTTTTAAAATGTGTTTCCGGATTATATGGATTCAGCGCCTCAGTAGCTCAGCCTGGTAGAGCGCTCGCCTCGTAAGCGAGAGGTCATGGGTTCAAATCCCACCTGAGGCTCTGAACCAAGGGGGCTCCACCCCCCACAGTGTCGTGGGCCAGCAGGCAATACCCACATTGTTTTGCCTTTGGCATAAAAGACGGCCCACGAAACTGTGCAGTTCCAAGCTCCTCCCGCCCCCCTGCTTTTGGCGCTGATGCGCATTGGAAAAAGAAAGCACTTGGGGAAAGAAAAGGCCCTTGGGTTCAAAAGAAGGCATTTAGGGCGCTGCGCGCTGTTTTTAATTGCTTTGCCGCACAATAGATACATGCAGGAAAAGACGCTCCAAAACAATCCGGCAACAGAACCAGTTAAATTGAAAGCAGACATCATGCCCAGCGAAAAGCCGGCATTGAAGAATCCGGCATTATCGGCAGAAGGGCAAAGGCGGCTCAACAATGAACTGCTGGAATCCGCAGAGAGCGGCGACAATACAGGCATTGAAACGCTGCTGAAGCTTGGCGCAAGCATAGAGGCAAAAGGCGGCAGCGGCATGACTCCGCTCATGCATGCCGCAAGGAACGGACACACCCAAACCTGCGCCTTGCTGCTCGGAAAAGGAGCAAGCATCGAGGCAAAGAACAATGACGGCTGGACCCCATTAAGCATGGCCTCGCAATCAAGGCACGACAAAATCAGAAATATCCTAGAATCCATGCCATTACTGTATGATCTGATGAGAAAGGAAGCATCCAACTCATTCATAGTATCCTTCAGCGAGTGCGTTGCCGGATGACGGCGTTTCAAACATATACTGACATCTATTAACCCGCAACGTCATAATGTTTAAAAAGTAGCAACGCCAAAACTCCGTATGCAGTCTAATCTTGTCGTGTGTTGCGCCATCGCGTGGATGCTTGTTTTTGCCTCAATGGCGTTCGCAGAGCCGTCAGGGCCTCCGGGCGGAGACGACCAGAACGGCACAGGCGGCCAGCACAACGGCGGCGACCAAAACGGCACCGGTCCCAATGGCCCAATGAACTACGCCAATGTCACAATAAGCCTTATAGCGGACTACGATGCCCATTACTGCGCACTTGACGTCAATTACGTCTCCAGCCAGCTGGAAATTGATAAACTAATTAACATCACAGGAGGCGAGCCCAATGCCTCAATCAGCGATGAAAGCAAGCAATTCGTCATGATGCTCAACAAAAGCCTTTCCGAAGGGGGCGGCTCATTCACGTGCCAGCTTTTCACCAACGGCTCCGGAGCAGGCAATCAAGATGGGGGCGGCAGCCAAGGCTCAGGCCAGCAGGAACACCCGCCGATAGACCCCAACGGCACCGCAAAATGCAACGGCGCGGAACAGGATGGAAAGCCTGCCCCCGACCAGCTCATCTCCGGCATTTCGCATCTGCTGGAAAAAGGTTCGCCTGGCTCCAAGCCTGACCCGAACATCTCATCCATGCTGGCGCCCCTGTGCCCATTCGGCCTGCCGTACGCCAATGTGACAGTAAACCTGATATTGGACAATGACACGCGCTCCTGCTTCCTTGGCATCAATTATATCTCCAGGACGGAGAGCTTTGACAAGCGCCTCAACATCACGAGCACCGTGCCATCACCCGAAGCGGGCAGGCGCCAGGCCATCCTTGTCCTCAACAGCAGCCTTGCAGCGGCAGGCGGCTCATTCAGGTGCGTCCTTTTCAGCAACGGCTCTGCAGAATGCCGCGGCAAGGAAGGGAACGCAGTCCCCTTTCCTGCCCTGGCGCTGCGCGATGCCGGAATCGGAAAGGGCTTGAATGACCCGTCCCTGCCGGGCCCGAACGACACAAACGGGCTGTCAATCCTGTGCCCATACGGCGCCAATGCAACCGTGCATGAGAATGAGACCCATGACGACGACGGGGACGGCATACATCCCGACAATGAAACCAACAACACCGTCCTGAGCAACATAACAGGAAACTTAACAGTCAACTACACCGAAGGCAGCGGGAGCGGCGCCGGAAGCCCAGGTATGAACAATGTAACAATAACGCATGGAAACGTAACCGGCCAGGTCGGAGCCAAAACCAACGTAACCAATGCTACGGCAGCGCAGGCGAACGCAACCTCCAACACCGGCGCGGCCGGCAGGGCATCAGCCGTCATGATATTTGTTGCGGCAATTGTCATCGTTGCGGTTGTTGCCCTGCTGCTGTATGCCGCGAAGCGGGGCCGGCCTTCCCCCTCCGCAAGGAAATAAGGGGGGCTTTTCGCTGAACCTTTTTTTTGATTTACCAACACGTTTCTACTTTAATTATGCCTTAATCGTCGCCCAACGTCATTAATGTTTAAAAAGGCGCGCAGCCAAAGCCCATCCATGCAATGTAATCTAAGCATACGCTACGCTATTGCGTGGATTTTCGTTTTTGCGTCTCTGGCCTTCGCAACGAACTGCTCAGAAAGCCTCAATGCCAGCCTGACGATGTCAAGCGACATGGTCGCCAATGCCTCAACCGGCACCGCTTGCGTATATGTGAATGCAAGCAACATCGTGATTGACTGCGGCGGATATTCCATAATCGGCGTCACCCCCGATAACGGAAGGTATGGCGTCTATATCCCTGACAAGAACAACGTCACAATAAAGAACTGCAACATCTGGAACTTCAGCGACGGCATCCGCACGTCAGGCGGCGTGGCCAACAGCACCATCCAGAACAACACCATAACCAGGAGCCAGAGCGGCATCAACATATATGTTTCAGGCACCAATGCCAACAACACCATAACCGGCAACACAATCGCGAACACCACAGTCAACGACCCATACAATTACGGCTACGGCATAAGAATATACGTCTCCAGCGGCAGCTCAACAAGCAACAACATAACGAACAACAACATCTCAGGCACAACGCTCGGCATTTACATTCCAGGCGCCTCGAGCAACCTAATAGCCAACAACATCATCAATAACACGTCGCCGATTGGCATAGCGCTTGACACCAACTCAAATAGCAACACAGTCAGCGGCAACTACATATCAAAAGTTACGTACGGCATCCAATTTTCCGTGGACAGCAGCAATGCCGTGACAGGAGGCTCAATATCAAACGTTACGCATGCCTTCCATCTTACTTATGCGACAAGCAACATTATTGCCAACGTTTCCCTCGCCAACGTAACGACATGGCAAGTTTATTCAAACACGTCCTCAAGCAACAACTCGTTCATCAACATCAGCGGCCTTAGCCTTGGCCAACTTGGCTCTGTTGCGGCCAGCAACTTCACAATCGGCTGGTATGTCCGCGCAAACGTCTCCAACGGAACGGCTCCTGTAAATGCCGCGAACGTCACAGCCACAAACGGCCTTGGGGCGCAGGCATGGAACGCGACAACCGATGCCAGCGGCCTGACTCCGTGGATGACGACTTACCAGGCGATATACGGCAACGGCATCGGACAGGTCGTGGCCTATAATGAGTATTTATTCAATGCATCATCAAACGCATCTTACGGCAGTTCGGTCGCCAATGTCACGGTCAGCGCGACAGTTCCGGTCTACATATCCGAAAACGGCGGCAACCCAGATGTCAAAATAACCAACCCAACAGGGAACTATGACAACATAAGCGGCGTGATAATGCAGTTCGTGGGCGGCGTTGTGGATGTCGAGGGAATAGCGTACGACCCCAACATGACCAGCTGGGCGCTGTCGCTCTACAGGAACGGCGCTTACAACGCAACGATATGCAACGGCACAGCGTCCGTAAGCAATGAAACGGACCCTTCCCCTATCTGCTCATGGGACACGTCGTTAAATTGTGCCGGCGAGTGCGAAAACTACTCGCTAGTGCTCAATGCGTCTTCACCAGGCGGATACGGCTATGACATGCTTCCCAACATCACGGTGGACAACAGCCCGCCTTCGGTTTCCAAGATGGACCTTAATTATTCCCTCTATTATCATAGGACGTGGTTCCTGAGGGCGAACATCACCGACAAGTATCTGTGGAGCGTCACGCCCTTCGTGCTGGACAACTACAGTTATGTAGTGACCGGGTGGGGCCAGTCCGGCAACGAGACACAGGGGACCAACTGGGACTTTCCAGCCAGCGGCGCCTACAACACGACATGGAGCCAGGAGACCTACACGCTCAATGGCGAGAACGTCTCGGCCTATTACAATTTTTACTTTCTCGCGCTTGGCAACGACAGCCCCACTGCATCAGTGCCAGGCTGCCTGAAAATCAACGACACCGCGCCCTGGGACTGCAACGGCACTTTCATTTTCTCCTGCGGGGAGGATAACAACTGCACAAAGCCCTACAACTGGTGGCTCATCTACAATACGTCCATGTCCAACGGCCAGAATGCAACCTTATTGGGCATAGCGAGCGAGCAATGGTGCGGCATGGACGGCTGCAATCTCAGCACCACCAGCATCATAAATGCCAACAACCAGACCAAATTCATGCCGCAGAGGATATACCTCAACCTGAGCACAGCGCAGAAAGTCCCGTTCAACAACTCCAACATAACCATCTATCCGGTAAATTCGTCATCCAACATCCCGCTTGTGCGCGCAGACCCGGACGGCGAATACCGGATTGGCTTTGAGGCCGATGACCATGTCAACGCCCATGCCATGGCATGGGGCGTCTTGGCAAACCTCAGCAGCCAGCTTCCGGTCTCGGACGTCCAAATCCTCAACCCTGACAACTTTTTCTCGCCATACGACGCCATAATCAACCTTTCTGTTAACGCGACCGGCGAGGGCAACATCACATCCGTCGTCGCTAACTTCTCGGACGTCAATGCGAGCGCCTGCGGCGGCATCCTGAATTTGACTTTCAACCATGCCACGGGCCTGTGGAACGGCTCTTGCAGCATAGGCCAGTACGCACAGCCCGGCCCCGTCAATCAGAGGATGGTATGGGTAATCGCCACGGATGAATTCAGCCAATGGAACATGACTCCCGTTGAAATCATACTCCAGGACATAGGCGTGCCAAACATGACTGGCAACCCGTGCACCCGCTTCGGCAACCTCACGACCAACTTCACCAAGGTGTTTGACTTCAGCAGGGTCAACTTCATCATAGACATACAGATGAACGAGTCCTGCGCAAGCGGAGGCCTGAGCCCAAGCACGAACTTTTCAAGCGCAGCGCTGATAAACCTCACCTCCGTCAACATTTCCACGTGGTCTGGCGCGGACAAGCTCAGCAACCTTGGCTCTGCGATAACCGTGGACATAGGGGCGCCCGACACGTTCGAGCAGTCAAGGATTTTCATAGACACGGACTATTTCGTGGAGCTGGACACGAACGCGACAGTGAGGCTCTACAACCTGCCGTTCGTTTCCCAGCCAGGCATATACGCCGACGATTCGCCAAAGCAGTCCTCTGTCCATGTGGCAAGCTGGACAACCTACAACTCCAGCACCCTGAACGGCGGAACGTGCTCGGTCAATGCCACAACCCAAAAATGCTCCACATATCCAATCACTGGCACGTGCCAGTTGCATACCGGGTACTGCTACGTCAACGGAACCTCATGCTCAATAAATTCATCCTCCAACGGCATATGCTCCCTTGCCGGATATGCAGGATGCCGCACACTCGGCACAAACTGCTCGCTTTCTGGCGCCACTTACGCGGTTGCGGGGACGCTGACGTTCAACGTCTCCGGATTCTCAGGCTACAATGTCACGGAGAACGTCAGCCCTGTGATAACCCTCGTAAAGCCAGCAGACGGCTATTCAACCAACATAACGTCTTTCATAATGAACATCACTGTCAACGGCACAGGGACTGCGCCCAGCCTGATATTGATATCAATAAACGCAACGACATACGTTTACAATGCGACAAACGGGAGCGTCACCAGCAACACCGCGAACTGCACCGCATTGGCCCCGAACGGCGAAACGTTGAGGTGCCTGCGCAACACAACGACGCTCACCCAGGGCGACTACAGGTTAAATGTGACTGCATACGACTTCGCATATCCGGAACCTGGCAACAACGCGACATCAAGGACAACCTTCACCATAGCGCCATTGAGCCCGGACGCATACGAGCCGGACAACGACAACGCCAGCGCGAATTGGATAAATACGACCGGCGTGCCGCAGACGCACACGTTCAACACCCCGACGGATATAGACTTCGTGAAATTCAACGCGATAAATGGATATACATATTTCATATGGACCAAGAACCTTACGGCCATCTCAATCACGGACACGCAGATGCAGCTTTACAACTCAACCGGCACAATACTGGGATATAGCGATGACATAATATTCGCAATCAACAGGAACAGCGAAATCTGGTTCACGGCACCGGAAACCGCCACGTACTACGTTGAGGTCGATGAGCTTTACGGTGATGCCGGGACGTATAATCTCTATGTCCAGCAACAGGGCATATTGGTTGCGAACATAACCAACGTGACAAGGAGCAGCATGAAAGACAACGCCACGTTCAACATCAGCGCATCCGTGACCTGCGTCGGCGGCCCGTGCGGGGCTGTTGCCGCGGTCCTTGACCCGATAATGGCGGGCGCAAACGAGACGCCCAAGGACATCCTTTCCGCGGCAAAGAACGGCCCGGTTGAAGTAATCGTGACGCTCAAGGAGCCGGCTGCAAGCCTCAAGACAAGGGAAAACGTATATTCGGTGCAGTCTGCCGTGATTTCAACGCTTTCTTCGGGCGACTTCAAGGTTAAGTACAGGTATTCCACAGTGAACAGCTTCTCGGGGACTGCGACGCTTGCGGGCATAAAGAGCCTCATGGCCAACCCGAACGTCGCATCTGTCCGCATCGCAAGGACTTTCCATACCATGCTTGACGTTTCAGTTCCGCTCATAAATGCGACTGAGCTATGGAACATGTCAATAAACGGCCGGAACATAAACGGCACAGGCCAGACAGTGTGCATACTTGACACAGGCATAAACTACGCGCATCCGGACTTCGGGAGCTGCACGCTTGCAGACATAATAACGAGCCACAACTGCAGCAAGATTGTAGGGGGATACGACTTCTACAACAACGACACTAACTTCATTGACGACAACGGCCACGGCTCGCACGTGTCCGGCATTGTCGGCTCAATCGACTCTGTTTACAGGGGCGTTGCGCCTGGCGCAAAAATCGCGATGGTAAAGGTCTGCGACAGCACCGGCGACGTCTGCCCCGAAGCCGATATCGAAGCAGGCATAGAATGGTGCATAAACAACGCCAGCCTATATAACATAAGCGTCATATCAATAAGCATAGGCGGCAGCGATTGCAATTATGGCAGCTGCGACGGCAAGGTTTGCGACAATGATGACGCCTTTACGCCTTATCTATACAATGCCCGCAATAGCAACATCTCGGTTGTCATCGCATCAGGCAACGAACACCACGGATCCGGGGCTTCCGACCCATTTTCTGACGTGCCCGGAATAGGCTCGCCGGCATGCATCTCCACTGCTATTTCAGTGGGCGCAACAGACGACTCGGACGCAATAGCGGGCTTTACCAACAGGGACAGGACGCTTGACGTGCTTGCTCCTGGCGTGGGCATAATCGCAACAGATTTCGCAGGCACTCATACGCCGAAGCAGGGCACGTCAATGGCGACCCCGCACGTTTCGGGCGCCATCGCGCTCATAAACCAGTTCTTTGTCCAGAGCTACGGCAGGATGCCGGCTCCGGTTGAGGTGGATTCGATGCTGAAGACAGGCGGAAAGCCCATTGTTGACACCGCAGGAACGCTCAACTACACATATCCGAGGGTCAATGCACTTGGCTCAACGCTTGACAAGGGCGTCGTTCCAACGACCGTTGGGGCAAGGCCGTTCTACACGACTTCGTCAAACCCGTCCAACCTCAGCTGCTACAGCAACATGACTCAGGGCAAGGTGTGCAACGCCACCTGGAAGGTCTATGCGACCGGAGACAACGGCACGTATTCGTTCTTTACAATAGACGTGGCATATGCTGCGGACGGAAGCGGGGAGCTGATGGAATACGGCAGGTTCTACTCCAGCACCTATAACATCAGCATAGACAACGTGGCGCCAGCATTGGCTTTCGTGAGCCCGACGCCCAACACCTCAGCATATCTCAACGGCAGCATCGCCATAAACGTCAGCTCCAGCGAGAACCTGCAGTCATGCACGCTCACAATGGACGCGCAGAGAAGGGCGTCCTCAAACGCGCCGATTTCGGTAGGCACTTATCAGACATGCTATGTGCTCAGCAACGGCAACTCCAAATGCTACGGCTTCAATGGCAACGGTGAGGCAACAAATTACACAGGAGGCAACGCCATCGCGGTTGCCATGGGCGAATACCACACATGCTATGTGCTCAGCAACGGCAACTCCGTATGCTACGGCTCCAACACCGACGGCAGGTCGACAAACTACACAGGCGGCAACGCCATCGCGGTCTCAACGGAATATAAGCACACATGCTATGTGCTCAGCAACGGCAACTCCGTATGCTACGGCGACGACAGCTCGAACCAGTCGACCAGTTATACAGGCGGCGACGCCGTCGCAGTTTCTGCAACTGACTACGACACCTGCTACCTGCTCAGCAGCGGCAACTCCGTATGCTACGGCGACGCCAACTGCCTTGGTTACACGCCATGCGTAGGCAGCGCCGGCCAGGCAACCAACTACACCGGCGGCGACGCCATCGCGGTTGCTGCAGGCCAGGACCACACATGCTACGTGCTCAGCAGCGGCAACTCCGTATGCTACGGCTATGACAGCGGCAATGGCGAAACAACCAGCTACACGGGTGGCGACGCCATTGCAGTCTCTGCAAGCAACCTGGACACCTGCTACCTTCTCAGCAACGGCAACTCAACATGCTACGGCTTCAATGGCAACGGTCCAGGTGAAGCAACCAACTACACAGGAGGAAAAGCCATTGCGCTTTCAGCAGGCGTCTTCCATACCTGCTATCTGTTGTCAAACGGCAACTCCACCTGCTACGGCGACAACACTTATGGAATGTCAGCCAATTACATCCTCGGCAACATCAGGATTCCGGCCTTGCCATCCTCATATGCGATGCAGATACACAACTCCGACGGAAACACGACGGCCAACTACACGCTGGCCAGCCTCAGCGACGGCACCCACGTCTACTTCGCAAACTGCTCCGACCTTGCGGGGAATCCCAACGCAACCGGGGTCAGGAACGTGATTGTGGACACGACAAACCCGGCGATATCCATAGTGTCGCCTTCGCAGGCATATTACGCAAACGGGACCAACATGCTGATAAACATAAGCGCAAGCGACGCAAACCTGGACACGGTGCGGTTCTACAACGGGACGGGCACTGCAAACACGACATACGCGGGACCAGTAACGCTTAACTACACGGACGGCGTGTACAACATGACCGCATGGGCCAACGACACAGTCGGCAGGACAAACTCAACAAACAGGACGTTCATTGTTGACACAATAAACCCGGCAATAACATTCACAACTCCGACGCCGAACTCCTCGGCGTATTCGCTCAACGCCTATGTTGCAATAAATATTAGCTCCAGCGACACGAACTTCGCCAACGCCACGATAAGGCTCTACAACGCGACCGGCGGGCTGAGAAACTCAACGTTCTCAAGCAGCCCAGGCAGCGTCTTTGTAAATTATACCAACCTCAGCGACGGCCTGTACTATTTCAACGCAACCGTATATGACCTGGCAGGGCTGGCAAACAAAACAGAGACAAGGAACATCACGATTGACGCGACAGCGCCAAGCATAACCATAATATCGCCTACGAGCAAGCTATACAACAACGCCTCCATACTGGTGAACATAAGCGTAACCGACTCTGACAACTCAACGTGGTTCTTCAACGGCACGGCCAACGAGACTTATGCTGTCGGCACCCCGGTCACAAGGACATTCCAGCAAGGGGCAAACACGCTTACTGTGTGGTCAAACGACCTGATTGGGCATCTGTCGACAGCCAGCGTTAACTTCAGCGTAGACTCAATCCCGCCAAACATAACGCTCAATGCGCCTGCTGCAGGAGGATTCTCAAATACAATAAACGTGACGCTTTCATTCACGCCGGATGACAACGTGGATACCAGCATTACGTGCAAAATCTACATAAACGGCACGCTCAACGCAACGGCCGCGGTTTCAAACGCGTCGCAGTACAACCTGACAAGGAACTTCAGCAACGCGCTCCGCACATGGTATGTCAACTGCACGGACGACGCGAACAACTCGGCAGTCAGCGAAACCAGGAACTTCACGGTCGACACGATAAAGCCGACAATAATCTTCAAGTCGCCTACGGAAAACTCTAGCGCATACCTGAACAGGGACAGCGCCCTTGTGAACGTCACGGCCAGCGACGCAAACTTCAGGAACGTAACGATATTCTTCTACAACTCCACTGGGCTGTATTTCAACACGTCAGGGACCCTGACAAACCTGTTTGCCAACGAGACGTCGCTTGCCGAAGGCATCTATTACATCAACGCAACGGCGTTTGACAGCGCAGGGAACCTCAACAAGACCGAGACAAGGAACTTCACAGTCGACACGGTAAACCCGGCAATAGCGTTTGTCGCGCCAACCACGAATGTCTCATTCTCGCTGAATAACTATGTCTTGGCGAATGTCTCAGTTAATGACAGCAACTTCGCGAACGTCACGGTAAGGCTATACAACTCAACCGGCGGGCTGAGGAACTCAACGTTCAGCTCATCGTCCGCTACGGTGTTCGCAAACTACTCCAACCTCAGCGACGGCGTCTATTATTTTAACGCAACGGCATACGACAGGGCAGGCAGGATCAACAAGACCGAGACAAGGAACGTCACGCTCAACACGGTCGCGCCAACCCTGGCAATAATAAGCCCGACGGCAAGGTATTACACCAATGCGACGATATGGGTCAACATAAGCGCCACTGACGCCGACCTTAACACGACTTGGTTCTACAACGGAACGGACAACGAAACCTACAACGGAACGCCCGTCACAAGGACATTCCAGCAGGGAGCAAACACGCTCACGGCTTGGGCGAACGACATGGTCGGGCACGTATCAACGGCAAGCGTCAATTTCACTGTTGACTCAGTGCCGCCAAACATAACGCTCAATGCGCCAGCCGCAGGCAGCTTCTCTCCAACTACCAATGTGACTCTCTCATTCACGCCGGATGACAATGTTGACACAAGCATAACGTGCAAAATCTACATAAACGGCACGCTCAACGCAACAGTAGCGGTTTCAAACGCATCGCAGTACAACCTGACAAGGAACTTCAGCAACGCGCTCCGCACATGGTATGTCAACTGCACGGACGACGCGAACAACACGGTCGTGAGCGAAACAAGGAACTTCACTGTTGACACGATAAACCCGGCAATAGCGATAATGTCGCCGTCATTGGCTTATTACACCAATGCAACGATACTGGTGAACATAAGCGCAACAGACGCCAACAAGGACACGGTCTGGTTCTACAACGGCACGGACAATGAAACATACAATGGAACGCCGTTTGCCAGGAACTTCAGCGATGCCACCTATGGCATGTATGCCTGGGTGAACGACTCCGCAGGGAGGATCAACTCAACGAACAGGACATTCACCGTTGACACGATAAACCCCGAAATATCATTTGTTGCGCCAACCACTAACGTGACAGCCTCGTTGAACAACTTTATAGAGATAAACGTAAGCGCGAATGACACCAACCTCGCCAACGTCACGATAAGGGTATACAACTCAACAGGCGCGCTGGTAAGGAACCAGACCTCAACTGCCAGCCCGGCATTCCTTAACGTCACTGGGCTTGGGGATGGCACGTACTTCTTCAACGCAACAGTCTACGACAGGGCAGGCAGGACGAACAAGACCGAGACAAGGAACGTCACGCTTGACGCCATAGCGCCAAGCATAACGATAATATCCCCGGCAGCCACGGCATACAGCAACTCAACGGTGCTTGTGAGCATAAACGTGACTGATGCAGACCTGAACACGACCTGGTTCTACAACGGGACGGCCAATGAGACCTACATGGTTCCTGTAAACAGGACCTTCACGGAGGGAGCCAACACCCTTACGGTGTGGTCAACCGACATGGTCGGCCACGTCTCGACAGCCAGCGTGAACTTCACGGTGGACACGACAAACCCGGCGATACGCTTTGCAACGCCGTCAACGAACTCGTCCTCGTTTGCGAACAGCATAATCGCGAACGTCAGTGTTAATGATTCAAGCTTCGCGAACGTGACCGTCAGGCTGTACAACGCGAGCGGTGCGCTCAGGAACCAGACATGGTCCAACTCAAGCAGCTTCCTTGCGAACTTCAGCGGCCTTGCAGAAGGCACGTATTACTTCAACGCAACGGCGTACGACATGGTCGGCCGCTCCAACAGCACAGAGACCAGGAACGTGACCGTTGACAGGACTGTCCCGCAGATATGGTTTGCCTCGCCTACGACCAATTCGTCAACGGGAACCCCGATACCTAATATAGACGTGAATCTGATTATGAATGATACCAACACCATGAATGGCATAATTACGCTTTACACTCCCGCTGGCCTCTATGACACCTTTAACGGAAGCGCCAGCGGCATTTTAGTATTAGCGCACACTTTCAACAACCTTAGCGACGGTGTGTATTACCTCAATGCCTCGGTGTCCGACCTGGCCGGCAACTTCAATAAAACAGAGACCAGGATAATAGTGATAGACACGACTGCGCCCGGCATAACCCTTGTGGCTCCGGAGAACAACAGCTTCCCGGCCTCATCGCTGGTAAGCCTGTCGTTCACCGCGGTTGACGCGATTTCGGAAAACATGACATGCGTCGTCTATGTTGACGGCTCGGCTGCAGGCAGTGTCAATGCGCATAACAACACGCCCGCGTCATTGTCATACAACGCTACCGAAACCAGCCACCTTTGGAATGTCAGCTGCTCTGACGCAGCAAACAACATAGCAGTCAGCGGAACCGACAACTTCACGGTCGACACGGTAAGCCCGACCATAACGATAGTGTCGCCTTTGCTAAGCTATTACTACAACACCAGCACAATACTGATAAACATAAGCGCGAATGACACGAACTTGGATACGGTATGGTTCTACACCAACGGAACCAATGTAATCTATACTCCTCCAGGTGCCCCATTTACCCTTGACTTTGACGACGGAATATACAACATGACGGCCTGGGCCAACGACAGCGCAGGCACAACAGTCAGTTCTGGGCGCACCTTCACGGTTGACACCACTGCGCCAATAGTCGCAATCCAGTCGCCAGACAACATAACCATATACACCACGGCCAACATCGACCTGAACTACACTGCATCGGATGCGAACCTTGCATACTGCAGATACATGGTTGACGGAGGCGCGGCAATCGGCCTTGCCGGATGCTCCAACATCAGTTCGCTCCTTGGCATAAGCGACGGCAACCACACCATTACGGTGATTGCAAACGACTCGGCAGGCAACACGGCCAACGACACAGTGTTCTTTGCCATGAACCTCACGCCTGAATCAAATGCGCCGAATTATACCGCATTGGAGCCAAGCGCAAACATCAACGACACATACAGGCCCAACCTCTCATACCTGCTGAACGCAACCTGGACGGATGAAACGGGACTTGACACAGTGCTTGTTGAGAACAACTTCAGCGGCTCTTTGGTCCAATCGCCATTCACAAGCCAGGCAGGCAGCCAGTTCGAGTACGACACCGGCCACCTCGCGGCAGGAGAATATACTTACAGGTGGACTGCCAATGACACGTGGAGCAACCTGAACGACTCTATGCCAAACATGAGCATAACCGTGCTTATGGCAGACCCGAGTGCCGCATTGGCAGCTTCACCATCATGGAGCGGAACCTGGCCTTACGGAACTATAGTCAACTGCACGGGAGCCGCGCAGGTGAACATGGAGCTTTACAGGAACGGCACGCTTGTTGACAGCGGCATGGGCTTTGCGAGCGACCCGCAGAACCTTTCTGCAGGCACATACGAATATGTGTGCAACACAAGCGGCAACGAGAACTACACGAACGGCAGCGCATCAAACACGCTGACAATAGCGCAAGTGTCAACTGCGCTCACGTTCTCCTCGTCAGCAGGATGGACGCCGACATGGAACAACAGCAACATAAACGTTTCATGCAGCGGCCAAGCCGGCCTTAACGTATCCATTTACAGGAACGGCACGTTCATGGCAAGCGGTCTAGGCTACGCCGAAAGCATAGCCAACCTGCCGGCAGGGGCATACCTCTTTGTGTGCAACATAAGCGGGACTGAGAACTACACAGGCGCATCCGCCTCAAATAATTTAACAATAGCCAAGGCGGCGCCCAGCATAAGCCTTACCGTCAATGGGGTTGCTGGCGGAATAACCGTCAACACCGGCGCCACAGTCACATTCAACGGCACTGTCACAACGCCGGCCAACGGCCACATAGAGATATGGCTGGACAGCGCGTTCTCGCGCTCAGGCAACGGCAACATCTACAACAGCACGTCCTGGTCTGCGACAGGAACTCACACAGTGAAGCTGGTGTACAACGCGACCGAGAACTACTCGTCATCCTCGCTGTCTAGGACCGTTACCGTAAAGACAAGCGGTGGCGGAGGCGGAGGGGGCGGAGGGGGCGGCGGAGGCGGGGCGGCGCTGCCTTCAATGGCGATATCCAACTACACGTCATGCAACAGCGACGGAACTGCCAACGTGAGGGTTACTGTAGCCAGCAGCGGCACGGCGCTTAGCGGGGTTACCGTCTACATAAACTCGGACGACAGGCATACGGCATATACCTCGGGATACACCTTCAGCAACCTCGCAAGCGGCACGTACGTCGTGTATGCGGACAAGGACGGCTACGACAGCGCCTCGCTGACAGTGTCGTTCAGCTGCGCGGCAGCAGGAGGCCAGCAGAACCAGACTGCCGGGAACGGCACCCAGGGCGGCATGTCCAGGAACCAGACAAGCCAAATCCCGTATGTAAGCAACGGCTCCACCAGGTACATCAACGTCACCCTGATTGACGTCGGCGCCGAGTATGCGGCATACCAGGTGGACAGCCTCACTGGCACAATCACCGTTTATGTGGGCGAGAACAGGACCGTTGACGTGAATGGCGACGGCAGCCTCAATGTCTCCATAATGCTGAACAACGTCTCAGGCAACAACGCGTTTGCCGTGATTGGCGCAATGGCCAGGGCAGCGGCTCAGCAGGGAGGAAACGCGACCCATCCAACCAACGTGACCCAGAATGTCTCAGGGGCCAATATCACGTGCGCCGCAGACAACGGGGCATGCAAGATTGACAGCGACTGCTGCTCAGGCAGCTGCAACATGAGCGCGGGACTTTGCGCACAGGCGCAGCCGCCAAAGCCGCTTGACTGGGTCGGCGTGCTGGCCGCGGCGCTATTGGCCATCGTGGCGATAGCAGCCATAATAGTCGCCATATACTATTTCTTCCTGAGGGAAGGGGGCGGCAGCGGCAGGCAGTACAAATTCAAGGGTTGATTTTTTCAACCATTTCATTTTTAAAATCCAGGCAAGGAGAGATAACCATGGCATCCACACAATACAGTACGTTCGGGCTTACGCTCAGGATGATGCTTGTCACCATGCTGGTCTTCGGCATAGTCGCATCCGTTTTGGGCCTCATACTGGTCTATGCGGGATTCTCGGGCAGCGGCTCGATACTAGTCTGGATTATAATCTCGTTCGCATTCCTCCTTGTCCAATGGTACATAGGGCCTTGGATAATAAAATGGTCCACTAAGGCAAAGGAAGTGAAGGAAGGCGAATTGCCTGAGATAAGGGCGATACTGGCGAAGTATGCCGGCATTGCGGGCGTGCCTGTGCCGAAACTGTACCTGGTTGACAACCCCTATCCGAACGCCTTTGCCTTCGGCAGGACGCAGTCCAGCTCTGCCATAGCCGTGCATACCGGCCTTTTGAGGATGCTCGGCCCGGACGAGATTGAGGCTGTAATCGCCCATGAGATGGGCCACATAAGGCACAGGGACGTGCTTGTGATGACGTTTGCCGGCGCGCTTCCCATACTGCTTTATTATGCCTTCATCATCTTCTTCGGCGGAAAGGACAACAACGGCCAGAGTTCGTTCCTGGCCACGATAATAGGCGCGAACGTGGCAAGCTTTTTGGGCCAGCTCATAGTGCTTGCCATATCAAGGACAAGGGAGTATTATGCGGACGAGTTCTCCGCCTATGCGACCGCAAACCCGAAGGCGCTGATGATGGCGCTGACAAGGATAAGCTACGCGAACGCGGCCCCGCAGGCGCAGGCCCAGAACAAAAGCATGAACTCCTTCTACATAGCCTCGCCTTCAGCAAATGAGCGCGGGACCATAAACGAGATTGCGCTGATGCTGGGGCGCGGTTCGTCCTTTGCCGAAATACTGGAAAAGGAGAAGGGCAAGGGCGGGCTTAGTGAACTGCTTATGACGCATCCGCTTACCGTAAAAAGGCTGGAAAGGCTTTATGCGCTTGGAAAAGCAAGCTGAAATCTTGTGGTTTGGCAAAAATACCCCAGATGCAACAGCTTAGTAAGAAGGGGGGGTTGGGCCAACGTTTTTCGCTGAAGCCTTTTGGAAAAATGCTTCAAGGGAACCTCGGTTTCCTTAGGCGCTATGTTTAAAAACAAGGCCAGGCAAAAGCGAACCATGGGCATGAGGCACATTCTCCCGCTGCTGCTTGTCTTCGGAATGGTTTTCAGCGCCTGCGTCCCCTTGGACTATTACGACAAGGCCGAGGTCTCAAGCATATCCATAAAGCTGGTTGGGACCAATCCCGACAATTCCACAAATTACAATGTTTCGCTTTTTGCCACAATCAACGGCCATGACGTCCCTGTAAAGGACGCGGTAATATTCATCCAGCCGTTCAACACCACGGGATTCAGGAAAGAGTACCTGTGCAGGACGATAACGGACGGGAGCGGAACTGCCACGTTCAGCGCCTCAAAGGCGATGATGAACAAAACGACGTTTGTAGCGGTCTTCTGCTATTCCAACGCGTCGCTGACGTGCGCCATAGACGACTGCCTCGTGGTTTTTGACGACAACGGCAACATCGGCTACAAGCCGTCCTATCCCAGACCTCCAGCTCCGCCCCCTAACGGCATAGGCATGACCTCATATACGGGCATTGATGCATGCAAGGACGCAGCGGGCAATCCTGTATCGGGAAACTGGGGACAGACCGCAAAGGTGTTCAATCTCACCGGGACTGGCAATTGGGACCCAGCCAACCTATTCCTGTCGTCGTCAATGGTCCTTACCCGCGCTTCTGGCACAAGGGTGCTTTCAACGGACCAATTGAGCATATGCCTGCCGATTTCCATTTTAGTAGGCTTGTTGATAGCCAGCATGTTCTACATGGGCGTTAACCCGTTCTTCTGGTTCAGCATGGACAGGGCGCAGAGAAACTACATAAAGCCGAATACGCAGGCGATACAGTCGTCTGTCGGGGCTGCGATGAGCCAGCACGAGAGCGTGCTGGGAAGCGTGGTCAGCAAGACGGCGTCAGTATACGGCGCGGCCAAAAGTGTGAATGAGGGGCTGGCTGGCGACAAGGGCGGCATCAGGAAGGCCGCGGTCAAGGGCGAGGCAGAAAAAGCCAAGGGCGGAAAGCCGACTGGCTCTCAGAAATTTGCCATAGGCTTTGTAAAAGTTGCAAATGCATTAGGCAGTGCCACAGGCTGGGTTACCGGCAAGAAAATAGCAGAACAAGGAGGCAAGATGCTGGGAATAGAGGCGGCAGTACAAAAGTCCCAGGTGAAGGTGCCCGTGCTTACCAAAACCGGCGCCCAGAAAATAGACAAGAAGGGAAATCCGGTAACTGTGCAGGTCACTGACTTCAAAAAGTTTGGGCAGGAGATGAAAGCGGGCTGGGCTAAATCAGGGGCGGGCTTAAGCATCCTCAAGGGCCTTGGCGGCATTTCGCTGGGCGCAATCGGCGCCTCATTATCGCTGGTCTTAAAGACATTCGGAATCAATGCTATGGACGTCAAATCAATAAGCAAAGAAGAAATCAAAAAGGAGATAAATAGGCAGGATAAGGCAGCCATGGACAAGACGATAAAGGATAACATCAAGAAAAAACTTTTATCAAATCTGAAAAACAGGCCCGGTTTCAGCCTGGAGTATTTCAACAAGAACTATGATGCAGCGATAGCCAAATATTTTGTTTTGGAAGCCCAAATAAAGGAAAAGGAAGGCGTGATTGCCA
Source organism: Candidatus Micrarchaeia archaeon (assembly GCA_041500865.1). Lineage (GTDB taxonomy): Archaea > Micrarchaeota > Micrarchaeia > Anstonellales > J096 > JAPLWW01. Next base: position 21,884 of record JBGQMY010000002.1, on the reverse strand, counting down.
GGCTTAGGGAAAACAATCCGTCAAACAAGGACATAAAAAAGCTCGAAAAGGAGAACGAGAAGCTAATCAAGGAAAGGGATTCCGTGATGCCGGGCTTTGTCCTGAAATGCTTCCCTGCGACAGACAAGAAAGTAGCTGAAAACAAGCAAGGGATGACGAAGCTTTGGGATGACATATCATCCTTGAAATCCAGGATAGAGCAGAACGAGGGCCTCTCCGGCACCGCCAAGGCCCTTTTTGCCGCGCTCAGCAAGGATTCCCTCACGCTTTCAGAGATGAAAGACCTCCAAAGCGGCAAGGACAACAGGCTAAGCGGCATTAAGGACGAGAAACTTAAGGACCAGCTTTCGGATTTCATAGGCATGAAGATAGCCTACGGCACCATGCTGAATGACCAGATGGAGCTGATGAGGGAATCGCATTTGCCGGTGCATTATCTTGAGGGCAATATCCTGCAGCCGGAAAGAGAATTCCAAGTTAAGATAAGCCAGATAGCCCAGAATTCCATAGGAAACAAAGTGGCAGCGATAGCACTGTCGCTGCGCTTGAGCGGCGAGGAAGACAGAGCCGACAAGCTTTTGTTGGATTTCAATGCGATTGGGACAGACGCCAATGCCCCGCAGAATGTGCTGAAAGCAATGTTCCCGGATCATCCTGAATATGTCAACCAGGCCAATGCAACATATATGGTTGAGCAGCTGAAAATGGAGAGGGAACTAAGGACAGACGTTAGCGCGAACAGCGCAAAGCTGCAGGTTGTCAACGGCCTTTTGGGCATGGTAAATGACGGCTACACCATAACGGCGGTTCCCGGCGCCAGCGGAATGGAAATATCCGATAAAATAAAAATAACCAAGAATGGCAAGGAAATCAGCGGTGAAAATAAAGACAAGGTAATATCGGAATACGGCATTGAGAACAATGCCTATTCTATGATAACCCTAACAGACATGGCAAATGGCGCGAAGCCTGAGAGCAGCTTTACAGCAGAGAACTTGGCGCTGAAGAGGACTGAGGCAATCCAGGCATCATCCGGCATAATTGAAAAAGCGCTCGGCATAGCGCATCAAAAAGACCTTGAAGCAGGAGCTGCCGCAGCCCAAATCGTCCCTATGGGAAAGCTTGCCGATGTATTGGACAGGAACGGCATGGCGCTGGAAGGTTTCAATGGGAGGAATGGCGATATTGTCATAGTTGACAAAGTAAGCAAAGAGAAGCTAACCATGGACCAGGCAAAGGCTAGGATGAACGAGGACTCATGGGCGGATTTCTCCAAAGCGTCCTCAGCATTGGGAACAGATACCTTTAAAAATATAAATACAATATTCGGCACTGCCGTGGCAGGTTATTCATTCTCAGGAGCGGATTCTGAAGGCAATTTCTTGGTGAGAGACAAGGCAACTGGCAAGGCAGTTTCCCTTGAGGACGCAACCAAGTCTATGGGTGAAAATGACAGATCCCAGCTTATCACAGAACTGGACAAATTTAGAAATGTAAACGTAGGCGCGATTAAGGATAGCCTCAGAGGCACCGACCTCGTATTCAATGGCATAGATGAGGGAGGGACTAAGATCAACAATTCTTCCGGGGAGCGCATAACAGGGAATGATGTGAAGGCAGAGCTTAATATGAAAGATGCATCAGAGAGTTTCACGAAGATATATGCTGCATTCAACGAGACATCCAAGAACAGCATAAAGGAAAAAGTGCTGCCTTATTTCAGTTCCAATGATGTAATTCCATATCAGGATGTTAGGGATGCCATGTCCGCCCGGGTCGGGGGGGCAGAATCAAGAGTCGAATCAAGAGCCGGTGTCGTCGCGCAGCTTTTTGATTCAATGGAAGGCATGCTAACTTCCAAGGCGTCTACGGATAACCTGAAATCCCATAAGGAGCTTTATGAGAAGTTGGAGAAGTTCCAGCTGGATGAGGGCAGGGAAAATGTCTTCCTTGTCTTTAGTCCTGACCAAAAGAAGTTTGACCTGGTCGACAAGAATGGCACTGCCATCCCGGACGACAGGGAAAATAAAATCCTGAAGCAGTTCAATCTCGACAAGCTTTCTGCGGATGAATCCAGTATAATGAAGAGCGCGCTGGAGCAGCAGGGGCAGTTCCCGAAGCCGGCAGGCGGCGGGGGAGTCAGCGGCGCGCCTTCCGGGGCGTTGGCGCTTTCGTCGCTTTCCTTCGTAGTCTCTGATCTTTATGAGGATGAAAAGAAGAACCTTATCAAGGTAACTGAAGATGATATGAAAAACCGCATTTATGAGACAAGAAACAGGAGAAATCTCACTTCGGCGTCTTTTTTTGATTTTAGCGGACTGCTGGAGAACATCGCAAATTCAAGCCCGGCTGCAGACATCATGACCGGAGCTTCGGATGAGACTTTCCATAGGGCGTTCATCAGCAAAGACTATGATAAGGATTGCCTGCGCAATTATTTCGCAATTGGTGCGAAAGAGGAATATTCCAAGGAATTATCTGACGATGGGATTAAGGATAAGAATGGCACCAAGGCAGATTATGCGGCATTGGAGGATTATCATAATTTCATTGGCAAGGTCACCACGGGCGCGCTTGATACGTATGACACATATTTTGGGGGGAGGGGGAGGCCGGCGCCGATGCTTTATGGAGAACTGCCCCCATCCGGGCCTGGCGGGCGGCCAACGCCTCCCGCAGAGCCGCCGCCCGCTGAAAAGCGGCCTCAAGAGAAAGAGACCGGGGTCGTCTTCAAAGAAGGCGGCCCAGAAAAGCCGCCATCAAAGCAATCCGAACAGCAGGCGTTGGGACAGGCGCCTGAAACGGCATCACAAATGCAGAAAAGTGCTGATGAAGAAGCCAGAAAGGCGGCATTGCGCGAAACCAAGCAAAAAGTCATAGATGATTACAACAAACGGGTGGCCGCAAGAGAGCCGAAAAAGCCAAAGGGCTAATCGCCAGACCGTTTATGGCGTCAGTCGGCGCCAAAACAATTTTCTTTCCGCGGAGCTTTTTCTTAAAAAGCTCCAGCAAAAAACGACGATTTGTTCTTTGGAAAAGGCTTTAGCAAAAAACAACTATTGGCTCAATAGAGCCCAAAAATCAGGGGATAGGGAGGAACTTGTGTCCACAGACACCAAATACAGTTTTCTTTCCGCAAGAGCTTTCTTTTTCTAAAAGACAAAAGTAGCTTCTTTTTCCCAAGGCTTTTTCTTCTCTGAAGAAAAAGGATTGTGTAGGGAGTGGGATTTGAACCCACGTAGCCGCTAGGGCACCAGATGTCTCACGTGTCTTTATTTACGCCTTGTCTTTTTCCGCCTTGAGTCTGGCACGTTTGACCGGGCTCCGCCATCCCTACGCCTCTATTGTAGCTCGCAAAGGGTTAAAAAAGGAAGGGGATTGGCAGATATTCCCATTATTAAATATTGGGCAGTCCTTCAAGCACATAGCCGGGTTCTAACGGGATTATGTTCCTGGCTCCCCGCTCTACCAAGCCTTGGCTTATCTTGGGCCAGTTGGCCTTTGGCACCAGCAGGCTAATCTGGCAGAATTTCTTTCCGCTCACGATGGTTGGCTCATCCGCAAACAGGCCGTTCAAGCGCGCATACTCAACCACTTTGTCAATGCGGTCGCTGGGCACGTTTAACACAACATAATATTTCCTGCTGCCCTCAACTACGCTGGCAAGCTGCCTTGAAAGCTCATCTATCTTGCCTTTAAGCCAGGAATCTGCCAATGCGCCTGCCCGTGCATAAAGGCGCGCGCTCGAAGTCCCGATTTCCTCAATAACCTCAAGGCCGTATCTTGCCATGGTGCTTCCTGACTGGGAATTGTCCATGACCAGGTTCGCCCCTTTTGCAATATACCCTTCAGTGACGCCGTCGCTCATGACAACCTTGGCCTTGCTGTTTCTGCCCAGCACAGTGCCCCTTATCTCTTTCATGGGCTGTCTGCTGCCAAAAATCCTCTTGTAAGCGCCGCATGATGCCAGAAAGGCTGCTGTGGTATTTACGTATTCGCTAAAGCACACTATATCTTTATTGGTCTTGTCCATGGCTGCAACAAAAGCGTTCAGGCTGCGGTATTTTTTTGATGATGCGAACACCAGCTCCGCTTTGCCATATTCCAAGTCAAGAATTTCAATTATCTGTTTGCCTTTCAGGCCCTGCGTTTCATTGACCCAGTCAGAGCCTACAATTGCGGCATCCGCCATCCCCAGAATCAGCTCGGTTGGCGCGCTCTGCGGCCTGCTGAGCATAACGCGGATATCACTGTCGTTCGCTATCCTTATGGGCTCGGTTTCCTTGCCCGGCTCATATCCAAGTATGTCATATTTGGCCTTTTTCATCATCCCGCAGGTGTCTCCCCTGCCAGGCGTGTTCAGGCTCCCTTTTGGAAGAAGCAGCCTGAGCTGGTTTGTCCTTTCCCTTCTTGATGCTGAAAGCTTTTGCATGCTTCTTTTGTGTTAATAAGGGTTTTAAAATGTTCTTACGCCTTGCTGGAGATAGGCTCATCCTGTGGGCGTGTAGTTCATTATCTCGTAAATCTTGATGTACCCGTTGTCGTACACCTTGCTGAAGCCGTCCAGCTGGCCAAGCACGAACCCCTTGTACACCATGGAGTCGTAGAACCTGCCCTTGCCTATCCTGTCGTCGTACCCGTCCGTCAGCTGGCCGTTCACCATCCATACCACGTCTTTCGTGTAAAGCAGCACGTAGCTGCCCTGGCTGGTCGGCTCCAGTATGGCCCTGTTGAGCATAAGCTCGCCGGAAGGCGCCTTCCTGTCAAGGTAATACGTTCCGGCCATCTGCTGGCCGTTCGCCAGCGTGACGTTTCCCATGCAGTATGCGGGTGCGAGGCCAACGCTCTTGACTATGCCGTTCTCGGACGTCACGACCCTTTTCTTGGCAACCACGCCGTACTTCTGGGAAATCGGCGATATCAGGCACGGCTCCGTCGTAGGAACTATCTCCTCCCACAGGTTGTCGTACTCGCACTGCGAGCCCATCTGCGCCGTAAAGACATCAGTAAGGTTGTCCCTGGAGCACGCGAGGTAATTCAATGCGTAGAACTTGGCGCCGAAGACACTCCCGGAGCCGAGTATAATCTCGCTGTCCACCAGCAGGTACTTCGAGTCGTATTTCTGCATTATCTCCATCGCTTCCGTCTCGTTCGCCATTATGAAGGCGTGCGCAACGTCCTGTATCATGGGTATGCTCGCATGCTCGTTCCTTATGACGCTTGCCCTCCTGGCAAAGAAGTTGGTCCAGTGGCCGTAGTCCCACCAGCTCATGACGCGGGCGTCAGCCGGCAGGCTTTTGCCCATCCAGTCAAGCGCCGTTATCCAAGGCGGCGATATCTCCGAGCACCTTATGCTTGCGACAGATTGCATGTCCCCGTCATTCTTGTTGCTGACTATGCTGTCGTAAAGCAGCGTATAGAAGCACATGTCCGAGGAATACTGGTTCTGTATCTCTGAAAGGTACTGGTCCGGGTTTGCGGCGTATTTGCACGGCTCGCTGCCTTGGTCGTTCCCCATCAGCTTGCATAGCGTGGCCGCCTTGGCGTCAAACGCATGGGGATTGTCCCCGAACTTCGGCGACAGCGAAAGCGCCATCATCTTGACTGAGAAGGAGGAAAGCACCACCGGATAGATTAGAATCAGGAAAAGCGCGGCAAACACGATAAGCCTTATTGGAAGCGGGCTGCCCTCCTTGTCCAATTTGAAGTTTTTGAGCCTCTCGCTTGCCATCCCATATATTTTCCCGAACACGTATCCCATCAGCAATATGAACGCAAACGTGAAAAAGATGGTGAACTTCGCCGTTATCAGGCCGGCTATGGACAGGGGATAGAACACCACTGCCACGAACACGAAAAGCAGCGGTATTTCCCTGCTTTTGAGGAATTTGGCAATCTCATAGAGCGTCAGCACCATGAAACCAAGCATTGCGACAGCCGCTATGCTTGGGCTCTTGTTTATTGTGGGCAGATAAAGGCCAAATGCAGCATTGATTATCCCTATTGCGAAGGTGTACATGAAGTTCACAATGCCGGAGATGAATGCGATTATGTCCTTTATCACCGGTATGTTTATGGTTCCGCCAAGCGCCCCCAAGTCGGAGCTTAAATCGTCCCCGGCCTGCTGGTGCTCGGCAATCGTGCGCTCAAGCACAGAATTGTAGTTTCCGCCCGCGAACGCCGGCTTTATATAGTCCAATGTGGCGGAGCCGAACGGCGACGCCAAGAACAATATCAGCAGCACCAATATGCCGGCATAGACAGTATACTCGTTCTTCATGAACATTTCCATCTTTGCCTTGTCCTCATAAATGAACTTGAGCGCAAGCGGAAGCAAAAACGGCAGCGCGATTATCCCCAAGAAGCTTATTGAGCCGAAGCCTATCATCCCGTCCTGGTAATAGTCCTGCAGGATGGCGAATGCGGTATATGTCACCAGGAGCGCCGCGGCAAGGCAGAGGTAGCTCATGTTGTCCTTTGCCGGGTTTTCGTCCTTGCCGCCCGACATGCGGTACTTTGCGAAGTTCATCACGACCAGAATCGTTATGACTACGGAAAGCATGAGTGGCATTATCCCGCTGCCGGTTGACCCGAGCAGCAGAGGTATGTATATCAGGGAAAGGGCCGCAAGTGCCCCCTTGTCCTTCGTCTTAAGGTATGCATAGGCGAGCGCCAGCATTGATGTATAAAGAAGGAATGACATGGGCTGGGCCTCGAAAACCCCGGAAAGCGTCTTGAAAAGGTAGCTTGGTATCAGTGAAAGAAGCGCCGCTATCGCAAGGCCGGTCTCCCTGTTGAATTCCATCTTGAAAAACAGGTATATGAAGAAGACGGTCAGCGCCGCGGCTATCGGCGGATAGAAATTAGATGCGTATGCGAGCACATACGAGTTGACTGTCCCCGAAGCCCCGTGGGTGTAGGAGGAGTACCATGTGGACTCCAGGTAGATAAGGCTGGGCATGGCCCTGTGCGAGCTTGCGTTTTCGGGCCACCAGGCCGTGCTGTCGCGGAGCGGCACTGCGCCGTCCTCGAGTATGTATATCGCGCCGTATGAATAGAAATACGGGTCCAGCTCCATGTATACGGGGCTTATGGAGCTGAGCCTTATGGTGAACGAGAAAAACAGCAGCAGAATCAGCAGTATGGACAGCACAATTGAAAGCGGCTCCAGCTTGATGTTCTTGAAGTTAAGAAGTTCCGCTGCGTTCTCTCCCTTATACGCATAGGCGATTGATATTATGGCTGCAACGTACATGAGCGCCACTGATGCCAGCGCGAGCATGTATGAAAAACCGATTCCTATGATTGAGAGCAGGAACGGCACCATCTCCGGAAGCAGGAACCCGAGCGTTGCGCCTATGAGCAGCTTTTCAATGATTCCCAATTCCTTGTTGCCTTTGAGCAGGCCGAGCGCCAGCAGCATGCCAGGCAGTATGTTTGCAAAGAATATTATCGCTAGCATGAACGCATTGTCGAATGAGAACATCTTTCATTCACCGTTTACTGTCAAAGCACCAGCGGCGTCTCGCTGCCTCCCCCTTCCTTTGCGAGTATGGACGGCGACTTTACGCCGGTGATTATCGCAGTCACTATTATGGTGTCGTCCAAGGACTGGTTTATCCTTGCGCCCATCTTGACTTCCGCTTCAGGGTCGAAGCTCTTGGTTATCTCGTTCCCTATCGTTATGGCCTCCCCGAGCGTCAGCCCTTCGCTTCCCTCTATGTGCACTATCGCGCCCTTGGCGTCCTCGTAGTTTACTTCAAGCAGCGGGTGCGAGAGCGTGTTCTTTATGGCATCCTGCACCCTGTTGGCGCCGTTTCCCTCTCCGAGCGATATCATGGCTATGCCCTTGTTTTTCAGGACGCTTCTTACGTCTGCATAGTCTATGTTCATCAGCGAGGGCAGCATTATGCTGTCCGTAAGGCCCTTGACCGCCCTTGCCATGATGCTGTCCGCGAGCTTGAACGCCGCGTCCAGCGGAAGGTTAGGGGCGAATTCCGCCAGCTTGTTGTTGTCAATCACGATTAATGTGTCAACTTCCTTCAGCAAATCCCTGATATGGTCCTGCGCCTTCTTTACCCTTATGCGCTCCAGCTTGAACGGGAACGTCACTATGCCTATGACCATGGCTCCCTGTTCCTTTGCTATCCTTGCTATTACAGGAGACGCGCCTGCCCCGGTTCCGCCGCCCATGCCCGCGGCGATGAAGACTATCTCATTTTCGCCTATCAGCTTTCGCAGGTCCTCTGCGTCTGCCTCCGCGCACCGCCTTCCGACACCGGCGTCGCCGCCTGCGCCTATGCCCCTTGTCATGGTCTTGCCCAACAGGTACTTCTCATGCGCCTTTGATATCGTGTGCAGGTGCTTTGAATCGGTGTTTATGACTATCGTCCTTGCGCTCTCTATGCCTGAAAGGAACAGCCTCGTTACGGCGTTGCATCCGGCTCCCCCGACGCCTATGACGGTTATCCTGACCTTCCTTAGAACCTCGTCGAGATTTACCGCAGGGTTTCCTGCCTGGGAGGATGCCGGCGCAATCTCTTCCGGAGTCCTCGCCCTGTTCTCGCTGAGCACCGAATTTATGAGTTCCTGCATGTTACCACGGTTTGATTTGAAAGATAAGGTTAAAAAGCATATGTGATTCCGACGGATGCGCCATCCGGCAAGGGAACGCCATTTTTAAACCGTCACATGCAATAAGGCGGCAATGGCACGCATGTCAATCCAATTAATAGGCACGTCCGCAGGCATGCCCAGCCCTGAAAGGGGGATGCCGTGCATCTTCCTCAGTTGGAAGGGCTTCCCGTTCCTTTGGGACATGGGCGAGGGCTCGCAGCGGGAGCTGATGAGGCACAGGCTGGGCTTCGGCAGCATACGCCATGTCTTCATAACTCATTTGCACATGGACCACTTCCTCGGGCTTTACGGCTATCTTGAGACCATGAGGCTGCTCGGGCTTTACGGCTACCCGGAAGGCCATGCATCGCCCATTGAAAAAGGCGACACGTTCAGCATTTTCGCGCCAAAGGGCTTTGAGGACATCATGTCCAGAAAGTCCGATTTCATAAAAGTAAAAACGATAAAGGAAGGCGTGCTGCTCAAGGGCGGCGATTTCACGATAAGCGCGTTCAAAGTGAAACATAGGCAGGACAGCTACGGATTCCTGTTTGAGGAAAACGAGCGCGTGCGCTTCAACGAGAAAAAGGCAAAATCAATGGGGCTGAAAGGGCCGATGTTCACAGAGATAATGGAAAAGGGCAAGCTTATAATCAATGGAAAAACGATAAGGCTCGCTGAAGTTACGTACAAAACAAAGGGCCTGAAGGTCCTTTATACCGGGGATACTGCGCCGTTCCCTGGCATGGAAAAGCTGGCAAAGGGCTGCGACGCAATAATACACGAGTGCACGTTTTCCGCAGGCATGGAAAAGGATGCGCACAGGAAGGGGCACTCGACATCATTGGACGCGGCAGCGCTTGCCGCAAAGTCAGGCGCAAAGACGCTCATACTGACGCACATAAGCCCAAGGTACGCCAAGGGCAGGGAAAAGGCGCTTGAGGACGAGGCAAGGAAGCGCTTCAAGGGAAACGTTTTGCTTGGCTATGACGGCCTGAAGGTGGAGCTGTAGATGGAGATAGAGCTTAACGCAATCGTAATGCGCGCAAATGCCGGAAGCCATTCCATAACCGACGGGGCATGCGAATACGCGCTGCAGAGCAATGAGCGGTTCAGCAGGCTGGACCTGCTCCGCATAACCGGCGAGGTATCGGATAACATTGTCATTCCGTCCAAGATAGAAAAATTGGAAAACCCCACGCTTGCAGAAGCCGTTGGCATGCTCGGCATAAAAATAGGGGACTGGAGCCCAACTGTCAAGTCCCCTGTGCTTGAGAAATGCAGGCCTGCAATTGAACTGGCGGCAAAGGCCCTAAAGGCGCTTTCAATCATGCATCCAAAAACCATAATGAGGTTCCATGGGGACGCAGACGGCATATCTGCCGCGCTTTCAGTCTCCCAGGCAATCTCCGGGTTCAAGATGCAGCACAACTCCGCGGTTTACAGCAACAAGGACGCGTTCAACGACATCGCGCAGCTGAAATTCGAGGCATTCCCGACTTTGGTTTTGCTTGACTGCTGCACCAACGACGAGAGCATGGAGGCGCTGGACCTTGTGAAATCAGCAGGCATAAGCATACTGGCGATTGACCACCATCCCTGCTCGCAGGCATTGGCGGGGGTGGGCATCGTGCTCAACCCATGGCTCTATGGGCCTGAGGAGGACGCCAGCAAGTTCACTGCCGGATACCTTGCATATGAGGCTGTCAAGCTGCTTGGCTATGACGCATCCGACACAGTGGGCATATCGCTTGCAGGCGACAAGAGCGGCATAATGCCAATTTCCGAAAAGGACAGGGAAAGGGCGCTTGTCTTTGATTTCGTAGCATCATATTCGTCTTTCGGCAACAGGCTGGAGTTCTACAAGGACCTGATGGGAGACAATGCGCTGTACCAGAGCATACTGGCAAAGGCAAAGGAGCATATTGAAAACGTCTCAAGCGCCATAAGCCAGAACATGAAAAAGGAAATGCTTGGGAACGGCATAACGCTTATTACTGTGAACCTTGACAGGGCGGCCAAGCGCTCGGAGTTCCCTGGCAGGGGCAAGATGACGACAAGGGCGTACGAGATGGCAGGGGACGAGGACGTCGTTGTCATAGGATACTCCGAAAAGTCCCTGATACTCAGGGTCGGGCACAAGGCCTATGACAAGGGCGTCAGGGCCAACGAGCTTGTGAAGGCGCTTGTTTCCGAGTACAAGGACAATGCGTCAGGGGGAGGGCATGCCAGGGCCGCGGCCTTCCTGTTCAGCGGCCTTCCAGTTGATTACCTGCTCCAGCAGATGAAAAAGATGGTCTCGGAAGTGAAAGCATGAGCACCGAGGGGGACCAGAGGACAGGTGAAAAATGGAAGATAGAGGACCTGGTCTTTGACAAGCGGACCTTGATTACGCTCGGAAAGCTCATGGAGGAGGGCGCGTTCACCAAGATGGACTATTTGATATCGCCGGGAAAGGAGGCCAACGTGTACAGGGCAAGGATGAAGGAGGATTACGTTGCCATAAAAATATACAGGAACGAGACGTCCAGGTTCATAAAAAAGATGGACTACCTGCAGGGCGACCCGAGGTTCAAGAAGGCAAAGCTGACAGGCTACAACATCATACGGCTTTTCGCGCAAAAGGAGTACAAGAACCTCCTTGTTGCGGAAAAGGAGGGCGTTGACGCGCCCCGCCCAATAAGCCAGAAGGACAACGTCGTTGTCATGACATTCCTTGGGAAGGGCGGGCTTCCGTTCGCGAAGATGGCTGACGTGAAGCCGGATGTCATAGAGGACGACTTTTATGCGATAATCCGCTCAGTGAAGAGCCTGTGGAAGGGCGGCATAGTGCATTCCGACCTGAGCGAGTACAACATACTGCTGGGCGACAGGCCATACATAATAGACCTCAGCGAGGGCGTGAGCATAAGGCACCCCAAGGCAAAGGAGTTCCTTATGCGGGACCTTGCCAACCTTTCAGCATTCTTTAAAAAATCAATCGGTCTAAAGTCCAATCCGCAGGAACTGTTCAGCGAAATATCGTCTGGTGTCTGATTTGGCAAATGAATCCGAGTCTAAATGGAGGTTCAGGGACGCTCTTCACGAAAGGAACACGTCGGACATATTCTGGTCTGCAGTAAAGGCGTACGTGGAAGGCGGCGAGGATGCCGCCATTGATAAGATAAAAGGGGACGACCCGCACATCATCCAGAACATCGCGGTCAAGCATCTGACTGACAGCAAGTCAGTCATGTTCGCCCAGGTCACGAGGGGAACGCTCGCATACATCGTCCTGAGGCTGCTTTTCCGCCTGGGCTGCACCGACTGCATAAAGAACCTCATAAGGGACTCGTCCGGCTCCATATACATGACTGTCGGGCTTTCAAGGTTCATTGAGGAGGTAAAGGCGGCCGAGGGCATTGTCAGGGAGCTGATTGCCGACGAGGACGCCGGCCTTGAGATGCTGAAGGCGCTGAAGAAGGCCTCTCCGGAAACCGTTTCCGCATTCCTTGGCCAGATAAAGGAGGTCGCAAGGAACGACATAGGGGAGAAGCAGTATATGGCACTGGGCATGCTTGCCGAGTATGCCAATGATTCAGACGTTAAGTCAATATTCGCGGGCTTCCTGGACGACTGGGACATTGAGGTGCGGAAGATAGCCGCGCTTGCCCTCATGACTGCCAAGAAGGACAAGGAAATCTCTGACGCCGCTGCAAGGGCCTTGGAGCTGGAGACTGACGAAACGGTCAAGGCGCTGCTGCAGAAGCTCGTGGGCGAAAAGGAAGGCAAGCCAAAGCGCCATAAAAGTTCATGAGGCAGGGCTTGTGGGTGAAAAGATGGACCAAAACATCATAAAGGTTCCTGAGGAAAGGGTTGGCTGGCTCATCGGCAAGGCCGGGGCCACGCAGAAGATGCTTGAGAAGAATCTAGGCCTGAAACTTATTATCCATAATGACGGCACCGTGCTCATGGAAGGGGCATCTGACAAGATATACTTCGGCAAGAACGTCATAAAGGCCATTGGCAGGGGCTTTTCTCCGGAAATTGCGCTATATATAATAGAGAAGGACTACATGTTCCACCTTGTCGACCTCAACGAGTTCTGCAACACTGAAAACTCGGTCCATCGGGTCAAGGGCCGCATCATAGGCAAGGAAGGCACAGTCAAGAAAGAGATAGAAAGGATGGTTGACTGCCACATTGCGGTTTACGGCAATACTGTGGGCATAATAGCGCCCACGGATTCCATAGCGTATGCAGAAGAGGCAATCAGCATGCTGATAAAGGGGGCGATGCACACCTCAGTTTCAGGCTTCCTTTCAAAGAAGCGCGAGGAATTGACCCTTTCAAGGCTGATTGGGGAAAAAACCGTGCGTTAAACCGCTTCCTTCACTTTGCGCAGGATGTTAGGCACAACGCTTTTGTCAAAAACGTCAGGGATTATCCTTTCCCTGTTCGGATTTTGGACCGTTTCTGCTATGCCTTTTGCAGCCGCTATCTTCATTTCGTTCGTTATTTTTTTCACTCTCAAGTCCAATAATGCCCTCAAAAATCCCGGGAAGCATACTGAATTGTTTATTTGGTTCGGGTAATCGCTCCTGCCTGTGCCGAAAATGTCTATGCCAAGCTCCTTTGACTGCTGGTACGATATCTCCGGCACTGGGTTGGACAATGAGAACACGATGTTTGGCTTTTTCATAGCCTTTATAGTTTCAAGCGGCAATGCGCCCGGCGATGCTGCAGACACTATGAAATCCGCGCCCTTGAACTCAATTAATTTGCCCTTGAAGCCCGATGAATTGAATGCCGCAAGCACATTTTTGTATTCCTCCAAATTGGGCCTGCCTTTGTAGATCGCGCCTTGGCTGTCAAACACAACCAAATCCCTGAACCCTGCCGCATTCAATAATTTTGAAATTGCGTAGCCTGCGCTGCCTGCGCCAACTATGCCTATCTTGATGCCCTGGCCTTTTCCTGTCACTTTTAGTGCGTTGTAAAGCCCTGCGAGCACGACCATGGCGGTTCCGTGCTGGTCGTCATGGAAAACAGGTATGTCCAGTTCGTTTGTGAGCCTTTCCTCAATGTAGAAAACCTTTGGCGTCTCGATGTCCTCAAGGTTTATCGCGCCGAAAACAGGTGCAATGGCCTTGACCGTCCTTATGATTTCCTCAGCATCCTTTGTGTCCAGGCATATCGGGAATGCGTCTATGTTCCCGAACTGCTGCATGATTAGCGCCTTGCCTTCCATGACAGGCAACGCGGCCTCAGGCCCGATGTCGCCAAGGCCCAGCACCCTTGTGCCGTCGCTGACAATGGCAACTGTGTTGCCTTTCATCGTGTATTCATAAACTAGCTTCTTGTCCTTTGCGATGAGCTTGCACGGCTCGGCGACGCCTGGCGTGTAAAGCACGGCAAGGTCTGCCATGCTCTTTATGTCCCTTTTGCCTTTGACGGTTATCTTCCCTTTCAGCGCCTTGTGTATGTCCAGCGGGTTTTCTGATGCCATGAGGGGCTTTGTGAGGTTAAGTTTTAAACCGTTTGCCGCACAATAACAGCATGGCACAGCGCCAAGAGCAGCAGGCAAACAAACCCCAAAGACATTGGGAGCGCACAAGAGAGGTACTGATATCGGCTGCGCAGCCGATAAAGAGGCTGTTTATTGGAAGAAGGCTTGACAATCTGCTCATCAAAGCCGCATCTGATGGCGAAAACTCAAAGATATTGAGGCTCATAAAAACCGGCGCAAGCATCGCCGCAAAGGATAGTTATGGTTGGACTGCCTTGCATAATGCCGCAAGCTACGGACACACCGAAACCTGCATCCTGATTATAGAAAAATACACAAAATCAGGCCGAAACATAAATAAGTTCATCGCCGCAAAGGAGAAAAACGGCAACACAGCCCTGCACTGGGCCGCAATGAAGGGGCACATTGAAACCTGCGAACTGCTCATAAGGGAATACGCAAAAGCCGGCGGGGATGCAAAGGACCTCATAATCGCAAAGGACAATGAAGGCTATACTGCCCTGCACCTCGCCGCATTCTACGGGCACACCCAAGCCTGCCTCCTGCTGATAGAAGAATACGCAAAAGCCGGCGGAAACGCAAAGGAACTGATTGCAATAAATGACAATTGCAAAAGGACGGCTTTGCAATACGCCGAAAACAAAGGGCGCATCCAAACCGCGCAGTTCCTAAAATCAATCGAACTGCTGGGAGACATAATTGAAGTAGAAAACATAAAACCGTTCCTTTCAGACTTCCGCGGGTGCATTGGCGCTATTTCTTTCTTGGATAAATGATGCTGAGCAGCGCCACCCCTGACGCGCCGCCTGCAATTAATCCCGTAACAAGCCTTATCATGTTGGTTGACTCATAGCCGGTAAGGAGCTGCATGAACCCGTCAATAACCAAGGGCACAAGGAACAGTATATACACAGGCAGGCCCATGGGCCTAATCCTGTCCCTGAAAAGCAGGAAAGCCGCCATGCCGAGCAAGGAGCCCAGGTAAATGCCGAAGTCCCTTGCGCAGACAGGCATCTTGAACCCTATCCTGTCATCGTAAAAGACAACGTCGGCCCTGTTGACGCCTATCTCGCCCCTGCTGAAAACGAAAGCCCCGCTGTAGTTCATCTTTGAAGGCGTGAATTCGGTTATGACCAGGGGGTGCGACCCGTTGATTATGCAGTCCCCGAAGCCCCAGCTTGCGTTTGACTCGAAGAAGCAGTAGCTCCTTGAGATGTACTGGTGGCACGTGGGCGAATAAAGCATGAAGACCGCGGTCGCTATCGTCTTATGGTCAACGTACATCGGCACGGCAACAAGCGGCAGCAGGATAACCGCGTTAAGCGCAATCAGCACCGCCGCTATCTTCCAGAAAACGGCCATTGCCTCGTCCATGCCCAAAAGGAAGCGGACAACAGTTTAAAAGGTTTCCAGGCAAATCCCCATCATGGGAGCATTTGACATGTCGTTCGCAAAGTCGTTGCAGAAGGCCGATTCAGGCTGGGACGTCATCATAATAGGCGCAGGGCCCGCGGGCCTGTCTGCCGCGCTGTATGCCGCAAGGGCAAAGCTAAAGACGCTTGTCCTTGACAAGGGCGCAGTGCCAGGCGGCCAGATAGCTACAACCGGCGCAGTTGAGGACTATCCAGGCATCGGCAGCATAAGCGGCGAGGGTCTCGGAGAATCCATGGGAAAGGCGGCTGAATCGTTCGGCGCCATGATAAGGATGGCCGAGCCGGTTTCCGCCATAAGGGACAAGGGCAAAACAAAGGAGGTTGAAACGCCAAAAGCGACTTATACGGCAAAGGCGGTCATATTCGCATCCGGTGCAACATACAAGAGGCTCAATGTCCCGGGCGAAGACAAATTCTTTGCCAAGGGGGTGAGCTTCTGCGCAGTCTGCGACGCGCCGTTCTTCAAGAGCAAGCGCGTCGCAGTGATAGGCGGCGGAAACTCCGCGGTTGACGAGGCCATATACCTCACAAGGTTCGCTGAAAAAGTTACATTGATACACAGGAGGGATGCGCTCAAGGCTGACAAGGTTATACAGGAACGCGCCTTCGCAAACCCAAGGATGTCGTTCATCTGGGATTCCGAGGTCATTGAGATTTTGGGCAGTGAAAAACTAACTGGCATTAGGCTTAAGGACGCCAAGACAGGAAAAACATCCGATTTCGCATGCGACGGCGTTTTCGTTTACATCGGCATGGAGCCGAACTCCGGCCTGCTCAAGGGGCTTGTGGAACTGGATGCCAACGGCTACATAATTGCCAACGATAGGATGGAGACCAAGACCCCTGGCATATACGTTGCAGGCGACGTAAGGGGCAGCCCGTTCAAGCAGGCTATAACCGCGGCTGCGGAAGGCGCCATAGCAGGCCATGAGGCAGGGAAGTACATTGAGGCGCTTCACTGAGCCAGCGCTTCGGAGAGCATCGTCTCGTTGATTGTTATATTATACCTGTCGTTAAGCACGCTTTGCCAGCCGTAGCTCTGGTTGATGAATATTTTGACGACGGGGCTTTCGACAGACAGGATTTTCATTTCCCTTTCCGGCGGAAATTCCGACAGTCCCGCGATGCGGCCTTCGCCGTCGTAGTAAAGATGGGCCATCCAGCCCTGCCTGAATCCGTTTGTCTCGTTTTCCTCATCATACAGCGAGACCTCTATGTCCAGCGCGCTAAGGTTCCCGGACTTGAGCTGTTCCGCGTCATCATCGGTGATTTTTGCAAACGACTTTATGATGGTGTGCGGAAATGAGGCGCAGTTGCCGAGGTTCAGCCCCATTGTCCTGGTTGGCAGGTAAAGCGTGCCATCCGTCACCGTCGCTGACATCGCGTCGTCTATCTCACCCTTGTTCGCCCATGTGCAGTAGAATCCCTGCCCATCGGGGCTGGTCTCGTTCCTGTTTGCCATCATGTCAAGCGCAATGACCGCCCCGGCATCGGACCATTTCTCCATTTCATTGGTGTCTATGCTTTCTGCCAGGCCCTTAACGGCTGAAGCCCCGCCGGATGCAGCAAGCTCGGCTGCCTTGTAGGCAATGTAAGCGCTTATGCCGCCTGCGCTTCCGACACTTGCGGCCTCCTCTATCCTCCTGTTAGCATCCAGCGCCGAGTAGAATGCGCTTTGCTGTGAGACAAACGAGCCGTCCCTCCTGCCTATGCTGACTATGGTTATGTCCATGGCTATTACGGATGCGATGATGAGGAAAACCAGCACAAAGGAGATGTAGCCTTTCACGATTTGGCTTTTTGCAGCGCTTTGTTTTAACCCTTGCGGTCAAGCGCCTGTGCATTCCCTGAACGCGGAATAGAACGGACGGAACGCTTCCATGTCCTTGAAAAGCCACGATGTAACAATGAATGCGGCAGTCTCCTTTTTGCCGCGGTCTTTGGCCCACATGAGCGCGGTGTTGCCGGCCTTGTCCTTTAACTTGACCTTTGCGCCATTCTCAATCAGCAGCGCGCAGATATCCGTGTGCCCGTTGCGCGCCGCATGCATCAGCGGGGTTCTGCCGTTGCCGTCTCTTGCATTGACGTTTGCGCCATTCTCAATCAGCAGGAGGCATGTGTTTTTGCGCCCGTCTGCTGCGGCATGCACTAGCGCCGTCCAGCCAAACTCGTTCCTTGCCTCGATGTCTGCGCCGGCCTTCAGCAGCCTCCTGATTTCCGCAATGTTGTCTTTTGAAGCAGCCGCCACGAAATCGACGCTGTTCTTGAGGAAATGCCATGCCTCATCCTTGTCGTCGTGCCATTCGATGCCTCTCGCCGCTCTCTGGAGCGCGTTTTCGCCTTCGATTCCGTGATACGCATATGTCTTTATGGCCATAATTGCGCCATTTTCGAGCAGCAGCTTGCATATATCGGAGTATCCGCCCCATGCGGCATTCATAAGCGCGGTATCTCCATGATGGTCCTGCGCGTTTACATCCACGCCTCTCTTTATCAGCAGCCTGCAGATTTCCGCATGCCCCCATTGTGCAGCTTTCATAAGCGCGGTATTCCTGTTGTATCTTGAATTTACCTCCGCGCCGGCCTTCAGCAGCCTCCTGACATTTTCCATATTGCCTTCTCTTGCCGATTCAACGAGCCTGTCATCAAGCCGCTCCTGCTTTTTTGCAGATAATTTCAGCTTCCCGCTTGGCGCGATGTCTGCTTTGAGTTTAACCCGTCTCTTTGCCGGCACATTCTTTTGGATCGGCTTCACTTCCTGCTTCATAGCTTAATTATGCGCCAAATAAGTTAAAAACGCGTTGGCAACGGGGTCTGCTCCGGTATTTAAATGCTTCCCGACCCTCTAAGGCCATGCAGATGATAGGGTTCAACGCCCTGAAGAGGGAGCTCAGCTACTGGGGCGAAGGCGACTCTGTCGACACATTCACACTGAACGTCGGAAAGAAGCTGAACTTGGGCTTTTCTGGAAACAGGTTCTGCAAGGGCTATTTTGACGGGGAAAGGTATTCCAGGTGCGAGGACCAGGCCCCTGGCGTTTCCCAGTGTCCCTCATGCAGGGGGAAGGACATAACCCACCTGTACGCCTGCGCAGACGAGCGCGGCTACGAGGAGAAGTTCGCGCAGATAAAGGACTTTGAGTATTCCGTCTATCTTGCGGTCTTCGGCTCCAAGGTCAAGTGCGGGGTGACGAGGGCAGACAGGATAGGCATAAGGACGTATGAGCAGGGCGCAAGGTATTATGCCGAAGTGGCTCGCGTGAGAGGAATGAAGGAGGCGTATGGCATTGAGCAATACCTGCAAAAGGCATACGGCTTTGCCAACAGCGCCAGCGCGTCAGACAAGCTGATTGAAAAGGACAACATCAGCGCATTGAGGAAAGGCATGGAAGACATAAAGGGGGACAACTACGCAGGCCCTGCCCTTGTTGCAAACCCGGTCATTTCCCACAACCCGCTCCAGTCCTTTGAATCAGCCGAGCCGTCGGACTGCGTAAACGGCAAGGTCATATGCACAAGGTCCAGCCTTGTGTTCTTCTTTGACTTGGGCGTAAGGTACATGGATTTGGGAAGGAAGAAAGGCCACATGATAACTGAGCTGGCGAGCGGCTAGTTCCTGATGCATGCCTTGAACATTGAAAAGAATGAATTGGATATTCTTTTGTCCGCTAAAATATTTGGCGCAAAAGCCACGAATGTGATGTATGCGCCAGGCCACTAGCTCTCATCAACGAGCCTTTTTCCCGCCTCAGGTTCAGGCTTTTTGTTGGACAGGTCTGGCTTTTGCATCGCCTCCTTTTTTCCTATTTGGAGCCGATTCATGAGACACACTCCCTGACATCGGACAGAAACATGCGGAAACTGCCCTTGCCCATTGATGAATCAACATATGCCGCGAACTTGAGGAATGCGGCCGTGTCCCTCTTCAAAGCGGCTTCAGCAGCGATATAGCCATTAACTGTGTCCCTTGCGCCAATATCCGCCCCTTTCTCTATCAGCAGCGCGCAGATTTTCGTGTGTCCGAACCATGCGGCCCGCATGAGCGCAGTCGCGCCGCTGTTGCTCTTTGCATTGACATTTGCCTTCCATCCAATCAGCAATGCGCAGACTTCAGAATATCCATGCTTTACCGCCACAATCAGGGGGGTCGTGCCGCTGGGGTTCCTTGCCTCCACGTCCGCGCCGGTTTCAAGCAGGATTTTTATCTCATTATAGCGCCCGTCCTGGGCTGCCAGCAGCAGCTGGCTGTTGAGCCGCTTCTGCGTCTCGCCTTTCGGCAGCATGCTGTCAAGGAATCTTTCTCCCCCTTCATCTGAGCGCCTTTTCCCTGCCTCCGTTTCCGGTTTTTTGTTTGACAGGTTTGGCCGTTGCAGCCGCATCTCTTTCCTTTTTCCGGCTTGGAGCCGATTCATGATACACACCCCCTAAAGGCATAATAAAACGAATCAGACATCCTCTTGTCAGCAAAAATCATTGGAGCATATTCTGCGAATGCCAGAAATCCGGCCGTTTCGCATTTTCCAAAGCTTTTGGCAATTGCAAATGCATTGTTCTCCTGGCTTGTTCTTTTTGTAATGTCCGCGCCGTTTTCAAGCAGCAGTTCACAGATTTTAGTGCGTCCCCATCCTGCGGCAAGCATGAGCGCAGTATAGCTTGATACGTCTGTTGCCTCGAGGTCTGCGCCATATTCAAGCAGCAGTTTGCAGGTTTCGATGTGTCCACTGCACACAGCATGCATGAGCGCGGTCTCTCTCCATCTGTCATTTGCGTTGATATCAGCGCCAACCTTCAGCAGCCTCTCCACCCTTTTTGTCCTGCCTTCATTAGCTGCCTCCATGAAGCTAGCATTAAGCCGACCCTGCCATTCACTGAATATCCTTTTTCCTGCCTCGCTTTCCAGCTTTTTCCTGCGTAGGCTTAGCCTTTTTCCATCAAGGCGTTGCCTGCGCGTTTTGCCGCCCTCGGAACGGGAAGGGTCAATCCGCCTCTGCATGTTCACGTTTCAAATGGTGTGCAAAAGAGTTTATAAAACGTCCATTTCGTATGCAGGAATGGGGAACCTTTTTAAATTGCAATTCACAACATTGCCACAGGTGTTTGAACATGCCAGAGCCCAAAAAGAAAGGCGCCGATATGGCCGCTCCGCCGAAAGGCCAGGGAGCCAAGGCGCCCCAAGGCCCACAGCCGGGGAAGGGCGCCCCGTTCATAGCGCTGGCATACGTCCTCTCGCCAACAATACTAATTCCGCTGCTTCTGTATCTCATCATGGAAGACAGGGGCACGGAAAGGGAAAGGTACCATTACCTGCAGGCCGCGGTTTTCGGCGTGCTGACGGTGCTCATGATGTTCACGCTGATACTCACAATAGTCGGCGTGCTTGTTTATGTTTACGGCATCTACATAGGCTATCTGGCATATGCAGGAAAGTCGGATGACAGGCCCCTGAGGCAATACCTCGAGCAGCACGCTTGAGAGGACGGAAGTGGAACAATGAACAAAGCGCTGCCAATCCTCGCATTCATCGTCCTTGCAACGGGGCTGTCGTTTGCGGAGTTTTCGATAACATCGCTGTCAGTTAACTTCAATGTCAACCCGGACGGGACATCGGACGCAATGGAGACTGCAGACATCCTGATATCCGGCAACCCGGACATATTCAACTACACGGACCATCTGGGCAACAACGACATCGGCAGCTGGGTCGGTTTACTTGGCACGGGCCTTCTAAGCATACACATTGACAGGACAAACGCCGAGGTCAGCGACATCCAGGTCAGGCCGCAGCCTTTGCGGAACCTAAACACGGCGCAGGAAAGGGCCAACGGCAGGATAATCATAACGTACAAGGTCGAGCCGTACTACGACGAGCAGGCAGGGGCTGTAAAGAACGGCACAGGCCTTTTCATAGTGAGGAGCGCGATGCCGCGCTCCAGCACCATGGACCTCAACGAGAAGGCGCTTTCCTTCGTCAGGAGCAGCGCCGGCGACATCATGCTGGACGACAGGACCACGCTGACGTTCACGTTCCCGGAAGACACGCTGATAACTGACCTCAACCCGCTTCCGGCCGATGTGAAGGACATTGGCTCCTCCACGTTCCCGATGCAGAGGACCGAGGTCTCGTGGACGGGCATGATTCTGCCGCACCTGGTCATAAGCGCGGAAAGCAAGACCACCATGGTTGACGAGATAAACAGCTATTTCGACGCCAAGATAAAGGGCCTGCAGTCATTCGTCTCAACGGACCAGGGCAAGATAATGCTGGGCATGCTGCTGTTCATCGTCGGCTTCATAATATACCTTGGGACAAAGGCGCAGTCCTCCAAG
>JBGQMY010000001.1:0-90826 GCA_041500865.1 Candidatus Micrarchaeia archaeon | reverse complement strand
GGAGCAGACGTAAACGCGAAGGCTGGAAAAGGGGATTGGAAGGGCATGACTGCGTCCTCAATCGCCGAAAAGGGCAACAAAAAGAAAACGGCCGCATTCCTCAGGTCCATGGAATGGCTTGCTGGCATGACCGGAAACAGGTTCATGAAAACCTTCAGCGACTGCATCGCCGCCTGACGTAATCGCTTGAAAAACATTTAAAAACAAGACGTCCGACAATGTGCATCATGAAAGCCCATAGGAAGGTAGCCATCATAGGTGTCGGCATCACCAAATTCGGCGAGCACTGGGAGCAGGGCCTCAGGGACCTTGCTCTGGAGGCCGGGCTGAAGGCAGTGGCAGACGCAGGCATCCGCGGCGAGCAGATTGACGCAGGATATGTAGGAAACATGGCAGGAGGCAACTTCGCGGGCCAGGAGCACCTTGGCGCGCTTCTTGCAGATTATATGGGCCTGCTTCCGATACCCATCACAAGGGTTGAGGGCGCATGCGCATCCGGCGGGCTTGCGCTCAGGCAGGGCTTCATATCCGTTGCATCAGGCATACACGACATCGTCGTTGTCGGCGGGGTTGAAAAGATGACAGACCTTTCAACTGCCGACGTCACGGAAATACTGGGCGGCGCAGGGGACCAGGAATGGGAGCTTTTCATGGGCGCGACATTCCCTTCATTGTACGCGCTGATGATGAGGAAATACATGATGGAGTACGGGGCAAAAGAGGAGGACTTTGCTGCGGTCGCGGTCAAGAACCACAGGCACGGCAGCATGAACCCATACGCCCAGTACCAGAACGAGATAACGATTGAGACAGTCATGAAGTCAAAGGTCGTCGCATCGCCGATAAAGGTTTTTGACGCATCGCCGATAACGGACGGGGCCGCAAACCTCATTTTATGCCCATTGGACATGGCCGAAAGCTACACAAAGAAGCCGATAGAGATAGTCGCCTCGGAACAGGCATCAGACACGATAGGCTTGGCTGACAGGGAATCGCTGACAAGCATAAACGCGACGAAAGTCGCCTCAAGATTGGCATACAAGGAGGCAGGCGTTTCGCCAAAGGACATCCAGCTTGCAGAGGTCCACGACTGCTTCACGATTGCAGAAGTCATCGCAACAGAGGACCTTGGGTTCTTCAAGCCAGGCGAGGGCGCAAAGGCCGCAGCAGCAGGCAAGACCACGTTCGGCGGAGACCTGGTCATAAACAGCAGTGGCGGATTAAAGGCAGCAGGCCATCCTGTCGGTGCAACGGGCATAAAGCAGGCTGTTGAGATAAGCATGCAGCTGAGAGGAGACGCAGGCAAGAGGCAAGTAAAAGACTTAACATACGGCCTTAGCCAGAACGTCGGCGGAAGCGGCGCGACCTCAGTGGTCCATATATACAAGAGGGCCTAAAAAAGGAAAAATAGTACGCTTCAAAGGGAGATTCAATCATGAAAAGGCCAGTGCTTGAGGCGATAGCCACCCTCATAGGAATCACGATTGGGGCCGGCATAATGGGGATTCCGTATGTCATCTCCAAATCAGGATTAGTCGTCGGAATGCTCCATATCCTGGTAATAGGCTTTCTCATGCTTTTTGTCAACCTGTTCCTGGCCGAGATAGTCCTGAGGACAAGGGGGAACCACCAGCTTACCGGCTATGCCGCCAAATACCTTGGAAATGCCGGCAAGGGATTAATGGCATTCTCAATGGTCATAGGGGTCTACGGGGCCTTGCTCGCATATCTCATAGGGGGAGGGAGCGCATTGGGCTCCATTTTCGGAGGGGACATCTTCTGGTATGGCATCCTATTTTTTGCATTGGGGTCATTCATAATATTCAGGGGGCTGGATTTTGTCAAGGGCACGGAGCTCATCTCCGTGGCAGTCCTGCTGGTCCTGGTCTTTTTCATCATCGCAGTCAATTTCATGAATATCAACCCTGGCAATTTCTCAATAGGGGACGGGGACATTTTCCTGCCTTACGGCGTCATACTGTTCGCGTTCATAGGAACCTCCGCAATCCCCGAGATGAGGCAGGAGCTTGTCTATAACTACAAGGAAATGAAAAAGGCAGTGATCCTCGGAACATTGATACCCATCGCGGTTTATCTCCTGTTTGGCTTGAGCGCGGTTCTTGTGGGCGGCGCAGGGACGACGGAGGTGGCAAGCATAGGCTTGGGCAAGGCCCTTGGGCCCGGGATGGTCGTGCTGACCGGCCTTTTCGCAGTCTTCAATATGGCAACGTCGTTCATCATCCTGGGCCTGGCGCTGAAGGAGATGTACCATTATGACCTGAAATTCAGCAATGCAAAAAGCCTTGTTCTTGCGCTAGGGGTCCCATTAATCATTTTCACCCTTGGTTTCCGCGACTTTATCGCCCCGCTCAGCATTGCAGGGAGCCTCACAGGCGGCATTGACGGCATCCTGATTGTCCTTATCCTTTGGAAAGCAAGGGAAAAGAGCGACAGGAAGCCGGAATTCACCGTGGGCTTCATATATCCATTGAGCATCCTGATAATCCTAATGTTCCTTTTGGGGATAGCCCATGAAATAGCCTCTCTTCTGGGAATGGTGTGAAAAGGCAAACGCAAGGCCAAAGGGGGCCTGAGCCTATTTTTGGAACCGTGATTCAGCTTCCTTCCAATTGATGTTCTTGAAGAAAGCAGAAATGTAATCCGCCTTTTTCAGCCCGTAGTCCGTCATGTAAGCGTGCTCAAAGACGTCCATCACGAGTATTGGCGCAGCCCCGGACAGATGGCCGACGTCATGCTCGTTTATCCAGCAGTTGAACAGCCTTTTGCCGGTCATATCATAATATAGTACGACCCAGCCGATGCCCCTCATGGCGCCAGTCGCCCTGAAGTCCTTCTCCCAGTTTTCAACAGAGCCGAATTCCGCTGCAATGGCTTTAGCGAGAGCGGAACCTGCGGATGGAGCAGCTCCTCCTTTTTCCAAGTTCCCGAAATAGTGCTCGTGAAGCCTCATGCCATTGAATTCCCAGCCGAAGCGGCGCTTCAGTTCCGCATATTCCGGCGTTGCAGCCTTTCCTTCCTTCATCATGGAGGAAAGCAAATCAGCCGACTTGTTGGCGTTGGCAACGTATCCGCCGTAAAGCGTGAAGTGGTTCTTCAGCAGGGTTTCGCTGAACCCATCCATCCCCAAAAGCCCGTCAAAATTCTTCTGTTCGTATGCCATATTGACACCCATTTCCGTTTTATGCTATTCTTTTTTAAACGCTTTATCCCAATCCTTGCCTATGGATTTGACAACGACGCTCCTTCTGGCGGTGTCCGGCATCATATTCCTTGGGTTCATAGCTGACATGATATTCAAGAAGCTTGGCCTCCCGCATGTCATCATCCTGCTTGCCATAGGGTTTGCGATAGGGCCTTCGGCGTTCGGATACGTTGATTTTTCGCATTATGACGACCTCAAGCTGTTTTTAGGGACGCTGACAATCGTCTTCGTGCTTTTCCAGTCGGGATTGGAGCTTGACATATTCGAGGTAATCCACAAGTCGGGCAGGGCGCTGCTGATGTCGTTCGTGTCCGCGCTTCTGTCTGCCGCAGCCTGCGCAGTCGCCCTGAACTACCTGTTCGGCTTTGACCTCTGGGTCGGCGCGATCTTCGGCGCAATCGCCGCCAACACGGCGTCGCAGATAGTAATGCCAATCGCAAAGGGATTCAACCTGAGCGGCAGGCTCAGGCACTTCTTCGTCATTGAATCGTCCTCGAATGACGGCGTGTGCATAGTGCTTGCGATAATCCTGATAACGTCTTTCCTTTCGCATTCCTTTGACCTGCAGAATGCAGGCAAGATACTGATGTCCTCGTTTTCCATAGGCATAGTGCTGGGCGTCCTGGTTGGCACACTGACCGTAATCTTCCTTTCCAAGGCCAAGAACGGCCTTGACTATCCCTACATGCTGTCAATGGCAATCCTTCTGGTGCTATACCTCGCTTCCGACTATCTGGGGGGCAGCGGCGTGATTTCTGCGCTCGCATATGGCATAATGCTAGGCAACAGGAAAAACATAGGGGACATGCTGCGCCTTGGCAAGATAGAGGATGATGTAGCCACTGCGCGCTTCCAGACAGAGATATCTTTTTTTATCACGACCTTCTTCTTCATATACATGGGCACAATCATCACGATAACCAGCGTGAAGGTTCTCATGATTGCGGCAGCTGCCGCAGCGGCGCTTTTCGTTGCAAGGGTGGTTGCGGCCTACGTTACGACATGGAAGAGCGACCTTTCCAGGCATGCGGCCGTGATAACGGTCATGCAGGCCAGGGGGATAGACTTTGCGGTCATGTCGTTTTTGCCCTTTATCCTCATCACGAAGCTTGGGCCCTCCGGAAGCATGGCGTCTGCGCTTGACCAGTTCTCCCTGTTCCCTGATTTGGCAATCGGTGTCGTACTGATTACGATACTGATAAATGCAGTCGGCATGATGCTGCTGAAAGGGAAGATTGACGCGGACAGGGAAGCGGAAGAGGAGGAGGCGGCAGTGAGGGATGCCGCAAAGGGCGCCGTTGGCGCAAAGGCGCGGCAGCCCCAGCAGCCAAAAGGCCCCGAAAGAACGAACTAACATCCCCACCCATTTCCCTAAGTTTCCTAATACTGGGGTGGGGTTCCCTTGCATATCCAGGTATACAAGCATATTTTGTTGTATTTTCTTAATTGAAGTGGATTAATTCATTTCCGGGTTAAAATTCGGGATTTCTTGACCATAGACTTTTAAAAGTCTTCATTTAAAATCCAACAGAGGAGATACAATGGTAGAAGTCTCGAACAAGAACCTTGCGCTTGCATCAATCGGCGTCGGCGTCGTTGGGCTTTTTGCCTCTATAGCGACCGGGGGCGGCATATTCTCATTCATAGGGGGCGCACTGGCAGGCCTGGGCGCGATAGGCGCGGCAATATTCATAAAGATGGGCTACCTCGTGGTGCCCATGATAACCCAAAGGACAAAGACGGTAGTCATTACGGATACGGGATATGAGATTCCGCCGGCCCAAGACGTCATCGTAAAGAGGGCGCAGAACGGCGTCTACTACGCTTCCGCATTCATCGGCATGAAGATATACCAGTCCGCGCTTGAGAAGGAGGAAGGCGAAATGATATCGTACAACAAGCAGTTCGAGATGGCCATGACGCAGTTCAAAAAAGTCGTCAAAATCTCGTACACGATGCACGCAGTGGACATCTCCAACGACAGGAAGAAGCTTGAGACGCAGAAGGCCGAGGCACAGCTCAAGCTCCAGAAAGAGAGGGAGAAAAGCGAGCCCGACGTGCTTAGGATAAACCAGTTCGAGAGGCAGATTGCTTACTTCGAGGGCATGGTGAACCAGCTCAGCAAGGGCCTCAGGCCCATGAAGGTCGTGCTTTATGCGATGGTCACCGACACGGGGATAACCAAGGACGAGGCCATAGCCAGGGTGAAGAACGCGGCTGACAAGCTTGGCACGCTCCTTTCCAATTCGTTCAACTGCGAATCCGACATCCTTACCGGAGACGAGATGCTCAAGGCGTTTGAGTGGGAGAAATTCCTGCCTACGACGATAGAGGAGCTTGAGGACCAGACGGAGTCCGAGAAGACAGGCAACATGTGAGGTGCGGCCATGGCGACCCAGCTGACGATGTTCCGCATAAACAACACCGAGCTTTCAAGGCGGAACATCCTTACGCATGCTCCGGAGCCGCCCATGCACATACTGTTCAGGGACCCGCTCAATTCCCTTTACGTGGGAAAGACGGACGGGCTGAACGTGCCCTTCTTCTGGGACTATAACATCATCACTAACCCGCACATAGCAATAGTCGGGATTTCAGGAAGCGGAAAATCGTACTTCATCAAGTCCCTGCTCGTCAGGGCCAGCTTCGTGTGGAACTCCAACGCCATCATCATAGACTGGGCAGGGGAATACAAGGACTGGGTCATGCAGACCGGCGGCAAGATAATCCAGCTTGGGAGGGCCAACTACCTCAACCTTCTGGACCTGGGCGGCATGAAGCCCTATGACAGGATAAAGCAGGTCATGAGGACGCTCGCGCTGCTTACTGACATGGAAAATTATCCGGAGCAGAAAAGGCTTACAGAGGAGGCGATTGAGCAGGCCTACATGAAGGCGAAGTTCAAGATGGACAGCACCGAGCAGAAGGACGAGCTCGGGAGGCCGCTTGAGGCCCCTACGCTGAAAGACGTAGTCGCCATACTTGAGGAGAAGTCCCAGCTCGGGACGTACGAGTTCCCCGCGGAACTTGACAACTGCGTATACAGGCTGAAGAGGTTCACAAAGCCCGGCGAGGATTTTTTCGCCAACAAGAGCACGGTTGACCTTGCAAGCCTGACTTCGGCAGGCCTTGTGGACATAGACCTGAGCGGGCTGCCGGACGAGACCATGAGGGCGCTGGGCGGTTTGACGATTTTGCAGTTCATCAAGGAAAGGATGAGGCTGGAGGGATGGTCCGCGACCAAGGGTCTCAAGCTCATTACCGTCCTCGACGAGGCATGGAAGATATCCAGCGACCCGAACAGCGACGCGGTCATGATTGTCCGCGAAGGCCGTAAGTACAACTTCGCGCTCATAATAGCGAGCCAAAACCCGACGGACATCAGCGAGGTCATCTTCAGCAACGTCGGAACCACGTTCATACTCAAGGTGAAGTTCGAGAAGTACCTTGACTACCTGCAGGGCACGCTCAACTTCAGCAACTACATAAGGACGAGGATAAGGGAATTCGGCGTGGGGCAGGCCGCGGTGAACATGGCGTTCTACACTCCGGAAAGCTTCCCCATGACGTTCATAATCGGCAAGATAGCGGGCGAGGAGCCCCTCAAGGAGTATTTCATTGACCTCAGGGAGGTAATGGAGAAAAAGGCGAAGGGTGGTGCAATGGCATATACGATTTCAATACGGAAGGAGGACATAAGGGGCAAGCTCAGGTCCATAGGCGTCGACGAGCAGAAGATTGACGACGTCGTGAACCTGTTTGAGAAGAGCAACAGGCACGTGGACGTGATAACGTTCGTAATAACGCTCGAGAGGATGGGCGTCAACAGGAGGATAATGAGCACGTTCCTCAAGGAGCTTGGCATAGACGACACCATAATAATCAACATATTCACGAAAGCGGACTTCAGGAAGGAGGGAAAAACGACGTCGTCGCTTTCGCAGGTGGTTCTGGAGGATGAGGGCAAATGACCGACGAAGTCCCGGAGAACTCCGACATATGCATAATCGGCCACGAGGTTGCGCAGGACGGCTACAAGGTGAAGGAGGACAGGGTCATAAACCTCATGAAGGCGGCCAAGAAGCGGCTTGGCATGAGGCTGAAGAACAACAGGCTCTTCGTGTGCGAAAAGCACAAGGAGGAGTACATGAAGAAGAGGAAGGGCTTCGAGCGCAACGTAATCATACTTGCCGCGCTGGCCGCGGTCTTCTTTGTCATAATATTCGTCGTTAACTTAATGAACGGGGACGTTGCGGATATCCTCAGGTCGCTCCTGTTGGGCGTCCTTTTGATACTGCTGGTCCCGCTTTTCCTGATTTTCATATACGTCCCGGCGATAGAGGACAAGCCTGCTTTGGGTGCGCAGCAGCCTGCGCCGCAGCCTGCGGCGCCGGACCCTGTCCCGCAAAAGCCGGCAAAGCGTGGTGGTAAAAAATGAGGGCAGGATACATGAAGATAGCTGCGTCCATGAAGGGCAAGACAAAGGACGTTTACGATGCGCTCGCCGCGGTCGGCGAGAAGGCCATGCTGGTCAAGACCAAGGATGCGGTGTCGCTCGCATACGTCGAGTCAAAGGACATAAGGGGCGCCCCGCAGGAATTCTTCATAATAGACTTCAGGGACCAGAGCATCGACATAGGCTATACCATGTCGGACAAGATAGAGGCGGTCAGGAAATGGGAGGTCCTCAACAAGGCCTTCCCGCTGCTGAACATGGCCATACCCTACTACGACATGGACATCGGCGTGATGCTGGAGCTTATCGGCAATCTCGTGAAAGACATGGAATCCATGATACCGGCAGGCTCCAAGGACGTTTACATCGAAAGGGACAAGCTCAAGAGCAAGCTCAACGAGACCACGGCGCTGCTGAACAACTACAAGCACGAGAACGAGGAGATGACCAAGAAGCTCTACACAGTCGGCAACAGGCTTTCCTCGACCGAGGCGAAGCTGGAGAAGTTCATGAAGTTCAGCGACGAGGTGCTGCAGCTCAAGATATCTGAATGGCTCAAGGACCATGGCGGCGAGCTTGACATAGGGGCATTTTCGGAGCGTTACGAGATAGCCGAGCAAAGGGTCATGAACGTCGTGCAGGACATGATATCGAATGACTACGTCAAGCCAATCTGAGGATGAACGCGGATGAAGGACAAGGTAAGGCTGCAGCTGCTCAAGCCCTTTGAGGTCAAGTACAGGCTGAAGAGAGTCGAAAAGCCCCTGCTTGAGGCAATTAGGGAGTCCATATTCGGCAGGCGCGTTGCAAGGAAGGGCGAGGAAGAGGCGCCGAAGAAGCCAATCAATTTCGTGAATTACGTGCCAGTCCTCGTGGGGCTGCTGGTCTTTTTTGGGATAATCCTGTTCATATCCTCCTTCGCATCCCAGATAAGCGCGCTGCTGAACGTGCAGCCTGTGCCGCCCTACGGGTCAATGGACATAAAGGGCGTCCAGTATGCCGACTATGGCAGCTACGAAAACAAGCAGAATGCCGTTGTCAACGTAATAAACCTCTCAGCATCCGAGAATTCCACCTCCGCGCTGACCGTGTATGTCACGGACAGGCCCCTGTCCAAGGACGTTTACCTGGTCCTGCCCAGAAGCATCCAGCCAGGCGGCAACGAATCCAGGCTTGACGAGTTCGTTTTCCAGTTTTCCAAGAGCGCAACCGCCTCGGGCCTCAATCCGGTCGTGGTCAACGGGCTTGACCTGTCAAGGGTGCCTGACGGCTCCACGGTCATGGTGCCGTACGACTATCCGCAGGACGAGCTGGTTTCGCAATTCAGCCAGAACAGGATGAAATACATAACGTTCATGTACATCGGCGTGATGCCGGATTTCAAAATCAACCCGGACGGGAACCAGGCCCCCCTGATGCCGTTCTGGAACAGCCTGGGAATCTCGTTCCAGGTGCAAACTGACATACAGATAAAGGCGCTCAATATGAGAAATGCCCTCTACGTGGCCAGCGACGCAACGAAGGTCTACGACGCGGTGTCCATAATAGCGCCAAAAAACTCGAATTGGAACATGGTGTTCATCCCGAACTCGCTGGACAACGGATGGGACGACGGCAAGAGCGCCGCAATGGACGCCTTCAAGGTTGCGTCCTCGTTTGACAAGTGGGCGGCTTTCATGCCAGGTCCCGTAGTCATGGCGAACCCCGCGATTGGCAAAAGCCACTACTTTGGCTCGGACATGTTCAAGCTCGGAAGCCACGTGTTCGAGCTTATCAGGTTTGACGTCTACAACCCGAAAAACGTTTCGTTTTCAACGCTTGACATAAGGTCCGCGCTGAAGGATTATGCCGGAAGCCTGTATGCGCAAGACACTGAGGCGCCAAAGCTTCTCGCCTATTCCATCTCGGGCCAGGGCTCCAGGCTTGAGCTTATAGCGGATGGCACGGTAGGGGCCGACTCAGACCCGACGATGAGCATGTCCGTGATTGCGGCCAATGGAACGGAAGACGACAAAGTCCATTTGGACCAGTCAAACCTGAACTCGCCAATTTACTACCAATACGTCAAGAACGAACTCGGCGCGGCGCCCTACATCTTTGACGTGTCCGGAAGCGAAAGGTACGCGCGCACGTACATCCAGTTCGGCGGGCTTGACGTAAAGGTAATTCCCAACTTCAATGATGCCGCGTTCGTCTTCAATTTCAGCTCGCAGGGAAGGCCGCAGGAGGTCGAGAGCGCAACGGTCACGTGCACCTCATGCGGCAACAGGTCCTACTCATTCACCGGAAGGAGGACCAACTTCAAGGTATCCATGTCCGACTATTTCAACGGCGCGGTGCCTGTCGGAAAATACAACTTCACGGTCCAGGCCGGCAGCTTCAAGACCGTGATTACCGTCTCAAGGCCGGACACGACGGGCCTCGGCAGGGTCTTCAACACTACAAACATACTCGTGGGCATAGTCTCGCTGCTGATTTACTTTGCCGGGGTATTCCTGACACGGAAGGAAGAGCTGGTATTCGGCATAGACGTTCCGGACTTCCCGTCCATAGAGGCCATAAGGATACCGCTCAGCAGGAACACGTTCCTGAAGCTTTTCGAGGACATAAACGAGTTCTACAAGTGGAATTACACGCCTGTTTCAATACAGGACATAAAGAGGCAGCTTTCCAGCATATACTACAAGGGAAGCAGGATATACGCGAGCGACTTCAACATAGAATACATAATGGACATACTCAAGAAGGAGGGCGACGTCAAGGAGGAAAACGACTTCTATGGCCTTATGTCGTGGGAAAAGGACTCCGGCTTCACGATAAAGCAGCTTTCCATGTTCCGCTCGTTGAGGGACATGTGCATAGAGAACACCGTCCCGTTCAGCGAGATAGGCAGGAGCAAGGGATACCATGTGGAGCTCAAGCTCATGTGGAACTCGTTCTTTGTCTATTTCTACGAACCAAAGGAGATAAAGTACATAAAGGACAACTTCAGGGGCCTTGTCAAGAACGGCCTCGTCTTCATAGTTTTCGAGGACGATGCGTCCAAGAGGGACTTCCTTGATGCCATATCGGATGGCAGCAGGCTTTCCTCAACGCTCAAGTTCTACATTGACACGGGCGATGTCATGCTGATGACGCTAAGCGAGCTGGAGAGCAAGCTCAAGCAGCTGAAAGGCTGAGTCTACTTTTTTGACAGCGACTCGTAAAGCGCCACGTGCCTTTTCGCTATCTCCCTTATGTCATAACGGGATGCGATTTCGGACGCAAGCGCCCTGTCATTGTCGTTGACGTCGCTGTATGCCGACACCACCTTTTCTGAAAAATCTTTTTTGTTGTTGAAGCTGAACCTCTCAAGCGGGGTGCCCTTCACAAGCTCGTATGCGCAGGAGTCCTGCGGGCATATCGGGATTACGCCTTCAGCCATGGCCTCAACCAGCGAAAGGCTCTGGGTGTCGCTCTGCGAAGGGAAAAGGAACAATGACGCGTTGGAAAGCTCTGCCATGAGCCTCCTCTTGGTAAGGAAAGAGCCCACGAAAACGTGGTCGTCTATCTTCGTGGATATGGCCTTCTCTATCAGCGTCTCCCTGTACGGGCCTTCGCCGTATATGAGGATGTCCGCGTCGTTGAGCCTGTTGGATATTGACGGCATTGACGAAACCAGGAGGTCCAGGTCCTTCTCCTTCGCTATCTTTCCGGCATAGACGAACTTGCCCCGTTCCTTTTTTGACTTCAGGCCGGCCTTCGCTGCCTCGTAGTCTATGCCCAGGGACAGCACCTCGTTGGCCTTTATCCCCATTTCTTTCTCTATGCTGGCCTTCACGTATTCAGACGGCACGCAGAAGCACCTGAAGCTTGAGAGGTACCACCTCATGTATTTGGTGGAAAGCTTGTGCACTATGCTGCCCAGCCCGTCCCCAAAAATGCTGTCTATCTGCCTGTGCGGCAGGCTGTAGGCAGTTAGAACGGAAGGCTTTTTCATCTTGCTTGCCACGTTTGACGCGGCCACGCCCATCGTGCCCATCGCGAACGAGTGTATTATGTCCAAATCAAGCTTCTTTGCCAGTTCGTAGGCAGAGTTGTTCGGAAACGTTACAATGTTGAAGTCCGGGTAGTCCTTGAATATGGGCGAGGTGAAGAAGAACACCTTCGGGTCCTTGTTTTCCTCCTTCCTTTTCCTTTCCCCAGGCGAGAACACGTATGCCTCATGGCCCTTTGCTTCCAGCTCCTTCCTCAGAAGCTCGAGGGCTATGCTTACGCCGTCGGTAAGGTGAAGCCTGTCAACGAAAAATCCAATCTTCATGCAATAATCCTCTGGGTGCAAAGCCTTTATAAAAGGTAGCTGGATGCGGAAATGTATCCCCTTTCCTTGACGATGCATTCCCTGAAGCTTTTCCTGAATGCCGTGAATGTCTCTTTTCCGAATCCTGCAAGGAATATTATCTGCAGTGTTCCGAATTTTTCGGCATTTTCCTGCCTTCTGGCTTGGTCAAGCACTGTCATTCCTTCATTGTCCATTATCGTTATGTCCGCGCCCATCTCTATGAGCATCGCTATAAGTTTGAGATTGTTTTCCTTTACTGCAATCATCAGCGGCGTCTTGCCCCACCTGTCCGTTGCGTTTATGTCAGCGCCTTTTTTGAGGAGGTCATACACAATTTGGTTCCTTCCGTACAGCGCAGCAAAGCAAATGACGGGCGTGCCCCCTTTGTCCTTTGCATGCACATCCGCCCCCTTTTCTATAAGGAGCCATGCCTCTGTGCCGCGGT
This sequence comes from Candidatus Micrarchaeia archaeon, assembly GCA_041500865.1. Classification (GTDB taxonomy): domain Archaea; phylum Micrarchaeota; class Micrarchaeia; order Anstonellales; family J096; genus JAPLWW01. Next base: position 78,381 of record JBGQMY010000001.1, on the reverse strand, counting down.
CTGATTGCATTACTGCATTCATGAGCGGCGTCCGGCCCCATTTGTCCTTTGCGTCTATATTTGCGCCGCATTCCAGCAGGAGATTTATTATTGCCGGCCCGCCGCGGTACACTGCCATGAATAGCGGTGTCTCTTTTTTAGAGTTCCTTGCCTCTATGTTTGCGCCCTGCATTATCCAGTATGAGACTTCAGGCCTTCCGCCAAAGTTATCTATTGTCTCAAAAAGCTTTTTGTTTAACGCTTCCTGGTCAAGGACATTTGTTCTATAAATTAAGCTGCCAGCGACCTTTTTAGTGTTGGTTATTCTGCGGGCCAGCTTCATTACAATCGTTTCAATTCATGTTGAAAAGAGTTTATAAAACTAGGCGCTTCCGGCGCAAGCCCTGAAATCCGAAAGGAATGTCCTGAAGCCGTCCTTGCCAGTCACTTTCACCAAACGCTTCGCATATATCAGGAAGTCGACCATTTCTTCCTCAAACCTTATCTTTGCCCAGTCATATGCAGTCCGGCGTGCCTGATCCTCTGCTCCGATATCCGCGCCTTTTCCAATCAGCAGCTCGCAAATGCCTATATAGCCGTATGATGCGGCAATCATAAGGGGAGTCATGCCTCTTTCCTTTCCATGCACGTCCGCCCCTAATCCTATCAGGAACATGGCGATATCGGTATGTCTCGCGTTCAAGGCAAACATGAGCGCTGTAAAGCCCTCGCTGTCTTTTGCATTTATGTCTGCGCCAAGCTCCAGCAGGCGCTTCACCTTTTCAGCATTTCCCTTTCCGGCAACTTTAAGCAGTTGTCCGTTGAGCCGCTTCTGTTTCTTCTCGTATTGAATGCCTTTGTCTGCCGGCAGCTTCTTGCCTGCCAGTTTGGGCCGTTTTTGCTCGGTAATCTTAGCAGCAAGCCTATGCCTTTCCTGCGCCATGCCTTTATTTTGCATTAAACGTTTTATAAAGAATGGGGCCTCCGAGATTTGAACTCGGATCTCTGGCTCCCGAAGCCAACAGGCTAACCAGGTTACCCCAAGGCCCCACATACGTTTTTCGCTTAAGCCTTTTGCTAAAAGGCTTACCATATATTCTTGGCATAGGTTAAAAACGCTTTTCTTTTTCCGACTGCGCAAAGCGTTATAAACAGGTATATGCAACCTTAAACCATATGTTTTCAGCCGTCAGCCACCTGAAGGAGAAAGTCGAGCAGGAGCTCATGAAATCCGTTGAGGCTTACAGCGACACATCGGAGATACCGGTTCCGGACGACCCGTTCTTCTGCATTATCGGCCAGGAAAGGGCAGTGAAGTTCGCGCGAGTCTCGGCCATGCAGAAAAGGCATCTTCTCCTCGTAGGCCCGCCGGGCACAGGCAAAAGCATGATAGCAAGGGCCGTGGCAACAATCCTTCCGATGCCGAAGATGCAGATATCGGTGCTGCACAATGCCGGGAAGCCTGAAAGGCCCATACTCAAGCTGGAAAGGAGGGAGGACGTGGCAACAAAGGCGCCGTCGCAGCCCTCAATAGGCAAGCTGATAGAGCCGCAGGACGCGCCCATCTTCGTTGCTGAAGAGCTGGGATTCAGGTGCTCGCGCTGCGGGGAGCTGAGCAACCCCGAATTGGGCATCTGCCCGAACTGCAGCGCGGCCAAGCATGCCAGCTTCTCAAACCCGTTCAACGACCTCATTGCCCCCCAAAGGGACGTGCCTTCAAGGAAGAAGTTCGTCAAGGCGGAAAAGAGGGACCCGCTGGGCAAGAAGGAAATCGTCATCTACGAGCAGTTCGAGGGAAAGATAAGGGTGCTGACGCAGGATGAGATGAAAAAGGCGTCCAGCAGCATAAAGGACGAAAAGAAGGTCCTTGTGCCCATAAACAGGAGCACGTTCGTGCAGGCGACGGGAGCAAGCGAAAGCGAGCTTCTTGGCGACATACAGCATGACCCGTACGGGGGGCATCCGGAGATAGGCATCCCGCCGTTCATGAGGGTCGTCCCAGGGGCAGTGCATTCGGCGCACGAGGGCGTGCTTTTCATTGACGAGCTGACGTCCATAGACTATCCTTTGCAGAAGTGCATACTTACCGCGATGCAGGACAAGAACTTCCCGATACTGGGAAGGAACACGACAAGCACAGGTGCCATAGTGAGGGTGGACGGCGTGCCGTGCGACTTCATATTCATAGGCGCAATGAACGTTACCGACATATCTGAGATAAACCCCGCGCTCAGGAGCAGGATAAGGGGGGAAGGCTACGAGGTCTTGCTTGACGTCAAGGTCCCTGACACGCCGGAGAGCAGGGCAAAGCTCGTGCAGTTCGTGGCGCAGGAAGTGGCAAGGGACAAGAAGATACCCCATGCCACGAGGGAGGCCGTTGAAGAGATAATCAAGGAGGCCAAGAGGATTGCGGACAACGTGGACAATGCGCCCAAGTCCCTTACGCTGAGGCTAAGGAAGCTTTCGGGCATCGTGCGCCTTTCCGGGGACAGCGCAGTAGGAGAAGGAAGCAGCCTGATAGAGAAAAGGCACGTTTTGGAAGCCATAAACCACGCAAAGACGATAGAGGAGCAGCTGTTTGACAGGTACGACAAAAACTGGTGGAAGGCAAGCCAATCCGATTTCTCAATGAAAAGGATGGAAAAGGGAAGCGAGTTCGGCTGATTTCTCTTGGGGTGTATATGGCCTGTATAGTGCGGGGACTAACCGGGGGGTTGGTCGCCTTGCCATGACGGCAAAAAGAAATAAACCCTTTTGCCCGCCTGTTTCTTGTCTACTATGCCGATGCTATAAAGCCTGTTCAGCCGCGCGGAGGCCGCATTGGTGCCTTTATAATTGAATCTAACCCGTACGTCCTCCGCGCTCGCCTTTCCCTTCTCCCTTATGTATCCCACAATCTGCTCGTCGATTTCCGGCAGCATCGCTTCGCGAATCTCTTGTACCTCGCTGTTCTTGACGGTCCTGGATTCAAGCTGCTCTATCCTTTGAAGCAGGTTCTTTAGCAGCCTATTGGTGTTTTCCCGTTCCTCCAGAATCTTGGACATGAGAACTCCGAGCATCACTGGGTCCTCTCTGAGCCTTGTGAGCGTTTTCTTGGCTTCCTTCTCTATGTCGTTCTCCCAATCGGGCGAACCTTTAAATTCCCTTTCTTCCATGCTTACACCGTGTCATGATTTCGCCTTGACGAAGTCACGATACAATCATGATGATGTCATGATAGGTTTTATAAATGTTGCTGTAGTTTCCGCTTAGACGGAAGGATTTTCTTACTTAGAATACAGATTATCAAGAAACGCAGAGCCCAAAATGCTCCTTGAACGCCCCAATCCTGCCACTGAGCAGGCTTTTCAGGGCCTTGCTTTTCCATGCAAACATCTTCAACAGTGCCTTCGTTTCCTTTTCATTCGGCAGGCCGTATGTTGAATTTTTCTCTTTGTCCATTATCAGGGCGTCTGCCCCATGGCCCAGCAAAAACCTGCACATCATCGCGTTGTTGGCCCAGGCGGCATACATGAGCGCAGTCCAGCCGCGCCTGTCCTTGCCATCTACATCCGCCCCTTTTTTCAGCAACAGCCTGCATACATTGATTTTATTTACGCAAACTGCCGCTGCCATCGGCAAGATGCCTTCCTTGTCTGTCCTGTTCGGGTCGGCTCCTTCACTAAGCCTGTAATTTACGTTTTTTATGCCGCCATGCCGTATCTCAAAAATAAGCGCGTCGGTAAGAATATCCATATTCTCTGCCGAAAGCGCCTCTTTGTCTGTATCCGGCTTGGATGCAAAAGCATTTGGATTTTTATCTGGCTCAGGCTTCGCAAGATTTAATACAGTCTCTGTCCCGCCGCCCCCTTGGTTGGCTTGCCGTATCCTGGTTGCCATCACTTTTCAGCCTTCTCAGCCACGTTGCTTGCCCTGAGCCCCTCAAGGACGGGCCTGAGCGCGTTCATCTTGTCAAGAACGTCCCTCTCGTTCTCGCCGGTGAACTTGACAACGGCCCCGCTTGTCGCCCTTTCAACCGCGCCCATTATGTCGTCGCTGTCGCTGTGCTCGTCCGGGACAACGAACAGCGTGGCTATGCCCGCGTCGTTGGAGATGTAATTGACAGTCTTGGAATCTGCCCTGTATTTTCTGGCAAACGTCCCGAATTGCCTTGTGGCCGAAACTACGCCTTCCAGGTCACCGGCGTTGTCCCCGAAATCCGTTATGTACATTATCATCACTGAAGGGTTCAGCGCATTCCTGCCCCTGATTATCTCGCCTATCGTGTTCTTCTTTATTTCCTCAACGAACGACTGGAACTGGGTTATCATGGCCGGCAGGTCCGTGGCCCCGTTTATCTCGCTGAACTTGTATGAAATAGAGTAGAAGTCGCCTTTCTTCTCCACCATCAGGCCCTTTGTGGCGTCCCAGTCCCTTATGGCGATATGGTCGCCTTCCGTGGCAACGGATATCAGGTGCAGCCTTATGTTGGCGGACCTCATCTCGGCCGCAACCTCGTTGTAGCCTGCAAGCATCTCAAGCGATATCCTCTTGGAGTTTTTCATCCTTCCGGAATCGCCGGTCATGCTGCCGCTCGTGTCAACGCCTATGTATATGTCTATGGGCCTTGCCTCCAGGTGGCTTCCGACGTCGGTTTCCATGACCTTCTTTTCCAAAAACGTCGCTTCCCTTGCGCCTTTCCTGTACATGAATTTCACAAGCTCGTCAACGTCAACCCTTGCGCCCCTCTTGCCGAGTTCCGTTATGATGACCATCCTGTCTATCCTCAGGTCGCGGAAGAACTGCTTGAACATCTCCACCTTTTCAGCCCGGACCTCAATTGTCTCGTACCCGTGCTTCTCCGCTGCATTTAAATTCTCAACTTCCTTTTCCCTTCCTTCTACCTTCTTGTCATCCTTGTTGATGTTGACGTTTCCGTCCTGGTCTTTGTCAATAAGGCTGTCCCCCTGGCCTTCGTCTTCATCTCCTTTGTCCCCTTTCTTATCCCCCTTGCCGCCCTTTTCTTTCTCCCCCTTTTCCTTGTCAAGGTCCTCTTTTGGCGTGCCGCCCTGCTGTTCTCCCTCGCCCTTCTCCCCCTTTTCGCCACCTTTCTCGCCGCCTTCACCTTTCTTTTTCTGCCTTACGACCTTTGGCGGCTTTATGGCGTCGTCAAAAATCATCGCAAGCGCCATGAATTCCATTGACGCGCACATGACCTCGTTCACCCTTCTTGGCGTATCCGCCCCCTTGTACACCTCTGACATCGCTATCTCGCAAATGTCCCTGAACAGCGGGTCCACGCTTGGGCCAACCAGTTCGCTGAAAGACTTTTCATCAAGTATCGTCCTCAGGAAAAGCGTGTCCACGGCATTTGACTTGTTTGGCTCCTCCTTGAACTGCTCATGCATAGATACCGCCCTGTTCATGGCCCTGAGATACGTTGAAACCCTGTAAATCTTCCTCAGCTTGTCCGTTTCAGCCACGCCCATCTCATACAGTATCTCGTCCCTTCCCTTGCCGTCATAGAACGACCTGTCTATCCTGTAGTCGTCTATCACGTTGTCTATGTGCCTGTACAGCTCTGTCCCGAAATACTCGTAGAACCTCTTGATGTAGGGGTTTTTGCTGTGCTCCTCTTTTTTGTAGTGCGACTTGATTGTGCCGTCTATCGTCTTGTATATCTCCCTGAGCGTTGCCTTGCCGTTCTCCCTTTTGCTGAGCTCAGCGTCCACTGAGCGCATGATCCCATTGATGAATTCCTGCAGCTGCGCTATGTTCTCCTTTCCCTTTTCTTCATACCTTTTGGCATACGAGGCGTCCCTTTCAAGCGGAGCGAAAAGGTCTATCTTCGGCACATTTCCGGCAGTGTACTCAAAGGAGCCCATGGATATGTGGCCCCACTCGTGCCTGCCCACGTTGAACAGCAGGTACGCATTGAGGTCCCTTGTCGGCATCCTTGAGTAATACGGGAACAGGTATATGCCTGCGCCGTCAGTGTAGCCAAGGGCGTTTTCCATCCTGTTTACGAATTTCATCCTGTCGGAAAGGTGGTGGAACATGATGCTTATGCCGATTCCCATGTCCATTTCCGGGAAGGTGTCGTTTACGCCGTACTGCACGGTCCTCGTGGAGGCATTGGCCCTTATCCTGTCCCTTTCGCCTATGGAGCACCCTGACGGGACCACGTCAAGCACTGGCGATATCTTCCTTTCGGCCATCCTCCTGAATATGAAGCTTTTCATCTCCTGCGGCGGCAGCGTGTTGGCCTCTGCCCTGCTGACCGCGTCCACGTTAGCGGACGGCATATCCCTTATGAGCTGCGCGACGTTGCCCAGCGGCGGTATTACCTGCTCTGCCGGCCTTATCGGGATGTCCTTCCACATCTCCTGCTCCGAGAGCACGGCTCTCAGGCCGTCGTCTATCGGAATGTCCGCTACGACCTTGCCGGCTCTGAGCCTCATGAACTCGTCCGCCCCGTATATGGGGACGAAAAGCGAGGGAAACAGGAATACCTGCTCAGGGCTTTCGCGCCTGAACATGGCCAGCATGTCGTCCTTCTTTATCATGCCCATGGCGGAGTTCTCCATCGCAAGCGTTATGATGTCAAAGAACGCGTTTTCCCTGTAATTTATGAAAAAGTACGCCTCAAACCCCTTTTGCTCCCCCATCCTGGTCTCCATGTAGGCCTTTGATATCTGCGCAAGCATGTCGTCATAAGCCCCTTTCCTTACCCCTGCCTCGAACTTGTCAAGCTGCTGCATCAATGCAAAGGGAAACTCGTCCTTGAATGTCCCAATAGTTGAAATCACCCTTTCCCTCATCCTTTCCGGGCTCTTCATGTCCTCAAAATCCCTTATGAAGCTCATCAGGTTCTTCGCCCTTTGGGAAAGCGCGGATTCCACGTGGGCCGTGTAATTCCTGTCCAGCTGGCCTTCCATGAGCACCATCGCGAACAGCATTGAGAACGAGTCGTCGCAGAATTTCCGCACCGCTTTCCCGAACGTGGCCCTGTTGCCCTTTGTCGGAAACAGGTCTTCGGCTATCCTGCCTGCCTCCTCGACCGTGCCCTGCTTCGCGGCCTCGTATGCCGTCACCACGTCCCCATTGAATCTTGAAGCAAAATCCGTGAATGCCCCATAGTCGGTGAAAAGCCTTACACCCTTTTCCATCCCCGCCGTGCCAAGGCCTGAGGATTCCATTAGCCTTTTTCTTTCGCGAGGGCCGCCCTTCCGCTGCGTAGGCTCCTCTTTCATCACGTCAAAAGCGGATTGGGCCATGGTCAGCCGCCTCCTAAGCCGCCACGAACTCGCCGTTCCCTATGGCGTAGGCCAGGTCCATGCCGTCCATGCAGCTGTCAAGCATCCTTTCAATGGCCTTCCATGCCTTGTACTGGCTTTTTTCATGCCCTTCCATGAACTCAGGCGAGCAGAATGGCATGAGGAATTTGGTGAAAAGGCGGGAGAACGCCTCCTTTTCCATCTTTTCCGCGCCGAACCTGCCTTCCAGGTATTTTGCGAACCTTTTTGCCAGGAACTGGTATGCGTCCCTGAAGCCGGAAACGTTCTTCCTTGAGCCGGACGCTATCCAGGCCGGCGCGAACCTTTCCGCGCCTTCCAGCGTCATGATAACCTGCCTTGCCTCGGCCGCAGTAATCATTTTTGCCATTCAGACCGCCCCCCTCTTCACCTGCTCCCGCTCAGTGTCGGTTTGGGTGATGGACCTTATGTATGCGGAGACAGCGCCGACGTAGTCCTCTGCCGGCATCCCTTTCTCAACTGCAGCCATGTACTTGGATGCAAGCTTGCCCTGCGTCTTCGCTATCTCATAAAAGTCTATCCTTGATATCTGGTCAACCGTGTTCGCGTCGCTCAGCAGGTGCCCCATTATCTCATTGGCCTTTCCGGCGCTGCCGAGAGACCTTTCCATAGCGGCATGCATGAGGTAGATGTTCCTTATGTCGAAGTTCTGGCCGGGATATTCAACCTTTGACGTTGACCCGGTGAAGACAAGGGGTATGCCGCCCCTGCTCACGAAGTTGTCCAGCATAATCCGGGATATGTTGGACGTTCCCATGATTACGATGTTCCCTATGTTGTATGCCTTGCCGCCCATCGTTATCCTGTCCCTGGTGAACAGCGCATTGAGCTCCTGCGAGAACCTTAAATTGTCTACTTCGTCCACGCGGACTATGAACGTCGTTTCGGGGTTTGCGTTGGCGTCTTCCACCGTTTCCCTGAGCAGGGATTTCTTCACGGCCCTTTCAGTCCCCTGTTCCCTCCTTTTTATGTTCGGGGTCCTTAGCGTGAACTCCTCTATGTCGTCTATGCCGACGTATTTCACTTCGTCGAAACCGAAGCTCTTCCCGTTTTCCCTGAGGAACGCCTGCGTGAAATCAACAGTCGTCGTCTTTCCCTCCTGGCTTTCCCCGACAAGCAGCATCAGCCTCTGCCTTGACAGGGAGTTTGCAAGCCCGTACATCACGTACATGTAGTTCGGCTCCGAATACACATATTCCTTTTTTCCGAGCCTTATGGATATCATCCTTTCCTGCGTGCTGCCTCCCTTGAGGCCCCTTGCCGCGAATATCTCCCTTGCCTTTGACCTGAGCGTCATCTCGCTTTCGCCGCTCCTGCTCTCGCTGGTCTCGGTGAAGCTGCCGACCGGTATGTATGTCGAGAGCTCCATTGACGCCAGCAGGAATTCGCCGTACCTCTGCTGGCTCGGCAGAACCCCCTTCAGGCCTTTTTTGTCCTTCTTCATCTCCACGAACCTTTGGCCGCCATGCGAAGTCAGGTTGAGCGAGATTTCCGCGCACTCCACCTTGTCAAAGTCATCGGACTCCCTTATTATGCTTGACATTGCGTAGTAGCTCTCAAACGACCTGAGCGCGTATGCCATGCTCCTGAGCGAAGGCAGCATCCTGTTTGCGAACTTAGCGGGCTCGGCCACGTAGCTGTCGTACATGCTCCTGTATACGTCAACAAGCCTCCTCACGAACTCGTCCCTCCTCTGGCCCATGTCCGCCTCTATGGAATTGAAGTCGCTTCCCATCGCGGCGCTTAGCTCCTGCTTGTACCTGTCCTTAAGGTCGTTGAGGAACTTCCCCATGTGCTCCGGCGGCAGGTACGAGAACATTATGGGCTGTATCCTTCTCCAAGTCGCCCCTGTAAGCCCTATCTGCTCGTATTCCTGCCTCACGTTGCCTGTCATGATGATGCATGACGTATTGGGCATCGGTATGGACAGCTGGATTCTCTTTCCTTCAAGCGCTGCGCCTATGTCCTTTGACAGCGCCTTCATGTCGTCCATGTTGTCCTCTGCCCATAGTCCGCCTTCCTTCATCCTTTTTTCCACTGCGGACCCGAGCTGCGCAAGCATGTCCCTGCCTTCCTCGTCCACGTTTTCCGGGTTTATGGAAACCAGCAGCGTTTTTCCGTTGACCTGCGCGTCAATCAGCGGATGGAGGTTCTTCACCCTTGCCGCGGCCTTCTCCTTCAGCGTCTCGCTTGCCTCGTCTATTATCAGCGTGCTTATCTTTCCCTCGTAAGCCTCTGCGAGCATCCTTATTATCGGGTGCTTCACCACCCTTTCTATGCCTGACGAGCTTATGACATAGGCCTCTTCGGATATTATGTCGGTTGCGGAGGACGCCGAAGGCAAAACGTAAACATCCGTGCTTATGCTTTTGTCAAGCTCCTTCGCGATTTCATCCCTTGATTTCCCGGACGCGTTGGCTATCGCCTTGAGCGATATCATCATCTCCTCGAACCTGCTCTTTATCTGCCCCATCTTTGCAGGCGGCGAGGCAGCATACGCGTCGGCCATGGCAGAGGCGATTTCAGCAAGCACGTTTGATTTTCCGAAGTATTTGACGAATGCCTTGGATTTTTCGGGCCTGAAGTCGGACTCCAGCATGCCGTTGTCCACGCATTTCGCAAGCGTTTCAGTGATGCCTTTTTCGGTGCCTTCCTGGGACGAGAACACGCCCTTCATCTTAGTTAGGGCTACGTCAAGCAGCATCTCCGCCGCAAACGTCTTGCCCGTCCCGGGGTTTCCGACAAGATAGGGGACAAAGGGCTGCTTCTCGCCCATGGTCATGTCCAGGAACATGCACATCGCGTTGCACGTGAACGCGGGGTGCATCTTTATGGTGTTGTTTACCGTAAAAGTGCTTATCTGTGGGATTACCCTAAGCATTTCCCCGTACTTTCCGGTTTTAGAAGAAAGTGCGCCGTGCAGCTTGGTTTTTTTGCCCTCCTCTAGCGAGGGGAACCTCTGCACGGTCGCCTGTGGCATAGGCTATCACGCTACTTTGTGGTAAAGCACGTCCGTTCCTTCAGTTTCAGCGCCCTTCTTGCCCTTTTCCGCGAATTTGTAGAGTTCGGTGCTGAAGGCCCTGAACGTAGTTTCAGACACTGCTTCCTCAAGGCTGAGCGCGACTTCCATCGCAGACACAGTCTTTTTCTCAATAAGAGCGGCATTTCCTGAAGCGCTGAGATACTTCGCAAGCAGCTCCTTTCCGCCCTTGCCGTATGACACAAGGAAGCTGTTTATTTCGTCCTTCCCGACGTTGCATGCTGCCGCATAATACATGAGCATTGCGACGCCGTAGTTCACGTTCTCCTTGCCCTTCTTGGCTATGATTGCTTTCATGTCTTCCTGTACGTCGTTCAGCTTTGGGACGACCTCCATGAGGAAATCCTCCTTCATGGACTTGAACTGCGCAACGAATTTCTCGTTGAGCTTCGTTTCCATGTAGGATTTTATGGATGCATCGGGCATCTCCTTGAACAGAGCATTAACCAACTCAGTAGCTGCTTTTTCGCATGGTCCTGCCATATTTCAACACCTTGACACATTATATGCAGGATAGCATTTTTAAACTTATCCCTATTTTGCGGGTTATACCTGCGTCGGAGCGCTCCAAGCGCTGCCTTGCTTAGAAACTATCGTTTGGCATGTGCCTTCGCTGAAATGCACCCCTTGAAGCTGTCAAAGAAGGCGAGCCTCTTCAATCTGGCCGTCCCTTTGTGTTAAACGGCCCGCCATGGCCCGGTATTACCCAGTCCGCCCTTTCCAGCAGCATTTTCCTGCTTTTTGCAAGTTTTTTCACGTCGCTGGGATGCGCGGCGTCAGGCTTGCCTATGTCAATTGACTGCCTCTCGCCTTCTTCCCACCAGAAGACGTCTCCGGCTATCGCGCACACGCCTTTTTCCGTGTTTGCAAGCAGCGAGCAATGGTCGTCGGTGTGGCCCGGCGTCTGGATTATTTTCAGTCCTGTTCCAGGTATGGCCCCGTGATGGGAGACCTGCATGTCGCCGTCGAAAATCTCCTCGCAGTCAATCACTTTCGCATTCTCAAATATGCCGGCAAGCATGGAATGGTCAAAATGGCTGTGCGTGAGAAAAACAAAATCAATATCGCCGGTCCTGAGCCTTTCCCTTTTCAGCGCGCCCATCAGCCTTTGCCTGTTGCAGCCAGGGTCAACGATTATCGTTTTGCCGCTGCTTCTTACCAATATAGCTGCGGAGCTTGCCGCCCAGCCGTTTTTCATCCTCCTGGCATAGCCTTCAACAAGAACCTTGACTTCGTCCATGGAATCTCATTGCCCAATAGCATTTTAATCCCTTTGCCGCACGATGGATGCATGCAGGAAAGGAAGCGGAGCCTAAAGAGTACAACAAAGAAACCAATAAACCATAAAGCCGATATTTTGCCAAGCGAGAAGCCAAAAGTGCCAGAAGAAGCGCAGAAGAAACTCAATGATGAACTCATCAGCGCCGCAAAGAATAGCAATATCAATGAGATAGAGCGGCTCATCAAGAAAGGCGCAACCATCGAGGCAAAGGACAAGGACGGCTGGACTGCGCTCATGCTTGCCGCAGTGAACGGACACACCGACACCTGCACCATGCTGATAAAGAACGGAGCGGACGTGAACGCAAAGAGCAATTATGGTACAACTGCGCTCATGTATGCCGTAGCGAACGGACATACCGAGACCTGCGCTTTACTGCTTGAAAAGGGAGCGGACGTGAACGCAAAGGACAATGCCGGCAAGACAGCCCTTCACCGTGCCGCAGCGTCTGGAAATACCGACATCTGCAAACTGCTGATAGAAGAATACGCAAAAGCAGGCGGAAACGTAATAGAGCTCATCAACTCAAAAGACTATGCCGGAATGACGCCACTGCACTATGCCGCAACCAACATCGACACCAGGACTTGCGCCCTGCTGATGGAAAACGGCGCCGATATCGCCATAAGGAGCAATTCAGGCAATACGCCATTGGGCATGGCCATACTGAGCGGGCATGTCTTGCCCATGGAGTTCCTTGCGTCCAAATTGCTTGAGGTAATGGTTGGGAATGAAGCATTCAGCCCATTCATGAAATCCTTCAGCGATTGCCTCGCCGCCTAATCCTTCTTTGCCACCCATTCCGCGAACAGGGCCAATGCCTTTCCCCTGTGCGAAATCGCGTTCTTCTCCTTGTCATCCATCTCAGCAAACGTCTCGGAAAATCCGTCAGGCACGAAAACAGGGTCATAGCCGAATCCGTCATCTCCCCTTGGCGCATTTGATATGCCGCCGTTTACTGTCCCGTCAAAAACCTTGACGCCGTCTTCGTCAGCATATGCAATTGAGCACTTGAAATATGCCTTCCTGTTGGAATTCCCGCTAAGCAAATTAAGTATGCCGGCATATCCGATTCTTTTATAGACAAAAGCGGAATAAGGCCCAGGAAATCCCTTCAGCGCATCAACGAAAAGCCCGCTGTCGTCAAGGAAAAGCGGCTTTTTCACGATCGGATAAAGCTGCTCAGCGCTCTTGCGCGCTATCTCGGAAGTGTCCTCCCCGCGCGGCTCGCCATACTCAACCTCAAGGTGCCCTATCTCAACCCCCTTCTGGCCAAGGATTTGCCGCGCCTCTGCAAGCTTCCCCTTGTTGTGCGTCGCGAAAAGCAGTTTCATGATATCCTCTTCAGCGCATCCGAAACCTTTATCCTTTCCTGCTTCATGGTTTCCCTGTCCCTGAGCGTTATAGTTCCGGAATCAAGCATCTCATAGTCAACAGTGATGGAAAGCGGAATCCCTATCTCATCCGCGCGGGCATACCTCCTGCCGATGCTCCCTGTCTCGCTGTAGAACACCGAAAGGCCGTTGGATGTCAGCATGTCCATGGCCTCCTTTGCCTTGGCGTCAAGGCCGTCCCTCCTTTCAAGCGGGAACACGGCAACGCTGTAAGGGGCTATCTCCTTGCTTATGCTGAGCCACTCATTCTCCCTTTCCTTGGACGCCTCCTTGTAGCTGTGGTCTATTATGCAGTAGAACAGCCTGTCAAGCCCTATAGACGATTCAACGCAGTTCGGCACTATGTTTCCCTTTTCCGTCTGAAGCGTTAAATTCTTTCCAGAGAACTGCTGGTGCCTTCCGAGGTCGTAATCAGCCCTGTGCGCGTTGCTTATGACCTCAAGGATGCCCGCAGACGTCTCAATCTCAACGTCAACGCTTATCTTTGAGTAGTGCGCCTTCTCATCGTCCCTCAAATGCCTGAACCGGACCTTTGACATGTCTACGCCAGCCCTTGTGAGCATTTCCATGTCCATGCCGAGCAGAGAGCCGAAAGGCTTGTTTATCTTTTTGTCGTCAAGCAGTTTGCCTATCTTCACATTCTTCACGGTCTTGCCGTCCTGAGCCATGAACGGAATCGCCATATCCTTGTACCTGTCGTAAATGCTGCAGCTGAAGTTGCTCGGGTCAACGAAATACTCAAGCTCAAGCTGCGAGAACTCCCTCAGCCTCAAAAGGCCCTGCCTCGGGCTTATCTCGTTCCTGAAAACTTTTCCCATCTGCCCTATGCCGAAAGGCAACTTCAGGCCAAGCGTCTTGGCGTTCCTTATTGCAGAGGTGTAAATGCCCTGCGCGGTTTCAGGCCTAAGGTACGCCGCAGTTCCGCCATACCCTATGGTCGTGCTGAACATCAAATTGACTTTCCTGAACTTGCCTATCTCTCCGCCGCATACGGGGCACTTGAGCTTGTGCTGGTTGTGTATGCTTTCCAGCGTCTCCATCTTGCCGTCCCATGGGATGCCGAGCTTTTCTTCTATAAGCTTGTCCACCCTTATTATTGAGTGGCAGTTGAGGCACTCGGCTGCCGGGTCAGTGAACTCGTCAACGTGGCCTGAGGCCTTGTACATTATTTCGGGGCCTATTATGGTGGACTCGACCTCATGGAATCCTGGCCTGTCTATGAACACATTCCTCCAGATGTCGACTATCTTCCGCTTTATTCTCGCACCTATCGGGCCGTAATCATAGAATCCCGCGATGTTCTCGTAAATTTCGTTGCTCGGGTAAAAATAGCCCTTCTTGAAGCAGAAGTTGAGTATTGTCTCGTATTTGCCCATAAGCACCATTCCAGCATATAACATTTTAAACTTTTGTTGCCACTATTCATGTTTCTGTTTGATACATTTATCCACGTTGAGACACTATTTAAAAACCTTATTATATCTATATTCTATTATTTATGGCTCACATTGACTTTAAAAAAGCTATCATATACAGTAGCATTGTTGCAGGGCTGGCATTAGGGCCGGCCTATGCGAAGTTCAAAACGGCCGGTGAAAACATGGGCGATACATCCAAGAACGCTGTTGCAGTGGAAAAGGGCATTGAGAAGGACAGGGAAGCAGTCTTCAAGGCCTTTGAATCTTTCGTCATGAAAGGCGGCGCCGAAAACAAGGCAAAGGCGGACAAGGCGATAAAGTCCTTTGCCGACAAGTACGGCCCGTCGGAGCTGGCCAAGCCCTCCCAGCCGAATGTCTATTCTGAGCTCAGGGAAGCGTACGTGAAGAAGGCAGGCAGGTTCTCAAGGGCAGACTTCCTTGACGCCATCCAGTATGCAAGGGACAGCGTCGTCTCCAATCCAGACGCCGTAAGGGAAAAATACGGCCCCGATTTCGCGAACGTCATGTCCTCCGAGGTGGTGGCAAAAAAAGCGGCGCAGAAGCTTTTCCCGAAGGAAGGCACGACTCCTGCCGACACAACCAGGGTCAAGAACACAGTGGCAAAGATACACGACATACTTGTCGACCTGCAGGCGTACTCCAAGAAAGTTGAGTCCATGGGCGACAAGGACCTATCGGCAATGATATTCAATTATGCGGCCAGCGCCGAAACGGCGATAGACGGCATGAGAAAGGCCTACGAATCCGGAGAAAAAAACTACAATGACACGAAGACGTCCATGGTCTCGTTTTACACAGGGATGCTGAACCAGGACAAGATAAACGACATTTCCAACATGATGAAGAATTTCACGCTATATGTCTCCACCACGGACGAGAAATACAAGGCAAACTTCGACAGGTCCTACAACATCTATTCGGGCATGAAGATGTCTTCGGATGCAAACAAGCTGTACCTTGGCATGATAAAATACTATCTGGACAAAGCAGGCATTTTCGATGAATGGAAATACCTGTTCAGGCCGGACTTCTACGGCCGCCAAAAATCTGCTGGCGCGGTGGACGCCCTTAGGAAGATAGACCCACTGAAGGGCGAGGTGCTCATGTCGCTCAGCGCGTCCACCGCGCAAAAGAGCACGTTCAATGACGCGCTCAACGACTACAATGCAGTCTTCAATGGAAGCTACAGGACAATGGGAAAGTGGATAGACTTCCAAACGCTCGGCGATGCGCTTGGAATATCTAATCCCGTCCAGCTCGGCAAGTGGATATCGCAGAACTACGACGCGCTTTCATCCGACAAGAGCAGGTTCCAGGCCCTGAAGTCCAAGGTAATGAATTACTACCAGGGCACAGGCGGCATGACAGAGGACTCGCTTTCGTCAAAGGCATTGGCGATTGACAAGGCATTCTCAATAATGACGCTCATGGACGTAAAGCTCCTTGGAGGCGCGCTCGACGCCCTGGAGGCAAAGGGCCTAACGGACACCAAGACATATGCTGGGCTCATGGAGAACATAATGACGCTTTCAACCAGGGACCCGTACCTAATTGCAGGATACCTGCATTACGTCGTTCCGGCGTTTGCCCAGCTGTCCAATGCAGACACCGACGTGCAGCTGTTTTTCGCGACATTCGGCGCCCAACTGCAGACCAGGCTCAGCAAAAATGTCTTCAACATGACAGAAAGGGAGAACATGCTTTCGAGGTTCAGAGCCATCTCCGCTGACCTTCCAAGAATACCGGTGGCGAACGTCACGCACAAGGACCTCTTCTATGACATCTGGAACAAGACAAGGACGTACGAGAGCCCGTATTATTATGACGTGAAACAGTCTGAGATGACGAAGATGGGGAGTTATTTCCCGATGCTCAACGTGCCTATGCAGTACAGGACGCTGAGCCTCATGCCGAACCAGGCGAACTACCACAACGGCTACTTCTCCTGGTCCATGCCTTTGCTGATGCAAGGCGCCTTTGACATATACAACAGGCTCAATGCGGAGCTAAACCCGCCAGGAAACAACTTCAGGCCGCCTGTACCGCAGATGGCCCGGATAGAGAGGGCGCATGTCAATACGTTGATAACGGAACTGAACAAGATATTCGCGAAAAGGTACGGCAACGAACAGTATTACAATGACTGGATAGGCGGCTCCATGGAGGGCGGGTTCGGGGCCGCGAACAGGTACGTCGAGGTCGGCGCAAGGGGCGTGGCAAAGACCGGCGCCGGCGGCGGAGTGACAACGGAAGTGACTGGCGGCAAGACCGGCGACAATTTCATCATGACACATGACATTGACGCCAGCAAGGTCAACATGGGCTTCAACGTCAACACGGCAACGGCAGCCGGAACCTATGAGGAAAGGAACATGGCAACCGAGGCAGCCAGGCTTTTCGCCCCTGTCGCAAAGGACAAAGGGGACATGCTTACGTATTTCACGGGCAACTGGGGGCTTTCCCCGTATGACAAGGACTCAAGGACAAAGGAGGGCTGGTACTGGGTCACAAAGGGCGGCGATGCCTACGAGGTCAGGATGGGCACCGACACAAGGGACAAGCTGATGAACTACCAGTTCGGCGAGGCGAACGCAACCAACGTGCTTGCGAGCCTGAAAACGTACATACCGGACAAGGACGCGCCATTCAACGGTGCCGCTGTGGGCTTCACTGCAGGGACTGTCGCAGCCTCAGGCCTATGGAACCAGATAGTCCTTAGGAACGGGAACAGCCTGAGCACGGTGGCCAACGAGCAGGCGGCAAGCCTGTCCAAGTCAAACGTGTTCAACAAGGACGACGCGGTAATCGGCACGTACAGGAGAACCTCCATAGGGAATGAGCAATACAACTTCAACATTGAGCTAAAGTACAGGTATGTGCCTGCTGAGATCTCAAAGTCCGCTGCAGTAATAGCGGTATTGGGAGGAAGCAATGTGGGCGGCCTGCAGGTAAAGACAGAGAAAATGGCCGGCCTCAGCGGCCTTGGCGGAACGCTCGTTTACAGCGGAATAGACGAGACGCAGCTGCTTGGGCTGCAGTCAAACATGTCCAATTTCCTCACCAACGTCTATGGCTGGAAGAGGAACGACGCGCAAAACACAGGGGCGTTCGTTTCCGGAACCTACATGTATTCAATGGTCAGGGACCAGATGGGCGACCTTGAGCAGCAGGGATACGGGATGGCGACCCTGATTGTCTGGGCCCACAGGTTCAACATGCTCGCCGCAGGCGAGAAGGTGCCGCAATGGATGAACGGCATAAACCAGACCATCACGAATGCAGAAGAGCAGGCGACGCTAAATCCCCAAGAAGCTGCGATAATATACAAAGCAGCAATCCAGGAAGTCGCTGACCAGCTCAAGTCCAAGGATGTGCAGAACTACGCGCTTGGCATGGGGGTTGACGGCAAGTTCTACCTTGTCGGGGCAACGGACCTTGAGGCAAGGAGCGCGAGCATGAGAGGATATTTATTCTTCAGCGACGCAAACCAGAATGTCAAAGGCTGGCTTGAGGGCATCACCTCAACGCTGAGGGGCACGCAGGGCGAGTTCTACCCGGACCTGTTCCTGGGCGGCGGCCTGAAGGACCGGTTCAGGGTTCTGGGCGGGCCTACGCTCATGGTCGACCAGAACGTGTCCGGAACCGCTGTTGCGACAAGGGGCGGCAGCGGGCAGCTGCTTTGGAAATTCCTGAGGCAGAATGACGACCAGAGCAGGACCGCAAAGTCCGACATCATACTGGGGCTAGTCGGAGGAACCAAGAGGATGAACGACGCGGAGCTGAACGAGTGGCAAGTAATAATAACCGGGACGACTGTAGAGGCGCCCACGCTTGTAGAGCATGCAGCAACTGCATGGTATGTGTTTGCTGACAGGAAACGTCATAAGCTGATAATCGCGCCTGACACCTTTCAGACGGAAAAGGACTGGTCGGTGACGGCCGGGCTGGACCGCGCCTGGGTTGACGTCAACCAGGTCGGAGGCAAGCTCCAGTTCCACCTGACTTATGGAAGGTACATGGATGCCAGGGATTATATAGGCCTTGGGGCGGAATACACCCACACGAGGCTGCCGAACGAATGGGGCATAGGCGTTGCAGGGGGCACAGGCCCGCTGCCGTATTACAGTACTGACATCTGGTCATGGAACTACATGTCCAGGCAGAGGCTCAATCCCAACAACTGGGGTGTAAGCGTGTATTTCAAACTAACGTTTTGATTTTTAGCCTTTCACAACGCCAATCGGCCTCAGCCTTGCGACAATCCTGCTTATGCCTGCCAATTCCACCGATTTTACTATCTCGTCAATGTCCTTGTACGCGCCAGGCGCCTCCTCCGATGCCGCGGTTTTGGAATCCGACCTGAAATAGATGTCGTTTTTCGCAAGCTGCTTTATTATATTGTCGCTCTTGAACTCCCGTATCGCCGCATGCCTGCTCAGCGCCCTTCCTGCGCCATGGCACGTTGAGCCAAAGCTTACGTCCAGCCCTTTCTGCTCGCCGACCAGCACGTAGCTTGCGGTGCCCATTGAGCCTGGGATTATGACAGGCTGGCCGGTTTCCCTGTATATTGAAGGGAGCTCTTCCCTGCCTGCCGGGAACGCCCTTGTAGCGCCTTTCCTGTGTATGAACAGCTCCCTGTTTTTCCCGTCAACGCTGTGCTTCTCGTATTTCCCTATATTGTGCGCCACGTCGTAAAGCAGCTCCAGCTCAACGTTGCCGAATACCTTGTTGAACGCATTCCTCACGTTGTGCGTTATCATCTGCCTGTTCACGAACGCGAAATTGACCGCGCACTTCATTGCCGAAAGGTAATCGTCCGCAACCTTGCTTCCCAGTTTTGCGTATGCAAGCTCCGGGTCGGGGATGCCTTTTGGCAGGCCTTCCCTCATTATCGCGTTTATGTAATCTGACGCTATCTGGTGGCCATATCCCCTTGAGCCCGTGTGGATCATCATGACCACCTGATTTTCATGAAGCCCGAATTTCTTTGCAATCTCCGGATACAGGATTTTTTCAACGTATTGGATTTCAAGGAAATGGTTGCCTGCGCCAAGCGTTCCCACCTGCCGCCTTCCCCTTGCCTTTGCAGTCGCAGACGTCTTTGACGGCTCTGCGCCTTCCATCCTGCCGTATTCCTCTATCCTCCCTTTTTCGGATTTTTCTGCATAGCCGTTGTCAATTGCCCAGTCCATCCCAAGCTCCGCGATGCTGTCCAGCGATTCAACCGTCATCCTGTTGTCGCTTTCACTGCCTACGCCGCTTGGCACCTCGTGGAATATTGACTCTATTATGTCGCGCCTCTTTTCTTCAACCTCGCCCTTTTCCAGCCCGGTCTTGAGCAGGCGGACGCCGCAGTTTGATACCAATATGCCATTAGCTACAAATTTATGCATCTTCTCAACACTGAAGTCATATACTTTTCCAGAATACTCGCTTGTTTTGATGTCCAACACTATATCTTCAAGTGCGCCATATTTTTTGTATATCTTTTTCTGGTGATTTTCAAATTCATTAAAGCTTTGGATATCCAATGGCGCTCTTGGAGAAACGTTTTCATAATATGCCCTTTCTATGAATCTGGAATTTGCCCATTTTGAAACAAGTTTTTTCTGGACATTTTTCAGACCAATTCCGGCTTTCCTGTATTTTTGCGCCATTTTCCTTGTTTCTTCCCTTTTTTGCCGATGCAGCCTTTTCATCCGTATATAAAGAATGGCCGCAAGCGCCTTGAACATCCTTTCCTCATTATATTCAAAGCCTATGGTTGAATAAAGTCTTTCTATGTCATTTTCGCTTCCGCCAAGAATAATCCTCAATCTGATTTTTGATTTTATCTTTTCGACAAAGCTTACCTTGTTTGTTTTGACCCCAAATTCATCCAGCATCTCTGAAATATCGCTAAAAAATTGCCTGAGGCTCCCTTCCTTGGACTTTATCTTATTTTGGCTGATCTGCGGCATATAAAATCCGGTTTTGCTTGACGTTTTTGGCGAAGACATCTCCGCGCCAAAAAATGCGGCAAGATACAATCGTTTTATCCACAACGGCGCTTTCATTATCCATTTGGGCACCCTAACATCCTTTTCTGTTTTGAGTCCCTCTATACAGCCAAATTCCAGCATTTTTTCGGCAAATTTCTTAGCATATACCACAAGCTCAAATGATGTTGATGTAAATTTTTTTCCATTTATATCATGCTTTCTGGTCCTTTCAAATATACTTCCATTATACCCCAGCTTTTCTATATCTCTTAATATATCTTCAAGGTCATTCTTGTATTTGCTATAGAACCGGACACTTCTCTTGCCATTACCTGATGTTATGCTGCCGTCTCCAGTGGCATATCCTATAAGTTTGGCGTAAATCGCCAGTTCATCCTCATTTTTGCAATATCTTCTATAGCGGATGCCTTCAAAAGGATAGGATAGTATGAAGTCATTCCTTTTCAAATGCCCAGGCAGCATTTTCCCTTTTTTTGTGATAAAGGGATGGTCTGGCGTAGCTTTTATCTTCCCGGCCATGGCAGTTATCTCATAGATTTTTCCGGAATATCTCTTGTGCATGTAATGTGTTGCATTTCCGTATTTCCTTCC
The DNA here is from genome assembly GCA_041500865.1 of Candidatus Micrarchaeia archaeon. Taxonomy (GTDB): domain Archaea; phylum Micrarchaeota; class Micrarchaeia; order Anstonellales; family J096; genus JAPLWW01. The sequence goes on along the minus strand of JBGQMY010000001.1, from coordinate 57,359 downwards.
GCTACTTATCCTTGTCATTCCATCAAACAATAAAACCCCGTTCTTTTCATATTTTTTTGAAAAGTAAGACTGATAGTTTTCAATATTCCGATAATATCCATACGCGTTCGTTATTCTCGTTTTTGGAAGCAAACAATTTATGTCATATCCGATTCCGCCCGGTGAAACGATGCCTTCTTCGCTGTCAAAAGCCGCAACCCCGCCTATCGGGAAGCCGTAGCCCTCGTGGCCGTCTGGCATAAGCACTGCGTTCTTGACTATTCCTGGCAATGATGCCATGTTCCTGAGCTGGCCGATTGTCCTGTCCTTGCTCATGGCGTCAACCAAGGCCTTTGTGCCGATTATGACTGCAGGAACCCGCATGATTCCTTCCTTTTCCATGAGCCAGGTTGCGTTGCCCAAGTCCTTGAATCCAGGCATGAAATCATTTTAGTCATTGGCTTTTAAAAGCAAGCCAATCGCCTTTTTTCAATCCATGCCGGAATCGTCGCAAGCCATGGGAATCTCCAAAATGAAGTTCCTGAAGTAGGGAAACTCCTTTTCAATGTCAAGGGCCGCCTCTTTGATTACTTCCATTCCCCCTAGTTCGCTTTTCCTTTTTATGAGCTTGTCAATGCCCCTCCTTTGCTTGTATTCGTAGCATAACGAATACAGGCGCCTGGCCGTTGCCCTAGCAACCACATCCTTTGCATTAGGTGCCTCCTTCTCCAGCTTTTCAAGCAAGGACTGCTGCAGGCTTTTCGTATGGCTGTTCAACGGTATTGACACGATGAAGCTTGCAAGGCTATAGATTGCGCCGTCCCTTTCCCGCGTCCTTCCCCAATCAGAGCGAATCTCCGGGAGGATGTTCTTCCCTTCCAAGTGCCTTTTGATGTAATCGCTGACAGAACTGCCGTAGTATCCGCTGAACCCAATCCCAAACGGTTTTGCAAAATCATTGAATGGCTCCTTGTTGGAAACACCATCCATCATCAGCTCGTGGCTCATTATGAACCCGCCTTTGACGTACATGTCAATCTCGACCTGGTGCGATTCCGAATAAAGGACAGGGAACCTTCCTGCTTTCTTGCTGAACGCTTGGCTTGCATTCTCGCACGCTTCAAGGTAATGCCGAGAATATTCAGTTACCGGGTACGTCCTAAGCTGCCAAAGCTTTCCCATGATTTTTTCAAGTTCCCATTCCGCGTATCTTTCAAGGAATTCCCCTGGGCTGCCCAATCTCCTTGCCCTTTTGCTTTTGTCAATTATCTGCGATTTTTTGCCGAACAGCGTGCTGTCCGGCATTGCGATGCACACAGACTTGAACGTGTCCCTCTCGCCATCCATTGTCGGGATGGTTTGCAGCATTGCGTCGTACCCGCATCGCATTGCCGTTTCCAATATCGATTCAGACCTTGACGCGCTTTTCACAAGCCCTTCCACGCCTCCCCCCTGGCCGTTGATGACATAGACCTCGCCGCCCGGCGCAAGCACCCTTTCCAGCTCCTTCAGCAATGCAACAGGGTCTTGGAGGTATTGCCAGACGCTTATCATGGTTGCGGAGTCAAACGAACGGTCCTTGAACGGCAGCGTGCAGCCGGCAGCTACATAATCCAGGTCATATTGCACCTTTTTCCGCGCCTCGTTGTATTCCAGGCATACTGCTGATACGTCTATGGCGGTTGAGCCTGGGTATGACTGGTACCAGCCCCCGCCGATTTCCAGGTTCCTTGGGCCTGCCCTTTCTGACAGGAAAAAATTAATGAGTCGTTTCTGCTCCTCAACGAAATATGTCCACTGGTAGCTGCCGTGGTGGTCCCATTCCTTTTCTATCCTTTTTGTGTCTGGTTTGAATCTGGAAAGGTCCATCCTCCTTGCGGGCACGCTTTTTTCCTTGGTTATCGTTTGCACAGCCATAATATCAAAGGAAATACTTAAAAATACACGTTTAAACACAGATTACACTTTAAAATGGGCAAGGTATTCCTGTATGGCCTCGCTTGCGCCATTCCTTGAAAGCTGGAGCGCAGTCATTAAGTTCACGTCCTTTAGGCGCGGGTCCGCCCCATGCTCCAGCAGGGCCGTGCAAACGTCCGGATGCCCCAACTGCGCAGCATACATGAGCGCAGTTGTCTTGTACCTGTCTTTTGCGTTTGGGTCTGCGCCTTTTTCCAGCAAAAGGATGCAAACGTCTTTTTTGCCGTGCTTTGCCGAAGTTATCAGCGCGGTTTCGCACGTCCCGAGCCCGATATCGGTGTTTATCATCCTTGCCTCAATGTCGGCCCCTTTGCACAGAAGAGCCCTGCACATAGCCGCATCACCGCTTTCAGCCGCTATCATCAGCGCAGTGCTGCCGCTTATGTCCTTTGTGTCTATGCTTGCGCCTTTGTCTATTGCCATTAGCGCGCTTTCCACGCTCCTGTTGCGCACTGCTACTAGGAGCGCGCTATCCTGCCAGCGCTTCGTTTGGCTGTCAAAAAGAGGTTCCTTGCCATAAGAAAGCGTTCTGTTTCCGGGCCTTTCCGCCCCTCTTGCGAAAGTTTCATTGGCCATTAAAAATTACTATATATCTGTAAGGTTTTTTAAGCTTTTTGCACAGCCGACTTGGCTGTGCCGGATAGGTTTTTAACAGGTCTGTTGCAATAAGCGGAAGCATGCAGGAAAGCCGGAAAGCAGGAAAAAGCGGTTCCCAGCCCCAGAAGCCCAGGCTGCCTGATGAAACATTGCTGGAAAAAAGCCCAAAGCCGCAGGACTACGGCCAGCTTCTTAGGACCAATGCGCTGTTCAATGGCGCACTTGATGGAGATATTGAACGAATCCAGCAAAGCATTCATGACGGAGCAAATGTCAATGCTACGGACAAGGACGGCCAGACGCCGCTGCATTATGCGATAAAGCACGGCACCCCGGAAGCCTGTTCAGCGCTTATTGAAAACGGCGCTGACATGGAGCTAAAGGACAATCACGGCAGTGCGGCCCTGCACCATGCCGCAAACGGCGGAAACGCCCGCGCCTGCGCCATTTTGATAAGCAAAGGAGCGGATGTCAATGCAAAGGACGAAGATGGCAACACGCCGCTCCATTGCGCAGCCTGGGCCGGGCACATTGACGTATGCGCATTGCTGATTGAAAACGGCGCCGACATGACAGCAAAGGACAAAAAAGGCTGGGCGCCTTGGCGCAGGGCAGTATGGGCCGAACATCCCGAAGTCGCAGGTTTGCTGATTTTCTTTAACCGCATGCGCAGGTCCCTAGGGCAAGAGGGAATGGTTTCATTCACGAAATCCTTCCGCGAATGCGTGGGTGGTGCCTGAATGCAGCTCCAAAAGCAGGAAAAAGACCAGCAAAAGAAGCCAAACCTTGCCAAGCTCAAAACAACTGATTCTGATAAGCAGGACCTGGCGGATTATTCGCTTGAATATGCCGTAAAGACCGGGGACGTTTCCCTTGTCTCCAGATGCATCAAGGAAGGCGCAAACCCTAATACAAAGTCCAATGGCAAGCCGTTTCAGCGTCAGCCAATGCTTTCCATCGCCGCCTCCAAGGGCTGTACGGACATATGCAGGATTCTTCTCAAAAACGGGGCAAACGCCAACCAGCAGGACAGCAATGGCTACAATGCGCTTATGGCTGCCATAATCAACAACCACTATGATGCCTCGTTGCTGCTGGTTTTCCATGGGGCAGACCCCGACATCTACGAAACTTGCAGCCGCGAGGCGAACAACGCATGGGACTTTGCCAACGGAAGGGGAAAGATGAGGCTTGCGCTCGTCCATTTTGAGGACACAAAAGAGCTGATTGGCAGTAACACAATCCCGTTCGGAAAGAGCTTCCTGGATTGCATATGGGGCGGTGCCTGAATGGCGCAGCTAAAGAATCTCCCGAAGGATATGCCCGTACAAGAGAAGCCAAGGCTTGTCAAGCATAAGTATGCAATAGATGGGATTATGTTTGGCGAAATGACGCAAGAGCAGCTGAATGATGATCTTTTCCAGAAAGTCAGGTATGGTCGGATAAAAGATGTCAAGATTCTGTTGGGCAAAGGCGCAAACCCGAACGCAAGGGATGCGCTTAAGGAGATTACTGCGCTCATGAAGGCCGCAATACAGGAGCAGTTTGATATCTGCACCCTCCTGATTGAAAATGGCGCGGATATCGAGGCAAAGACCAGCTACAACTGGACCGCGCTCATGGTTGCCGCATACAAGGGCCATACGAAAATCTGCAAACTGCTGATTGAAAAAGGCGCAAATGTCGGCGCAAGGGACAATCTCAAAAGGACTGCGCGCATGATTGCCCTAGAGCAGAAAAGCACCGCCACAGCCCTATTTCTTGAAAATATGGAGTTTTTGCAGCAACTGATTGGAAATAAATCCCTCAAGGAATTCCTTTCCGGATTCAAGGGATGCATATCGGGCGGTGGCTAGATGGCGCAGGAAAAAAGCCAAATCAAACAGATTCTGCCTTCAAGCCCAAGGCTGGCAATGGACATACTGCCGAGCGAAATGATCATATTATCCACAAAAGAGCAGAGGCGGCTCAATAAAGCGCTTCGCAGCGCCGCGTGGAACGGCAACAACGAGGAAATAGTGAAGCTCATAAGGAAAGGCGCAAACATCACAGCAAAGGACGATACAGGCTGGACTGCCCTGCATCTTGCTGCAAATAAGAGATATTACCAAACCTGCGCACTGCTTATAGAACAATGCGCAAAATCAAATGGAGGCGTAAAGCGGTTCATTACCGCAAAGACTAGCCGTGGCAGTACAGCACTGCACCTTGCCGCAGGGTCTGGATGCGCAGATATATGCAGCATCTTGATAACCAAAGGAGCAAATGTTAATGCGACTGACAGATACGGCAGCACCCCGCTCCACGAAGCCGTTGCCGGAAGTTCTTTAGATCGCATGACTATGATTAACGCGGCAATGGTTCTGCTTGCTGCAGGCGCCGACCCGAACATAAAGAGGGATGTTGACAGTTATAGCGCGTGGGATCTGGCAATCGGAAAGGACGCAAGACATTATATGATACGTTTCGTTAAGCTGCACAACATACTCCCAGAATACGCCGCAAAGGCGTTCGGAATGAATTTCCTGGAATGCGTCTCATTTTGAAAGCAGTTGCTTCGCGAAGAAGAACCTCTGCACCGTCCCTATGAACGCGACAATCGCCAGTATCCACAGCCCTGCGCTTATTGTATTGTATCCATAAACGACCGGGTAGAATATCGCGGCCAACATCGCCAGCATCACTATTATCAGCCTCTCCGCCCTTTCGCCGATTGACGGCCAGTCCATGTTGCCGAGCGGCTTAATCATTTCCGCGCGGGCCTTCGCGTAGCTCACCATGAAACTTGCCGCAATCGCAACGAACGCCTCAACCGCATAGCCGGAAAGCGCAAAACCCAGAAGTATGAAGAATTCCTGTATCCTGTCCGTCATCGCGTCAAAATAAGAGCCGAACGACGTCTTTTTGTTGTTCGCCTTCGCTATCGCTCCGTCAAGGTTGTCGACAATGGACGAAAGGACGACAAAAACAAGCGCAAGCGGATAGTCTTTTGCATAAACGAAATATCCGGCAATCGCGCAAAGCGGATATGCCAGCGCAGTCATAAGATTAGGATCAAGGAAATAAAGCATTTTGCCTATGGGAAAAAACAGCTTCACATTAAGCCAGTCCCTGAGCCTGTCCGCAATCATGGTTTGGGTTTGATGATAAAGGTTTAAATATTACTGGCTTACGCATGCCCTGAACTCCGAAAGGAACGGCATTATCGAATCATCGCCAAGCGATTCCATAAGCTTGAGGAATCCCGATACTGCATTGTGGTTATTGGCCTGTGCCATGTACGCCGCCGTGTGGCCAGGACCATCTGTTGAGGACACATCTGCGCCGTTCTCAAGCAGGAACACGCAGGTTTTCATGTTTCCGCTGTCTGCGGCGCACATGAGCAGGCTCGACTCATAGCGTTTTGCATTGATATCTAATCCTCTTTCCAAAAATACCTTGCACGTTTCCGGGTTTCCTTCCCTTGCGGCATGCTCAGGCGCTGTATTGTTACTATTGTCTGCCATATCCATGTCGGCGCCCATGTCCAGCAAAGCCCTGCACGTCTCTGCCTTGCCCTGCTTTGCCGCAGACATGAGTGCGGTATATCCCAGAATATTGGCATTGTTGATATCCGCTCCCTTTGAGACAAGCAATCTGCAAATCTCCGTCCAGCCGCCTGATGCCGCATACGCAAGCGGGGCAGTGCTATGTCCGTTCTCTGCATTCACGTTCGCGCCCTTCCTTATCAGAAGCCTGCAAACCTCAAGCCCTCCCATGATGGCAGCCGATGTCAATGCAGTGCTTCCGTCACTGTCAACGGCATCAATCTCTGCCCCTTTGTTCAGTAAAAGGGCGCATGTCTCCGCATTGCCGTAAATGGCAGCGCATATAAGCGGAGTCTTGAACAGCTCATTCAGGACGCATTCAACATCCGCCCCTGCGTTGATGGCTTGCCTTGCCTTCTCCCAATCCGGATGTCCCGGCACCCCAACAAGCGCGTCATGGAGCCGGATATACAGTTCCCGCCCCCTTTTGGATTCAAGCATGTACATTGGCCGGATTACCCGTCCGCGGACCTTTTTCTGGATTTTGGCAGGCTTTTCCCTCTCTTTCATGCATTGGTTTTCCATGAAAGGTATTATAAACTCTTTCAACCACGAAAACAAACGGTTAAAATGGCAGAAAAGTCGTTTAGGGTCATAGTGCAAACCCCCAATCTCCCGGTTCCAATGAAGGACATAATCAGGGGAAGGGAGCTTATTCTTGACAGCCTCAAAACCGAACAGTCAAGCCGCCTGTTCAGAACAATAAAGAATGACGATTATGAAGGCGCAAGGGCGTGCCTTGAGGCTGGCACAGACCCCAACGCAAGGGATGAATATGGGGCAACGCCGCTTGCAAGGGCTGTTCAAAAGCCGCTTCCTGACATATGTGCGCTCCTGGTTAGGCACGGGGCGGATGTAAATATGAGCATCGAAGATGGCATCACGCCGCTGATGAGCGCTTCCATGTCAGTAAACACGCTTGTGGTCAAGTGCCTTATCGGATGCGGCGCAAACAAGGACGCAATGTGCGGTGCCGGAAAAACGGCCCTTGCATTAGCCGTACAAAATGGCTGCCTGGACAACGCCAGCGCCCTTCTTGAGGCCGGCGCAAACCCCAACCTTGGAGACCGTCCGTTGCTTTGGGCAATAAGCAACAGCAGAATTGATGTGTCGATGCCCATGGTGTCGATGCTCGTATCCCACGGCGCAGACTGCTCCCAAGAAAGCCTTGGAACATCTATTTTTGATGCATTCCGCAGAGCGCACAAACAAGGATGGGAATACAGCTCAGCCAAGATAAACTTCCTGAACACATTCCTTGAAAAAAAGGAGGTGCGCAATGTTCTCAATAAAAACACAATAAGGCCGTTCGTTGAAGAGTTTCTGGGCTGTGTCTCGTCTCCCATAGGGTCATATCTTAGGTAATGCTGGAGATAAGAATACTTTTTTAAACTTAAACTATAACAAAAACCCATGGCTCAAAACACAGTCAGGAAAAAGCCCAAAGTAGGCATAACCGGCAACACCGGCAGGAGCGGACAGGTGCTTGAGGAATTGCTGTCCTGCCATCCGCTTGTTGAATTGGCCTACACCGAATCCAGCAAGAAAAGCACAGGAAGCAGATATGAAACAGAGCTGATGTTCCTTGCACTGCCTTCACAGATATCCTTGCAAAAGGCGCCTGAGCTAATCAAGGCAGGAAAAAGAGTGATTGACCTCAGCAGGGCATACCGCCTTGACAAGGACGCCGTGTATGGCCTCCCTGAGAAGAACAGGCAAAAAATCAAGACGGCTAAGCTGGTATCCAATCCAGGCTGCTATGCAACAAGCGTGATATCCGGCTTATTGCCAATAATAAGCGTTGTGGAACGCGCAGTTGTAGTCGCAGATTCTGGCATATCCGGGGCAGGCGAGTATCCCAAGCCAATAGGAAACATCAAGGCATACAAGACAGGAAAGGGGCACGACCATGTGCCGGAAATGGAAAAGGAGCTTGGGTTAACGGGCATCCTGTTTGCCCCGAGAGTGATAGAAAACATAGACCGCGGCATCATCTCAACAATTTATGCGCAGCTGAAACAGGAGATTGACGCCGCAAACGCGTTGGAGATGTTCTACATGCGCGAGCGTTTCATCAATGTAATTCGCTTGGCAAAGATGGAAAGCACAGTCGAGACCCACCCGCTGATAGGCACCAACAATTGCGAAATCCATGTGTGGCAGCAGGGCAGCGAAGTTCTGATCCATTCCGTGCTCGACAACCTGATGAAAGGCGCCGCAGGCCAGGCAGTGCAGAACATGAACATCATGTATGGCTTTGGCGAAGGCGCAGGGCTGCCGCCCTGATTTACAGAAGAACATCCTTTTAAATCCCTGATTCCAAAGAAGAGCATGGAAACAAAACATGTCGGCTATCTCATGATAGGGGTTGCTGTCCTGATAGGGTTCATAACGTACATATTCAACAGCGCGCTAACAGCCATAGTCAACGAGTCTTGCTCTCACGGGTCTACCTGCCCCATGTGGGGAACAATAGACGCGCAGACAAAGGTGGCGCTTGGCATAACGGCATTCATATTCCTTGTCGGAGCCTATCTTGCCTTCTTCTTCAAGGAAGGCATGCCTGGCCAGCCCATGCAGAAGCCCACAAAGGAGCAGTTTGCAAGCGTGACGAAAATACTTTCAGCAGACGAAAACGCCATAATCGGGACGCTGATTGAGGCAGAAGGCGCCATGTTCCAATCCGATTTGGTTGACAAGACCGGCATGCAGAAGGTCAAGGTCACGCGGCTGCTGGACAGGCTTGAGGGGCTCAGGCTGATAGAGCGCAAGAGGAGGGGCATGACAAACGTCGTAATCCTCAAGGCGCCCCAGCACAAGGCATGAAACCGGTTAGGCACAAACGCTTATATGCCGTTTCGCCTGTGAAACCAGTTTCATACAATATTTAATAGCCCGTTTCATCGCGGAAAATGGCATGGAACAAAAAAACAAGTGCTGCGAAACCGGAAAGGATAGCGAAGAAAGGAAGCCAAACGGCCTGCTTGAGGGCATAATCTACGGATTGATTCCGCATACAGGGTGCATTGCGTTCGTGCTATTTGCAATAGTGGGCGCAACGGCAATGAGCGCCCTGTTCCAGCCGCTGCTCATGAACAGGAACCTCTTTTATGGGCTGATATTGCTGTCGTTTGCATTTGCAACGCTCTCTGCAACCATCTACCTGAACAAGAGGGGCCTGCTTTCAGCGCAGGGAATAGCAAGAGCCAAGGGATACCTGTCTGTACTGTACGGAACCACGATTGGGGTCAACCTGCTGTTCTTCTTCGTGATATTCCCGATATTGGCGAATGCGATACCGGCGCCATCAGCTAGCGTATCGGCTGCAGCGTCCCTATGCCCCCTGAATGCGACATCGGAATGCCAAATCCCGGCAACGGCCCAGCCTCAGCCAGCCGTTCAAACAACCCCGAGCACGCTTACAATAAGGGTTGACATTCCGTGTTCTGGCCATGCGCCGCTCATTGAAAGCGAGCTTTACAAGCTCAATGGCGTGAAAAACGTCAAATTCACGCCAGCAAACCAGTTTGCAGTGTCATACGACTCAACGGTTACGACAAAAGACGGCATACTCAATTTGGGCATCTTCAAGACGTATCCGGCAACGGAAATAGGGGGGTGATGATATGAAAAATGCTATGCAAAATGCATCAAGGGCATGCAAATGCTACATGGCTTATGTGAGAAGGATGCACAGTGCCAAACGGCTGTTCAGGATAATCGAAAGCCTCGGCTACAAGGCATCCGAGGCGGAAGCCTGATGGCAAATCCAGATAGGATAATTAAGGCTTGCCGCGCAACAGCCGTTGGGGGATACCAATGAAAAAGGCAAGGTTTGTGATATCGGGGATGGACTGCGCGGCATGCGCGACGGCCATCGAGAATGCCGTTGGGAAGCAGAAGGGCATCGTATCGATTGGAGTAAATTCCGTAACCGGCAGGGCCGTTGCGGAGTTCGACGAAACGAAAATCCAGGCAAAGGACATAATCAGGATAATCGAAAGCCTCGGCTACAAGGCATCCGAGCTGGGCGCATGATGGCAAACCCAGATAGGATATTTAAGGCTTGCCACGCAACAGGCATCGGGGGACAGCAATGAAAAAGGCAAAATTCCTTATAACCGGGATGCACTGCGCGTCATGCGCGAGCAACATTGAGTCGTCGCTTGAAAGGGAAGAAGGCATAACGTCATTCAAGGTCAATTTCACGCAGGAGAAGGCCAATGTCGAGTTCGACGAAAAAAAGATAACCGAAGAGGAGATAATGAAGAAGGTGGAAGGCCTCGGCTACTGGGCCACAGCTGAAGAGGAAATCCTGGAAAAGGAAAAGGAGCAGAAGGCCAAGGAGGTAAGGGAGATAAGGGACATGTTTCTCCTGTCATTGCTTTTTTCGCTGCCGGCTTTCATAATCGCAATGCCGCTGGCATGGATAGGCGTAAGCATCCCCTATGCGCCATACGTCCTTTTCGCCCTTGCCACGCCAGTCCAGTTCGTCGCAGGCTTCACGTTCTATAGAGGAACGTTCTATGCGCTGAAGTCGCTGAGCGCGAACATGGACACGCTGATTGCAATAGGCACGTCAGCAGCATATTTCTACAGCGCCGCTGTGCTGCTGCTTCCTGGGACCGAGCTGTCCGGAAACATCTATTTTGAGACGTCGTCGTTGATAATAACGATAGTGCTCTTTGGGAAATGGCTTGAGGCGGTTGCCAAGGGAAAGGCGTCAGAGGCGATAACAAGGCTTGCACAGCTGCAGCCAAAAACCGCAATCGTAAAAAGGAACGGCAGGGACGAGGAGATTCCGGCTGAAAAAATCAAGGTTGGCGACATAGTCGTGGTAAAGCCGGGGCAGAGGATAGCAGTGGACGGCATGGTGACGGAAGGCCTTTCCCATGTGGACGAGTCCATGGTCACAGGCGAAAGCATGCCTGTAAGGAAGGCTGAGGGAAGCGCAGTCATAGGCGGAACCATCAACGGGACAGGGTACCTTGAGTTCAGGGCCACGAAGGTCGGCAAGGACACGGTTCTTAGCCACATCATACGCCTTGTCGAGGATGCGCAGACCAGCAAGGCGCCAATCCAGAGGCTTGCGGACAAGGTTAGCGGATACTTCGCAATAGGCGTCATCATGGTTGCATTGGCTGCATTTTTAGCTTGGCATTACATGCTTGGCCAAAGCTTTGCGTTCTCAATAGGCATTTTTGTGGCGGTCCTGATAATCGCATGCCCGTGCGCGCTCGGGCTTGCCACGCCGACGGCGATACTTGTCGGCAGCGGCATAGGCGCCAACAACGGCATCCTGTTCAAGAACGCGAGGGCGCTGGAGAATGCGCACAAGGCGACGACGGTCGTTTTCGACAAGACGGGCACGCTCACGACCGGAAGGATATCGGTTACCGACATAATCCCGTTTGACGCCAAGCTTTCAAGCAAGGACCTGCTTGAGCTTGCGGCAATCGCCGAAAGCAAATCCGGGCATCCGCTTGCAAGGTCAATAATGGAAAGGGCAGAGATGAGCGGCATAGCGGTGGAAAAGCCGTCTTCCTTTGAATCAATAACAGGAAAGGGCGCGGTTGCCGCATACAAGGGGAAGAACATACTGGCAGGCAGCATAGCGCTTCTCAACGAGCGCAAAATCCATATAACAGGGGAGAACGGAAAAACCATACTTTCCCTGGAAAAGGACGGCAAGACCGTAATACTCATTGCTTACGGCAGGAAGATGGCAGGCATCATAGGCGTTGCGGACGAGATAAGGGACGATGCGCTGGCCGCAGTCTCGGAGCTCAAGGCAATGGGCAAGGACATCGCCATGATGACAGGGGACAATGAAAGGGTTGCGAAAGCGGTTGCTGCAAAGCTCGGCATAGGCACCGTGATATCCGGCATCATGCCGCAGGACAAGGAGGCCAGGATAGCGAAGCTCCAGCAGAATGGCCGCATAGTCGCAGTGGTCGGGGACGGGGTCAATGACGCCCCTGCATTGGCAAAGGCAGACATTGGAATAGCGATGGGCTCTGCCACGGATGTTGCGCTTGAGGCAGGCGACATCGTGCTCGTCAGGAACAGCATAAAGGACGTGGCTGCCGCATTCGACCTCAGCAAATACGTCTTGGGCAAGATAAGGCAGAACCTGTTTTGGGCGTTCTTTTACAACGGCATCGGCATTCCGGTTGCCGCAGGCATTCTCTACCCCATTGGGTTCATGCTTAACCCGATGATGGGCGCAGCCGCAATGGCATTCAGCTCCATATCAGTCGTTTCCAACGCGCTGCTTATGAGGTACTACAAGAGGAAAGGGCCTGCAAGCGACTCCACCAAACCAGTCCTGGAGTCCAGCGTCTAACGCTCGCCAGTTTCCTCTCATATCGACGTCTTTGAGAACAGGTATGACGCCACGCCAAGCGATGCCGCAAGCGAAACGCCGACAACAGCCACGTCAACCATCAGCGGGAAGCTGCCCTGGCCTATCAGCAGGGTCCTCAGCCCGTCAACGGCATAGCTTATCGGGTTCAGCTGGCTTATTGTGCTAAGCCAGCCTGGCATCTGGTTCATCGGGAAAAGCGCGTTTGAAAGGAAGAACAGCGGCATGATGAGCAGGTTCATTATCAGCTGGAACGTCTCAACCTCCTGCACAAGGGATGCTATTGCGATGCCGACTGCCACAAGGAAGCACGAGAACGCCACCATCAGCACGAACATGGCTGCAAGATGCAGGATTGACGGGATTGGCACACCGGTTATCAATATCCCAAGCGCCAAAATCACGATTCCCTGCAATATCGCGGCCGTTGCCCCGCCGAGCGTCCTGCCTATGACGATTGTTTCGCGGCTTGCAGGAGCGACCAGCATCTCCTTCAAAAATCCGAACTCGCGGTCCCAGATTATTGAAACGCCTGAGAAAATGGACGTGAAAAGCAGGCTCATCGCAAGTATCCCCGGAAGTATGTAGGCCTGGTAGTTGAAGCCCGGCATCATTGCCGAAAGTCCTCCGCCCAATGCGACCAGGAACAGGAGCGGCTGGCCGAGGCTTCCGACCATCCTTGACTTGGAGTTTGTGAACCTCTTGACTTCGCGGAGCCATACCGCATAAACCTTTGAAATCTCAATGCGCATGCGTCCTCATCCTCATTCTCATCTCGCCTTCCCCGCCGGCTTCTTCCCTTATGCTTGAGCCTGTGTAATGCAGGAACACGTCCTCCAGGCTCGGAAGGTGGACCTCTATGCTTTCCACGCTTATGCCGCCTTCCATCGCAAGCTGCATGATTTTCGGCACCATCGTTGCGCCGTCCTTCACGCTGAACGAGACCTCGTCCTCGTCTATCTTTGCGCCGTCGCAAAGGCCGTTTTTCCTGAGTATCTGGCAGAGCTTATTTGAATCGTTTGAGCCTATGGACACAACGCTGCCGCCGATTGAGTTCCTGAGCTTCTTTGGGGTGTCCATGATCTTTATCCTGCCGTGGTCTATTATCGCGACCCTGTCGCACAGGTAATCCGCCTCCTCAAGGTAATGCGTCGTCAATATTATTGTTATGCCCTCTTTTTTCAGCTTCTCGATGTAGCTCCAGATGTGCCTGCGGGTCTGCGGGTCAAGCCCAAGCGTCGGCTCGTCAAGGAACAGTATTTTCGGAGTGTGAAGCAGGCCGCGCGCAATCTCTAAACGGCGGCGCATGCCGCCTGAGAACGTCCTCACCATCTTCTCCTTCCATTCCGTGAGCTCAACCAGCTCCAGGACCTCCTTTATCCTTTCCTTCCTGGCTTTCGCGTCCATGCCGTAAAGCCTGCCGTGCAGGTCTAGGTTGTCATATGCGCTTAGGCGCGTGTCGACGGTCGGGTCCTGGAACACTATGCCTATGGATTTGCGCACGTCGTCAGCTTGGGTGCGGATGTCAAAGCCGTTTACCGTTGCGGAGCCGGAGCTCTGCCCTATGATTGTCGTAAGCATGTATATGGTCGTGCTTTTTCCCGCGCCGTTCGGGCCGAGCAGGCCGAACAGCTCGCCTTCATTGACGTCAAACGATATGCCGTCGACTGCCTTGAAGCCGTTGAAGCTTTTTGCCAGGTCCTTTACATGTATTGACTGCATTCCGCAAACCTCTTTCCACTATATCCTTATTTGGATATATTGCCGGGATATATAAACCTTTTCCCAAATTTGGCGCATTTGTGTATGTGCATCAATCCGCGTCTTTATCTTTTTCTCCAAAAGCGGAATGCGGCAATTAGGACGGCTGCCGCCAGGAACGCTGCCGCCGCGACCGCCAAGCCAGCTGTGTCCTGCGGCCTGGTTTCATTGAACCTTGCGGTTCCGCCAGGCTCAATCATCCTGATGAACTCGTTGCCCCATCCAGTGAAGTTGCTCCCGTAAACGGTCTCCCCGCACTGCGTGACAGAGAAATCCGTCTGCCCTTTTTTGAAGAACTCGCCGACCTTGTCCTCGAACGGCTTATGGCACTTGTCGTAATCCTCGTTCTTGACGTTGTGCCAGATGCATTTTGAATCAGTGAAATAATGCGATGCAACGCCTATCCTGTACCAGTCTTCGCAGTCCCACGGCGTTGAAACGTTTGCCAGCCAGGCATCCATCCTCTGTATCGCTGCGCCGTCATATTCCGTTGGGCAGGTGTAATACGGGCTTGGTACGCAGGTCAATGGGTCATAAAGATGGTGATAAAACGTGTCCTTGAAGACCTGGTCAGGGGCTATCGCGCCTTCCTTGACTTGGTCCATGCAGCTGCAGTTGTATGCGTTGCACAGCTGTTCAGCGAACCACTGGTGCGTGTCCCAGTCCCATGCATGGGATGCTGCAACAGCAAGCAGCAGGAACGCCGCAAAAGCCTTCATTGTTGGCTATCTTCTGCAAGGAATTAAAACATATTGATGCAAATGTGCATTATTATGGCTGAATCAATAGATGAGCTAGCCCTTCCTGCCGACATGCTGTGCCTTCTCCAGTCTGTGAAAGGCAAGAAGGTGGCAGTAGCCATGAGCGGCGGCGTTGACAGCTCAACGACGGCGGCGCTGCTCAAGCTGGCTGGCGCGGACGTGACAGGCGTCCATATGCTGACGTTGCCCGAAGGCGACGAAGCATTCAACGGCAAGGCGGTTGAGGACGCCAAAACAGTCGCATCCAAATTGGGCATCAGGCTTGAAACAGTGGATGTCAAGAGCATTTTCAAGGAAAAAGTCGTTAATTATTTTATTGACAGCTACATGAATGGGCTTACCCCAAACCCCTGCGTCCCGTGCAACCAATCCATAAAGTTCGGCGCGCTTATGCAGCATGCGCTCAAATTTTCCGACTTTTACGCAACAGGGCATTATGCCAGGTCGTTTTTCAACGGCAAAAGGCACGTCCTGATGAGGCCTGTTGACAGGAACAAGGACCAGACCTACGTGCTTTCCATGCTTACCCAGGGCATGCTGTCCAAATCGCTGTTTCCGCTTGGCCACATTGCCAAGAAGAAGACAAGGGAAATCGCCTCCATGCTTGGCCTGCATATGGATGGCAAGGCAGAAAGCCAGGACCTGTGCTTTGTGAAAGGGGCAAGAAGGGACTATATCGGGGCAAGGATGGGGGGCAAATGCCTCTGCGGAAATGTCATTGATTCCTCAGGCAAGCCCCTTGCAAGGCATGAGGGCGTGCACTGTTTCGCGATAGGCCAGAGAAGGGGCCTTGGGATAGAAGGCAGCGAGCCGCATTTCGTAAAGGCGATAGACGTAAAATCAGGAAATGTCACGGTCGGGAGCTTCAATGAGCTGCTCAGGGATTCATTCCGCGTCGGAAACATCAACTGGTCCTCTGTTGGGCCGCTGAAAGCCGGAGAGAAGATGGATTGCCAAGTCGTCGTAAGGAACAGGATGGAGCCGCAGGATGCCGTAATAATCCAGAATAACGGCTTTGCAGAAGTCAGGATGCGCGGCAAACCCGTATGGGCGGTCGCGCCGGGCCAGGTTGCGGCCCTTTACTCTGGGGATGCGGTATTAGGCGGCGCTACTATACTGTACTGATCCTCTTGTATGCCATGCACCTTGCAGAATTCGTCTATGTCTGAGCTCATGACTTTTATGAACTGCACAGCGGTTTCCTGCACGCCCTCTGTTATGAGATGGTCATATTGCTCCAACCCAATAAGGCGTTCCAGTCTCCTTAGTGCCATCCTCAATACCCAGACTATGTTTTTTGCCCTGTTTCTTTCTTCCTCAACCTTTTCATTGTCATGCACATCTTCGGCGCCGCTTTCAATGACCCCTTCATTCATAAGCAGCCCGAACTCAAGGGTGACGTTCTTCGCGCTGAGATAGACCTCTTTGAGAAAGTCTCCGTTATTGGCCAGCTTGTTCACGAAAGCCCTTGTCATCAAATCGTTGTGCGGCCCTTTCTTTATGCCGTTCTCTATGAGGTTTATTATGTCGATGGCAAGCTTTTCCTCATGCTCCTTTGAGTAATGGCCCAGGAGCCTGTTCAGCCGCCTCATCATTTTCACGACTATCTCTGTTCTTGTGGCAGGCTCCGATTCGTCCAGCATGCAGTCCCCGGTCAGTATGCCACAGGCTGGACCATGGCGCATTTCTTTTGCTGGCGCATTTTGTATGTTGGGATTCATCATATCATCTGTGTCTAATAGGGTTTAAATATGTTCCTATCGCGTTTTCCTGCCCAAAACCCATGCAATGTATCCGGGGTTTCCCTTTTCTATCCGGAACGATATTATCTCCGGAACTTCGTAAGGATGCATCGATTTAATCGCCTTCTCAATCTTCAAGTAGTCCCTTTCCCTGGCCTTTATGAATGCCGCGCATTCAGGCCCCCCGCAGACCTTCCCTCTCCACCTGTATATGGACTTCTCAATTTTCACTATGTTTGCGCATGCGGCCATGCCTTTTACGACAAGCGCCTTGCATATCCTCCTTGCGTCCGCCATTCTTGGGAACGTTGAAACCACCATTATCGCCTTTTCCGCCATGGCTGCAACTTGAAAAAATTACTTTAAAAATTTATCCCCTAAAATGGTTTCAAGGTGTTATGTGATGAAGAGCTTCAAATTGACATCAGAGTCCGTTACTGAGGGGCATCCTGACAAGATATGCGACCAGGTTTCAGACGCGATACTTGACGCGATGCTGGCCGGAGACCCCGATTCCAGGGTCGCCGTGGAATGCCTGACCACGACAGGCCTTGTCATGGTCGCGGGCGAGGTAACGACCAACTGCTACGTTGACATACCGAGCGTCATAAGGAAGACGCTCAAGGACATCGGATACACGAATCCGGAGTTCGGGCTTGATTCGTCCGACTGCGGGGTGCTTGTCTCGATACACGAGCAGAGCAAGAACATCGCCGTTGGCGTCAATTCGTCCGCGTCGCACGAACAGGGCGCGGGGGACCAGGGCATGATGTACGGCTTTGCGTGCAAGGAGACGCCGCAGTTGATGCCATTGCCCATAATGCTCGCGCACGGCATAACGATGAGGCTCGCAGAGGTCAGAAAAAAGGAAATACTGAAATGGGTCAGGCCGGACGGCAAGTCCCAAGTGACAGTTGAATATGTTGATGGCATGCCCAAGAGGGTGGATGCGGTCGTTGTCGCAGTCCATCACCACCCAGACATGAAAAGGGAGGAGATAAAGTCGCAGGTCATAGAGCAGATAATCAAGCCGGTCTGCGGCAAGTGGCTGGACGCAGACACCAAGTTCTTCGTCAACGAGACAGGCGTGTTCTCGGTCGGCGGCCCTGAGGCCGACACTGGCGTGACAGGAAGGAAAATCATAGTGGACACTTATGGAGGATACTCGAGGCACGGGGGCGGATGCTTCTCTGGAAAAGACCCGTCCAAGGTGGACAGGAGCGCAGCATACGCCGCGCGGTACATCGCAAAGAACATCGTTGCGGCAGGCCTTGCCGACAAGTGCGAGGTCCAGCTTGCGTATTCCATCGGGGTCGCAAAGCCCGTTTCCATATATGTGGAGACATTCGGCACCGCGAAGATACCTGAGGAGAAGATTGCCGCGCTTGCGGAAAAATATTTCCCTGTCAAGCCAGCGGACATAGTCGCGCAGCTGAATCTGAAAAGGCCGATATACAGGAAGACAGCGTCTTACGGCCACTTCGGCAGGGAGGACCCGGACTTCACATGGGAGAAGACGGACAAGGCGGAGCTGCTGAGGAAGGAGGCCGGCCTTTAACCCCTTTCCTTTAGCCTTTTAAACTGCCTGGCCCAAACTCTTCCATGCAAGCGCAAACGTCTTGCATTTTAATTCTTGTTTCGCTTATGCTTATAGCTGGCTGCAGCCAGCAGGAGGGGGTTGTCAACATGGGGGGAATGAACATATCAAGTCCGTCCTTTGCGGATGGGGGAAGGATTCCGGACAGATACACGTGCAAAGGCGAGAACGTCAGCCCGCGCATTGACATAAAGGGCATTCCGGACAATGCCAAAAGCCTTGCAATAATAGTGGATGACCCTGATGCGCCGCTGAAGATTTGGGTGCATTGGATTGCATGGAACATAACGCCGATTTCAACAATTCCCGAGGCGGAGGTTCCGCAGGGCTCGGTTGAAGGCGTCAATGACGGAGGCATGCACCAGTACAATGGCCCCTGTCCGCCGCCTGGTTCCATCCACAGGTATTTCTTCAAAGTTTACGCTTTGGATACGATGCTGGACATCGGGGAGGATTCGGAAAAGGCGGATTTGGAGAAAGCCATGAAGGGGCACGTGCTCGCACAGGCCACGCTTGTAGGGACGTATTCAAGGTGAGTGCGACAAATGCTGAAATTCGGACCTGCTGGAGTGCCAATCGGATGCAAAAGCAGCCTGGAGGCGCCCCAGTTCCTGAAGCAAATCG
The DNA here is from genome assembly GCA_041500865.1 of Candidatus Micrarchaeia archaeon. Classification (GTDB taxonomy): domain Archaea; phylum Micrarchaeota; class Micrarchaeia; order Anstonellales; family J096; genus JAPLWW01. Next base: position 38,370 of record JBGQMY010000001.1, on the reverse strand, counting down.
GGCTTGACTGCATGGAGCTGGAGTTCGTAAGGGGCGTCAACATGTCGGACGCGACGGCAACAGAGGTCGGCAGAAGGGCAAAGGAGAACGGCATAGCGCTTTCATGCCACGCCCCGTACTGGATAAACCTCGCTGCAAAGGAAAAGCACAAAGTTTTGAGAAGCATTGAGTTCATAACTGATTCTGCAAGCAAGCTAAGCCTTGCAGGCGGGGGCGTCGTTGTCTTCCATCCTGCCTTCTATCTTTCACGGAATAGCGAGGACGTTTTCAAAATCGTAAAGAAGGAGCTTGAGTCCATAAACGGATGGCTTGAAGGCAAAAAAATAAGCAACATACTGCTGGGGCCTGAGCTTACCGGCAAGAAGAGCGCCTTCGGCGACCTTCCCGAAATAATACGGCTGGCAAAGGAAATACCGAACACAGTCCCTGTCGTTGATTTCGCGCACTACCATGCAAGGCACGGCGGAGCCATAAAGGGCGAAAAGGATTACGCCGTTATTTTTGACGCCATGGAAAATGAGCTTGGCAAAAAGGCGGTAAGCAGCTTCCATTCCCATTTCTCGGAAATAAGGTACAGCAAGGCAGGGGAGCTTTCGCACATGCCGCTGTTCTCCAACAACGAGCCTCCTATAAGGCCGTTGCTGAAGCTGTGCGCTGAGAACGGCTATTCAGGGGCCATAATCTCGGAGACGCCGTATACGTCAGAGGATTCGCTGAGGATGAAAGAAATATATAAAAAAATGGCGCGCTAGTTGTTCAGCACAAGCGCCATCCTGAGCCTGCTCTTGTGCTTTCCGGCAAGCCTGAAGCCGGCCCTGGCGTACATCCTTATGGCTGTTGCATTGTTCCTGTCGACCAAGACCGTTATCCTGTGCCCGCCCATCCTCCTAATCAGGTCTATCGCAAAATCCAGGATGCGCGTTCCATATCCATTGCCCCTGGAGCCTTCCTTTACGCCTATGCCAACGATTCTCCATCCGCCGTCCCTCATGCCTATGTGGACAAACCCCATTGTGCCGGAAATGAGATAGGCCCTGAAAAGGGCGTCGCCCTTCTCCGCAGTCACAAGGCAATCCGGGAAGATGCGCTCTACCATGTCCCTGAGTTCCGTGAAGGCTGCTCTCTCAAATGAGAGAGAGTATGTACTGCCTTGTTTCATCATCAAGATATGCACCCTTTAGCGAGTATGCGGGAGGGAGTTTCACGAAATTGGTGTTTCCTTTGCGCACGCTTCCGCTTGCCTCGTGTATATGGCCGAAAACATGCATGAACGGCTTTTTTGCGAGAACGAAATTTCTTATGCTCTTGCTTCCTGCACGGCCTCCATCGGATTTGTCCAGTATCCCGTAAGGCGGGGCATGCGTGACAAGCACCGTATCGTCGTCAATTTCCAGCCTTGACAGCCCTTCTGCAATGCTTTCCTCGCTTATCTCGCCTGGCGTGTGGAACGGCCCAGGAGGGGCAAAGCCAAAGCCAGCAACCTTTATCTTTCCAATCTTGACAGTTTTGCCGTGTATATTTTTGCCTTTCATTGCATCAAGGACCGGTTCTGTGTCCATATTCCCAGGCACAAAATAAACGTTTTTTAGTTTTGCGACTTCCCTGGCGCAGTCAGCATACTGGATGTCCCCGGCTATGACCAGCGCGCCGTAATCCGCCCTTTTTATCGCATTGAGCGCTTCAACGCTTCCGTGCAAGTCAGAGACGAACAGTAATCTCATCCCTAAATCAGTTCCTTCATTCTCCTGTCTATCGCTTCCTTCAGCTGCTTGCCGTAGAACTCGCCTTTTGCGTCGTCAACCCTGAACGCTATTGAAAGCTTAGCAGCAAGCGTCCTTGCCATCCTGCCCCTGTATTCCTTCCTTACGCCGGAAACCTGGGGCGAGAAAAGTATGACGCCGTGCTTTGGCGGGTCGCCCTTCTTTCCCATCTTCAGGTAATTGAACAGCGCCTTCTCGGCGCCAAGCAGCTGGACGGTGCTGGATGGCATCTTTGCCAGCCTGTCAAGGCCCTTTGCCAGCGTAATCATCTTCGCGACGACCTTTCCGCCCACGAGGTATGTCGCGTTCGGCGCAATCCTGTTCGCCAGTGCGTCAATCTCGTTCGCGTAAAACTCGTTAAGCTCAACCATCTTCAGCAGCATTTCCGCGTATTTCTTCATGTAAATGAGGTCCTTTTCCTTGACCTCCTTTGTCCTTTGCCCCAGCTTTTCAAAGACCGCTTCAGTCTCCTTCTCGCTGAGGAATGCGTTGAGATCCTCTTTTGTTATGTCCTTCTTGTCTGCTATGAGTATTGTCAGCTTTGCCAGCTTGGCCTTTTCGCCCAGCCTTATGCCGCTTATGTAGAATGCCATCCATTCCTCAAGCCTTTCGCCGATGAGGTTTATCATCTTGTCCAGGTCGTCAATGGCCCTGTCCACTTCCATTAAGAATAAATCTTCCCTTGCCCTGAACTCCTCGAACTTCTTGCGTGCCCTGTGCATGAACTTTTCCCTGAGGTTGCTGCCTCCGCCCTGGCCTCCCCCGAACCGGCCCCCGTCCCTTCCAAAGCCTCCGCTGGGCTTTCCGCCGTAATGCCTGCCGCCACGGTATCCCCTGTTATCGTGAATGTTTGCCATGAACGTAGTTTAGGTTAAATGCTTATAAACCTGAGGGATGGGTTCTCTTGGCAAGGTTTATAATTGTTTGAGAATATACTGGTTCTATGGATACGGAAGCGGCAAAGGCCAAGATATCCGAGCTTGTCTCAAAATATAAGGGATATGAGGCAAGGGGGATGCTAAAGGGCCTTGGGGAGCCCGACACAAAAAGGGTTTTTATAGAGCCCCTTCTTGAGGCTCTTGGCTGGAATATGAAGGATCTTGGGGAAGTCTCCATGGAGTCCAATGTCCTGCGCACAAGGGCAGACTATGCCTTCATGGTTTCCGGGGTCTTTAAGTTCTTCCTTGAGGCGAAGGCAGTGAATGTCGAGCTTGAGGAAAAGGAAGCGGAGCAGTCGGTTGATTATGCCTATTACAAGTCAGTTCCATGGGCAGTCCTGACAAACTTCAGGGAACTGATTATCTACAATGCCGAAGCAAAATACAACAAGGACAGCCGGTTCCTTAAATTCACGCTGGATGACTATGTCTCACGGCTTGGCGAACTGCTGCTCCTTGGAAAGGAGGCGTTTGCCTCCAATGAGATAGACACTTATGCTGAAAAGGTGGGAAAGAAGATAAAGCCTGAGCCGGTGGGCAAGGCGCTCCTTAACGACCTGATGGCATGGAGGAAGGCGCTTTCCAACAACATCATGGAGCACAGCAGGCTCAACAAGCTTTCCAAGGAGCAGGTGGATGAGGGCGTCCAGAAGCTGCTTAACCGCTTCGTGTTCATAAGGACCTGCGAGGGCCTTGGGATAGAGAATGAGCGGCTTCGGGAATCCGTGCGCATATGGAGGGAAAACGGGAAAAAGAAGCTCATGCGCCACCTAAGGGAGGTTTTTGACGATTTCATAGAATGGTACGACAGTGACCTGTTTTCGCCCCACTTTGCCGGGGAAATGTACATTGACGATGCCGTGGTCGAGAAGCTCATAGACGGAGAGGACGGCCTTTATAAATGGGATTTTTCAGCCATAGACGTTGATGTCCTGGGCGGGATATATGAGCAGTACCTTGCCACGATATTGCGTGAAAGCGGCCGTTTGGTGGCAAAAGAGGCCAACAGGAAGGAAATGGGCATTTATTACACGCCCCGTTACATTGTCGATTATATTGTCAAAAACACGCTTGGCGAGGTCTTGAAGGGCGCAGACACACCTGAGAAACTGCAGAAGATAAAGGTGCTTGACCCGGCATGCGGCTCGGGCTCGTTCCTGATACGCGCCTATGGGATGTTCGCGGATGCGTACAGGAAGGCGTACGGCGGGGACAGCGGGATGCTGACGGAGGACATATCGCGCAATGCCCACATGATTCTGACCAAGAACATACACGGCGTAGACCTTGACAAAAAGGCCATTGAGATATCCGAGCTTAACCTGTTGCTTAAGGCGGTTGAAACTTCGCGGAAAAGAGGAATGTTCCCCCTGCTTTCCGGGAACATAAAGAACGGCAATTCGCTGATTTCCGGGAAGGAAGAGGAGCTGAAGAAATACTTCGGCGAAAAGTGGGATGACAAGAAGCCGCTCAATTGGGACGAGCAGTTCCCGGACACCATACAATACGACGAAAACGGCAATCTGAAAGAAGGGTATGGGTTTGACGTGGTGATTGGTAATCCGCCGTATGTCAGAGTTGATAGTTTAGATAAAGAAGATAAGGAATTTTGGAAAGATGAGTTTATTGTTTCCGAAGGAAAATACGACCTTTATTATCTTTTTATTGAGCAATCTCTTAAATTAATAAAGAAAGGAGGGTATCTCGGATTTATACTTCCAAATAAATTTTGTGCTGCTGCCTCAGCAAAAAAATTGCGGGAATTATTACTGAATTCTTCTGAAGATTGTTCAATATTAAGTGTTAGTCATTTGGATATTTTTAAAGACGCTAGCAACTACCCTGTAATTATACTCATACGGAAAGGCGAAAAATTAAAAAATTTAAAGTTAGGATTTATCAGAAATTTGGCATATTTTTTGAATAACAAATTTGAAATATCTAATATAAAGAACAATGATCTTTCTATTGTTCCTTATAAAGTATTTCCTATAAACTCAAACCAGAAAGCAATAAATTTAGTTTTAAAACTTGAGAGTCAAAATGGGAAACTGTCAGATATTTTACAGATATCAGAAGGATTCAGAATTCCTGTGGATTATGAAGAAAAACAGAAGAATGATTTTGGTATTGTTAAACAGTATCAATTTGAAAAATGGGGCCCTATCAGGGAGGGCACATATATTAGCAAACATCATTTGATGACTGTTGCAGGAGAAAAGTCTGAACGGCTCCTGAATTCTTTTAAAGATAAATTAATTATTGCGGAAGATGCTTTAACGATTAGTGCAACTATTGATTTTGACAAGAGAATTCCTCAAGGAGGTGTCTACTTTGCCACCTTAATTAAAGATATTGAACTGAAATACATATTGGGTATATTAAATAGTAAATTACTTTCTTTTGTATATAATGTACTTTTTGGTGGAATGCATATGGGCGGAGGATATATGAGATATCGGAGCGAATTTCTAGATATACTACCCGTAGTTATTGATTCAAATAGGCAAATTATCATTAAATTAATTGATAATAGACTTAGTCTTGCAAAAAAATTTGTATTATTATCAGACAAGCAAACCGACGAAAAAATTCGTCTTGAAAAAGAAATCCAAAAATTAGATAATGAAATTGATGAAGAAGTCTATAAATTGTATGACATTACGGATGAAGAAAGGAAAATAATAGAGGAAAGCCTAGAATGAAGTACTATTTCTGTGACACCAGCGCATTGTTTGGTATATTCAGGCAAGAGCAGTGTACGAACGAAATGAATAATTTATATTGGACCATATTAAATGAATCATCTGACGGAAAGGCATCCAGCGGCATTAAAAATGTAATAATTTCATCCCTTTTGCCATACGAAATAATAACAAATCTGACGAAGAAGCATAACGATATAAATGCTTTTTTAGTTGAATATAGATCCTTTAATACAGTAAAGATAACTAAGGAAATATTGGAAAAAAGCGTTCAGCTTATGGAAAAATACGCAAAATTAGAATCTTTCGATGCAATGCAATTGGCTTGCGCCTTGGAAGCTAAGAAAAATCACAATGAACTAATATTTGCATCAGCGGATAAGTATCTAAAAGAAGTTGCTTTGGCAGAAGGTTTTGAAGTTTATAAAATAAAAGATTGAATCTTTTGTCGCTGCATTATTACTCTATCTCGGATCAACCACTTTCGTGTTCAGCACCACATTTCTTGCACTTAATCAAATCAATACCAGATGCTTCTTTTTCCACACTAAAAAAGTTAGTATAATTCTTCCCATTTTTTTCCATTGTCCAGTTGTTACCGCATCCCTTGTTTTTGCAATCGATATGAACATACTTTCCTTTTACCATAACTAGGTGGATTGCACCATGCGCACCATATGGTTTCCTTGAAATTCTTTTTTGAACGTTGTCATTACCTGTTCCCTTTAGTAAATATTTCTTTTTGCTTCCGTGATAAAGTTTAAAAGAATAAGAATCTGAAACTGTAATTGACTCTGGAGTTTCTTCTATATCTTCCATGTAATCACCGACCATTTAATACTTATTATAATTTATAAAAGTAACCTATATAAATTTGAGAAATATCGTCTTCTTTGACATTTTTATAACATATCTTGATTCTGTGACTATTATCAGCCCATGCATTCCCTGAAGCCTGAAAGGAACTTGGCGAAATCCGCGTTTCCCATCGACTCGGCAAGCAACGGAGCCGCCTTTAGAAACTTGGCCGGCTTCCTGTGATTATATTCGGCATATGTGAATGCAGCCCATCCCTTATGGATGCCTTCCTCTATCACAGTCTCGATATACTTTCTTGTGTCCCCGCCTGCCTGCGCGAGCCTTTCAAGCAGCAGCGCGCAGATGCTGATGTGCCCATCAAATGAGGCGCACATGAGTGCGGTAAAGCCTAGATTGTCCCTTGCCCAAACGTCGGCGCCGAGCCTCAGGAGCCTCGCAATCCTGCCGCTGTCGCCTGCCGCCACGGTATCCCCTGTTATCGTGAATGTTTGCCATAAGCAGAATTGAAGTTAAACCCTTAAAAAGCTAATGATTTTGCAATCAGTAAATCCTTTTGCCTTCCCTTATCTCGTCCAGCGCGTGCTGGAACGCGTGTATTCCCCAGCAGATTTTGGGCACGTCGTCCGGCTTCAGGCTTATCTTTTTCTCAACGGCCTTTGCAATCACATGCTCAGGCTCGGGTATGGTGAAGAGCCTTATGACAAGCCTCTTTATCCTGGGCAGCTCCTCTTTCCTGTATGCTATGCCTTCCCTTTCGTATATCCTCTTGAGGTGCTTGTCTGCCATGCTGCTCTGGCCGAGTATCATCAGGTAGAAATTGAGCTTCTTCTTCCACTTCTCGTCCTGGTCGCCCCTGTCTGTTTTCAGCTTTATCATGTCTGCCAGCATGTTTACGTTTGTCATGATTCTTTTCAGGTCGCTTTCTTCATCCTCACCCATATCCTTCATGCGGAACAGGTAGCTTTGGGCATTGCCTTCGCCTGTTGCCCTGTTTTTTCTCATTATCTTGAACAGGATCGAATCGTTGCCTATCTTCCTTATTTCTATTCTCCTTCTGCTGTCCAGCCTGAAGACATACCTGTTCATTCCGTAATGCACAAGGCTTGGATTCACACTATTCATTACCATCACCCACTATCTTGTCGAATTGTCTTTTTAAACTGAACTGCTCGACAAACGCGCCGTTCGGCGCAGCCGGCTTTTCGATGTCGGCAACAGCCTCAACCACAATGCCCCTGTCAATCCTTCTGTGGTCGAACATCACGCTGTTTTCCGAGTTTTTTGTCACCTCTGGTATTCCCCCTGCATCTGTGGTCACGACAGCGCAGCCTGACATCAGCGCCTCTGCAACGACAAGGCCGAACGCCTCGGCATGCGGCAGGTGCAGGAAAACGTCCGAAACGTACGTCAGCGGATAACCTATCGGCTTTATGTAGAACCTGTCGTCCTGGTAGCTTAACGGCATGAGAGTCTGGATGTTGTCAAGCTCCTCGTGAAGCTCGGGCCTGTTCCTGACTATCTTTGATATGTCCAGCGTGACCTTCAGCCTGTTGCCGTCCACCAGGTTTGACATGTGCCTGATTTTTCCAAGGAACTGTTCCGTTCCTTCTGTTTCTGGCATTGTGACGAGAAACCCTATCTTTTTCAGCCTCGCCTCTGTTGAATCGTTGAATTCCTCAAGGATGCCCTCTATCCTGTCTATGCCCTTTGATATGCTGGGCCTGGTCATTACAAGCACTATTTTCCTTACTGAAGGGTCGAACCCCAGCTTCGCCCTTTCCTTTTCAAGGGCAGAGGAATCCAATAGGGACGACGAGCCGTAGAGGTTGGCGTCTATGCCGTTGGGCACCGCCCTTATCCTTTTTTCTGCCGCTGACACGGTTTCATGGCTATATCCAAATGCCTTTATCAGCTCTATCCACATGTCCCTTGCAGCCTGGCTTACTGCTATGAATGCCTTGAAGCAGTCCTCCTCAATCGCCTTTACCAGCGATTCCACCGCGCCTCCGGTGTTCTGCTTTAGCATCCAGCCGCCGTCCCTTTCGCTTTCAACAAGCTGGTCCGGGGCGACATGTATGAAGTAATATGCCTTTATTGCACTGCCAAGATTCTCATGCTTGACAAGCCTTGAGAAGTATTCCGCGTCCATGAACCTGGAGTTGTAGTAATGCATGAAGTAATATACCTGCCCATACGTTTCAGCGAGCCTCCTTACCTGGTTTATGCCATAGAACCTGCCCCAGTGCCCTATTGCGCCCGGCTTTCCGGTCTGCATGCCCATCTTGCACCTGTTCTTTGCGTCGCAGAAATCGGACTTGTACATGAACGCCATTTCGCTGCAGAACGCCTTTTCCGCTATGACGTTCTGCATGGACTCCGCCCTTTCCAGGAGCGGGTCCCTGTGCCCGTGGTACTTGGATATTACGACGGATTTCATGCCCCGGCTGGCCGCCTCCTTGATTAGGTCGCCTTGGACTATGCCTTGGCCGCGGAACGACCTGTCATAGGGGAATGGCCCGCCGAAGGAGATGAGGGCTTTGCTCTGCATGTGTATATTTATGTATAAACGTGTTTAAATATGTTTGTATCGGCGGATTACGGCTCAAAAAGGGATTTTCTGGGGCATTATGGAAATTAAGAGGTATATATCCATTGTGTGAGGCGTTTTTTTAGTAATAATGCTTCACACGACCCTGTCCCATGCCATTTAAAAATACTATTAACCATTATTTATAACATGAGCGTCAAGATAGCCCCGCCTGTCCGCGGCCTTGGCAAAAGGACGGCCCTTTGCAAGGGGGACGAGGCAAGGGTTTCGAGAATATGCCTGGGTCCGGGCAAGAAGGACCTGGTTGAGCGCGTCCAGCCCTTTCACAATGATGTTTTCCTGAGTCAAGAATTTGCCATATCAATCAGGCAAGGGTACGACAAAGTATGGCCGCCTTCAGACGCGGCCTACCACCTCCAGAAATTCTTCTCTCTGCGCCTTGCGAAGGCGCTGTTCCCGGAAAACTTCCCAGAATGCAAGGAGATAAGGCTCTTCTCGCGCTTCGGGCATATGATGTCAGCGACATACTCCGACTTTGTTGCAGATGAGACTGGCGTTGTGGCAAGGCGCGCCAAGAACATGAAGCAGTATTACAGGATGCTTTATTCTCCAACTGATTCGGAAAGTTTTGGCCATGCCAAGGCCTTTTGCAGTCAATGCGATGAAACTGAAAATAAGCTGAACCCGGCATTGGCCCCGCTTGTGCGAAAGATGCACATTTCCGGAATCGGCATCAGCCATCCTGAGGCTAATTATCATATTGAGGGCGGCAAAACGGTCCTTTTTGAAGTTAATGGGCTCAGGCTGATGCGCGCATATGCCGCATCCTGCGCATCGCCCAACAGGCAGGCGGCCCTGGACGCCCTTTCAACGGTGCTGTCAATATGCATACTGGATTGCGCGCTCTGTAAGATGAAAGAGCTGCAGACATATTATCCCTTCTTGTATTCGGCAAAAAGGCAGGACGGGCTATGGGTGCTGATTAACATCAAGCGCGTGATTCTTGGCATGCTTGCCAAAAACGACGAAACTTCAAGATACCTGCTGCATGCCATGCATGAGAGCGACGGCAAGGCCTTTTTCCATGCCCTGAATACGCTCCTTAAGCTTTCAAACCAAGAGGTTTGGACGCAATGCGCCAACACCCCGCAAGAGGATTGGGAATCGCTGTCCATCATGGCCCTTCTTTGCCCGGAGTGACAATCCCAGGCAAAACCGATGGCTGGGCCGCACAAAACAATGGAATCACTCAATCCTTGCGTAAAAGGACTTGAATCCTTCCTTCTCCATTTCTGCCTTCGCCCTGTTCGCCTCTTCCTCGCCCCTGAAAAGGCCTATTATGTTGCCCCCGCCGCCTGCCCCGGTTATCTTTGAGCCCAAAGCCCCGTTTTCCCGCATCAGGAACCGCGCCTCCTCTATCTTGGGTGTGGAAAGGCCAAATGATGCAAGCAGCCCGTGGTTTACGTTCATCAGGAATCCGAGCCCATCTGCATTGCCTTCCTTTATCGCGGTCTTAGCGTTTGTGAATATCTTTTTGTAAAGCGAGAGCATGTCCTTTGAAATGGCATTTTTCTCTTTTAGCGAACTGAAATGCGCAACAAGCTCCCCTGTCCCCTTTTTCGGCCCCGTGTTTGATATCACAAGGTGCAGCGGCGCCCCTATCCTAAGCTTCTTTATGCTGAACGAGCCGTCCGCGTTTTTCCTGAACACCAAAGGCTTGCAGTATGTTGACGCGGAATTGTCTATGCCGCTGGGCTTGCCGTGGATGGATTTTTCGCCTTCATATGCCGCCCTGTTTATCGCATCCTTTTTCATGCCGCGCCTGTATTTTTTGTTCAGCGCGTTGGCGAACGCAACAAAAAATGCAGCCGAACTTCCAAGGTTCTGCTTTATTGGCACAGTCTCCTTGATATTCAGCGTGAATGTCTTTCCCTCAATGCCACAGGCCTTTGCAACAGCCGAATATCCTGCCTTTGACTGCTCGTCCAGTTCAGGGTTCCACGGCCCTTCCTCTATCTCCATGACAGTCCTCATGTTCTTCAGTCCTGCGACTATGGCAGGCTCGTTATGCACGACGAAATGCTCTCCAAACAAAATGACCTTGCCGTATCCTGTTCCAGGCATTCAAAGCACCCTCAAAGGTATGTGCTCGAGCTTCAGGCCATGCCTTTTCCCAAGCCCGGCTATCTCCCCAGTTTCCCTAAATCTGCTTTCGGCTATGAAGGCCACGCCGTCATATCCGCCTGCGCCAGGGCACCGTCCGGCTACAATTCCGTCCATCTTCTCCGCATCCTGTATTATGGCAGTCAGCTGTTCCGGCTCTATTGGGTCAAAATCCGGCACGGCCCCCTTGACCCTTTTCTGCAGCTCCTGGTGGGCCTCGCGCGCAACATGGGTGTATTTTCTGACGTCGGCGCTCTTATGCGCAGAAAGGGCTTCAATGGCCTTTGCCTCGGCGTCCCTTTGCTTCGCAATCAGCCTTTTGTATTCGTCGCCATTGCTCTTTTTCCATTCCATGGCAGCCTTGACGCTGCTTATCGTGGACGTGCTGCCCCTTATTATGTTGAAGAACACAATCTTGTAGTCATTGGGAAACGCAAACGGGATTGCCTTCACCCACCCCCATGGCCTGTTGACAGAAGCGGCTATCGCCCTTCCGATTTCCGCTCCCTCCTGCGAAGAAGGAAGCGAAATCTCGGCCGGGTCATACCTATTGTATATGATGCTTCTGCCGAATGCGCTTGTCGCTATGTCGAACCCGGAGCCGACCTTCTTTGAGAATGCGGCATATGCCAGCTGCGAAAGCTTGTGCACAGTCTCGACATGCGCGCTGGAGTCCAGGCCGTTTGCCTCAAACAGCGCCTTGACCACGGCCACGGTTGCGGCAGCCGAGCTGCCGAGCCCGGTCTTCCTGTCCTTGGCCCCGAACACAGGGCTGTTTTCCACCTTCAGCCTTATGTCGCCTGTCCACTTGCCGCATGACCTGAGGTAGGTCTCGGCAAACACGTATGCATAAGAGACTATCTGGCCGTCGGCAAGCGAAGGGCTGATGTCAAGCCCGAACTGGGGCGAGACAATCCTCCTTGCCCCTATTTCCGCACCTGCCACAACGCCCCTGCCGTCCTCCCCGCAGACCGCGACGCTTAGCGCAATGTTGCCCCTTTCCAGCACGCTGAACCCGCCGTAAAACAGTATCTTGCCAGGAACGTTTACTGAATTCATCCTTCCACCTTCTCTATCCGTGAGCCCTTGCCCATCCTTGTCACTGCAACCTTGTCGCTTCCGACTATCTCGGAAAGCGCGGACTTCACTTCGCTTTCATGCTTGTCCAGCGTGAAGACTATCGCGTTCGGCCCTGCATCAAACGTGTACGCGGCCTTTGTTTCCGTCTCGTTCATTGCATGGACAGCGTCTATTATGGCAAGGCTTCCCTCAGTAAGGTATGATATCCTTGGATACGTATATCCCATAATCGCATGCAGGCCGTTGCTGCATTGCATTGCCAGCCTCGCGAATGCCTGGAAGTCCTTTGCCCTGACAGCGTCAATGACTGCCGGCAGGTCCTTTTTCTCCTCGTAATCCACCCAGTCCCAGTATATCGGGCACGTCTGCAGAGATGTTTTCATGCCTGCCCTGCTCTTTATCTTCTTCTCCTTCTCCTCCACCTTTGTGTATATCATCCTGAGCTCCGGCCAGTGTTCCGGGGCAAGCACGCTTTTGGAACAGCTTGAGAATATTGCCTTCCCCTTTGCTGCTGCGTCCATGCCTTCGGGACTCTTGGCCTTTGGGCCCATGCCGCGCCTCCAAAGCACGAACCCACCCTTCTTCGGCACGCTCCTTGTCGCGGAGCCGCTGCCCAGCCTCGCAAAAACCGAAAGCAGCCTGTCATTTGCCATGTATTTTCCGTAAAACTCGGGTTCAAGCCTCTTCATTGCGCCCTGGAGCGCCCTTGCAAGCGCCGCGAATCCGCTTGCCGAGGAGGCGTATCCTGCCGCAGTCGGGAAGTTGTTCCTGCTCTTTACGGCATAATCGTACTTTTTGGTGTTTGGAAACAGCTCAAACGCCTTTCCGAACATGTCCTTCACGTATTCGTATTCCTTCATGTCCGGCGTTATGGCTTTGTCGTTGAGCGTGAACTCCACCTTGCCGCTGCCTGCCTGCGCGTCCAGCTCGGTTTCGCTCTGGAATCCCTCAACAGTAAAAGAGACTGAGCTCTTGGTGGGTATCATGTACGTTTCCCACAAGGGGTTCTTCCCCCAGTATTTCACGACCGCTATATTTGTTGGCGCAACCGATTTCACATAGACCATATTCTCACCAAATCATGCCCTGTTACGGCTAAGTAATCTTTATAAAGAGCGGATAATAACCACTATTTTTAAACATTTATCTACACAATACAACCATGGACATATTAACCTCAACAAAGGACATAGAGAGGCGGGTTCGCGAGATTGATGACCTTACGTCTTGGTCCCCTGTTCCGCTTGGCAGCATCCTGAGGGCAACCTCGTATTCATACAGGAACTGGGGCATAGGCATAACCCCTGAAAACATAGGCTGGCTTTATGGCGCATCGCAGGAGGCATATTCCGTTGAATGGAAGGACACAGACCCTTCGCTGAACGCGCTTGTGGGCAAGGCCTCGGAAAATGCGGGCCTCGGCGACGTGAATGCGACCATGAATGCCCTAATAGGAGGATATGCCTCAGCATCTGCCCACAGCAAGAACGGAATCATATCTGTGCTAGATGTGGGCGCAGGCGCAGGCGCAACGTCAATGGCCATGCTTTCGGCCTTGGGCGGCACAATAGTCCCGAACATAAAACTTACCCTCATTGAGCCGTCCTCAAGCAGGACAAAGGCAGCGCTTGATGCCATAAGGAAGATAAATACGGCAGCAGCCAACATTGCGGTTGTATATAACCTGACTGAAACCGAGGCGTTGCGGCAAATCAAGCCAGGTTCAATTGACATGGCCATAACCAATGCGGCGATACACCACAACTCATTCAATTTCCATCTTGGGGCCATGTCCAAGACCCTTAAGCCAAACGCCCCTCTCATCAGCGGGGACTGGTATGACGGGCTTTCGGAGAAGCCGGAAAGGGTTTACTGGCTTCTTACTTTGCTTGCCAACCACAGTTCAGGACACAGGAATGCGGAAATAGAAAAAGACGTTTTTAAACGCATTAGCGCAGGCGCGCCGCTTGTGGTGCCTTTTGTGGAGGAACGGGCAGCAGCATTCAGGAAATATTTTAATCTTGACGCATTTTCCTGCGGCCTGGCATTTGCCAACCTCTCTGAAGACGAGAGGAAGGCTGACGCGGCGATACTGAAGTTCTGGTTTGAGGTAGGCAAGATTTTTGCGGAAAAGGGGACAAAGTCGCCCATATACGTGGTTGAGGGCCATGAAAGGGCGTGGAGGCGTGAAACAGCCTTTGCTGAGAACGGCTTCTGCTTTGACAGGGAGTGCATGGAAAAATACAGGCTTGTGACCAAGAAGAGGAACAAGGGCAACCTCAATGTCGTCTCAATGGCAAAAAGAAAGGCGGTTGCATGACAAAAAACAAGCTCCATAAATCAATTGGGGAAGAGGCTGTCTATGCAGCAAATCGCGTCCGCGATGTCTTTACAAATTCCAATGCGCTGGCCAAAAAGCTCGGCGCATTCGCGGATTCCTGCATTTCTATCTATTCCAAGCAGGAAGCAACGCACATCAGGCAGGCTGCGCACAACAGCGGCCATATGCTCAGGACAGCGCTGGCGGGGGCAGAATACATAATGGATGCAATGCCGGAGCATTCCCCGGAAAGGCCAAAGGCGGTTGCGCTTTCGATAATGGCAGGGCTTCTGCATGACATGGTCAGGGCTCCAAGGGAGACTGCGAAAAGGGGCGATGGCTTCATAACGGCCGACCTGATAGAGTACATGCACGGAAGCATGATGCTGCCGCTTAGCACTGATTATGCAGATGAATTTAACAGGCTGGCGCAGGATTTTCCTTTACAGGCAAGGAATATGGTTGCCATTATCCGCATGCTTTCTGCCAAGGACGTTTCAGCAATTGCAGACGCAATAAGGGTTAATGAAGGCACTACGAAGGAAATAGTTGAAAAAATATCCGCGCTTAGGGACGAAGGCAACCTGCTCAATGCCGCGATACAGGAAGCCCTTCTTTATGGGGACAAGGCAACTGAGGGCATAGGCAATATCGTCGTGGTCAGGAGGTTCCAGTTCGTCTCCGGCGAAAGATGCGAGAATGATGGGGACATTGGCGCCTTGAGGCCAGCCATCCTTGCCGACAGATTTTTGGAGGACGAGTTCCGGCTCCTTGCCTTTGCCGGAGAAACCATGATAAGGATTTATTCCAACAAATCGCTTTCTGACTTCCCTTCGGGCGGGCTTTGGGGCAATGCCAAGGCCAACAGGGCAGACGAGGAGCGCATATACCGCGCAGTCCTGAAATACCTGCTTTCAACGCACAGGGGAAAGTTTGCGGATGAGCGCTCAATCATGGAATATCTCCTTGCCAAGGGCTTCCCGAAGATGGAATCTTCTAAGGAATCAATACGCGCCAAGGCGGCGATAACGTTGGCTGACCTTGAAGGCATTAATGTGGGCTATTCAATGGAAATCCTGAAATTCGGGCTTGCGCTGGCATATATGGGCAGCGCCTCTGAGGAGCTAAGCGCGCGCTGCAAAAAATACGCACAAGAGGTCTCAGACAAGAACCTTGTTGCCTGCCTTGAGAGCGCGGATTCCGGCGCACTGGCAAGGCGCATCAAGAGGATAGCAGGCGGACTAAAATCGCTTTGAGCTCGCTTCTATAATTTTAGTGAAAAGAAGGAAAAATAGAAACCTAAAAAAATAAAATTATTTCTGTTCCGCTGCGGATTCATTTGCGGAAGCGGTATGGAACCTGAACTTCAGGGCCCTGTTGAGCGCTATGTAGCCAACAACTATTAAGACTACGCCCAACGTGTGCCCTGCTCCCCATGCCACAATAGGCTTAATCTGCTGCATAACCGCGTTAAATCCAGTGGAAATGCCGACAATCAGGCCCTTGGTGGTGTGCTGGCATGCGTTTATTGTTTGGATGGCATAATCTGCTACAGCAACCGGGATAACCGCCTTCCAGACAATGTTCTTCAGGACGGTGACCACGTGGGCAGTCTTGTTCCACGCAGACTTCAGCGTTTCCTTAAGCGGAACTTCAGGCTCCACCTGCGTCAGCTTCAGCTTGTCAGCGGCAGCCTTTGGCGCCGGCGCTTTGACAGCCTGGGCTGCAACCAGTTTTGCATCAAGGGCGTCCTTGCCTGCGCTTACGGCCTTTTTAACATTAGGCATCTTCTGAGTAGCGTTACCTTTCAATTTGTTCTTGCCGAGCTGTTTTTTGTCCATGTTGCCTATTATGATACAAAACATTTTTAAACATTATTATTAACTGAATATCCATGACAGAGCGTCTTGAAGCCGGCAGGGCCCCAAATCGTCCAAAGCCCAGGCTTCCGAGGGAGGGCCTGCCGAGCGAAAGGCCGAGGCTTACGGCAGAGCGCCAGGCGCGGCTCAATAGTGAGCTTCTGGATTATGCCAATGTTGGCAACAATAAGGAAGTAATGCGTCTCCTGGAGCTTGGGGCCGAGATAAACGCAACAGATGCGGGGGGCTGGACTGCGCTGCACTATGCAGCATGGTGCGGAAATTCCGAAACCTATGCGCTTCTGATTGAACACGGCGCAGACATTAATGCCAGGGGCAATATGACCAACAGGACGCCGTTGCAAATCGCTTTCTTTGGCAGCAAAAATCCAGACCCAGAAAAATGGGCTATTGCTGAAGCCCATATGATGATAATTGCCAATCCGGAGCAGTCAAAGGCATTCATAGCGGCGTTCCAGGAGTGTATAAATAAATAGGCGATATCGCCCCGAGTAGGATTTGAACCTACGACCTTCCGATTAACAGTCGGACGCTCTACCAGCTGAGCTATCGAGGCTAAATTGCAGTTGCTTTACTTGCCGGCTAAGGTTTTTAAACGTTCTTGCCGTCCCATGATGGCATTTTGGCCCGCATTTGCAAAAGCTGGATTGCAGGAACAAATAAAATCCCATCAGTCCCAATCCTTCCTTGATGTGCGGGATAATCGGCTATCTTGGCGAAGGGGACGCCAACGAAATCGTGCTCAAAGGGCTCAAGCAGCTAGAATACAGGGGCTATGATTCCTGGGGCATCGCCTCGGCTGACAAGGAAAAGATAAACCTTGTCAGAAAAGTGGGAAGGATAGGCGGCATTGAGCTCTCCTCGCTGGGTCTTCCGCAAAGCGGCCTCACGATAGGCCACACAAGGTGGGCGACGCACGGAAAGGTCACTGAGTCAAACGCGCACCCGCACCTTTCCCAAGACAGGAAGACCGCAGTAGTCCACAACGGCATAATAGAGAACTACTACGAATTAAAATCATTCCTTGAGGAAAACGGCGTGCAGTTCAGGAGCCAGACTGACACCGAAGTCATACCCTGCCTAATAGAATATAACATGAAGAAAGGCATGGGCTTCAGGGACGCTTTCAGGGAGACGCTTAACCAACTGGAAGGCAGCTTTGCCATAGTCGCCATCCATTCAGGCTTCAGGGGCATGCTTGCAGCGAGGAAATCGTCTCCCTTGGTCATTGGAATCGGCGACAAGGGCCATTTCGTGGCATCAGACGTCCCCGCATTCCTCGGATACACGAACAAGGCCGTTTTCCTGGAAGACAGCGACATGGCGGCCATTGACGGGACGCTGGAGATAAGCAACTTCGTGACAGGGAAAAAGGTAAACAGGAAAGCAGAAACGCTGGATTACGGCATGTCGCAGGCACAGAAGGGCAAATACGGGCATTTCATGCTGAAGGAGATATACGAGCAGCCGGACGCCATAAGGGAAACGCTTCGCGGAAGGATAAATGGCGGAAAGGTTGTTTTTGAAAATTTCAGGCTTGACGAAGATTACCTAAAAAAAATAAAGATGGTCAAGATTGTCGCGTGCGGGACGTCGTGGCATGCAGGCATAGCCGGAAAGTTCATGCTCGAGTCGCTTGCGAAAATCCCGACCGAGGTGGATTACGCTTCGGAGTTCAGGTACAGGAACCCCATAATAGGCAAGGACACATTGGTGATTGCGATAAGCCAGTCCGGGGAGACGGCGGACACGCTTGCTGCTGTCCGCGAGGCGAAATCCAAGAACGCAAAGGTGCTTTCTATCTGCAATGTCATGGGCAGCTCGCTTCCGAGGGAGAGTGACGAATGCATATACACAAGGGCAGGGATGGAGATGGGCGTTGCGTCAACAAAGGCGTTCACGAGCCAGCTTGCGGCGCTTTACCTTTTCGGCGTGTACCTTGCCCAGCTTAGGGGCTCATGGGACGAAGAACACCTGAAAGAGAGGCTGGCGTTCCTTGAGCGGATACCCTCGCAGATGGCGGAGCTTCTGAAGAAGGACAGCGAAATAGTCAAAACAGCGCAGAAGCACTTCGCAAGGCCCAATGCCCTGTACCTTGGCAGGGGAACCAACTATCCCATAGCGCTGGAGGGCGCGCTGAAGCTGAAGGAGGTCAGCTACATCCATGCTGAAGGGTATCCTGCAGCCGAGATGAAGCACGGGCCGATAGCCCTCATAGACAGGTCCATGCCGGTCGTGATAATCGCGGTGCAGGACAGCTCCTATGACAAGATAAGGAGCAACATAGAGGAGATAAGGGCGCGGGGAGGAATCGTCATATCAATAGCTACGGAAGGCGACACGGAAATCAAGAGGATAAGCGACACCGTTTTGTTCGTCCCAAAGACAAGCGGCCTTGCCTATCCGTTCCTTACCGTGCTTCCGCTCCAATTGCTTGCATACCATATAGCAAGGCTCAGGGAATGCGACATAGACAAGCCCAAGAACCTTGCAAAGTCGGTGACTGTGGAATGATGCTTAGGATAGGGACAGTTGGCGACGCTGGCGGCGTAGCTGAAGTGCTGTTGCGAGGCTACAACATGGAAACGTTTGAAGAGGCGAAGGCCGCCTTCCTCAATGAACTGTCCCACGGCCACCGCTATGTCGTTGCTGACGACAACGGCAAAATCGTAGGCCTTGCGAGCTGGACCATGCATGGCCTGACGAAGCACGGGCTTGCGGAGATGGACAGGATTGCAGTGCTTCCCGAATCCCGTTCAAAGGGGATTGCGACGGCCCTGTTTTCCGCGCTGCTTGCGGACGCCAAGAAATTCTATGGATTGAACGGCCACAATCTCCGGAAGGTTTACCTGCTTACGCACGCGTCAAACAAGAACGCCCAGTCGTTTTACGGAACGCTCGGGTTCAGGCATGAGGCCACGCTGAAGGACCATTATTACAAGGGCGAGGACGAGCTTGTTTTCAGCATGTTCCTCTAATGCCCATTTTTGGCTGCCAGCATCAGCGTTTAAATACATGCCCAATGACATATCCTTATGGCTGAGGATGCTTTGCGCGCGGCGAAACCAAATTCCGAAAAGGAGAAAGGGCCAATTCCCCAAAAGGCCCCCATGCCGGATTTTTACACAAAGAATGCCGCAGAGGCCATGCGCTGGGCGTTGGACACGACAAATTCAATTGAGAAAGCCACGGGCAGGCTTGACAAGTCGCCGCTCAGGGAAGCGTTCACTTCGCTTGAGACAGACTATCTGTCCCTAAGGCGCATCTTGAGCCTGGGGGATGCGTCTTCGCCAAAGTTCGCAGGCGCCCTTGAGCGTTTCAGCGATTCCATTGATTACTTTTCTATTTTGGCTGAAGACACAAAAAAGGCGCACGATGAGCTGCGCCAAGGCGGTTCGGGGTGGACGTTGCCGGCTTTTGCAGTTGGCGCGGTGGCGCTGCAGGCAATCACGAAGCGCGGAGCCATCATCGGGGAGGCTGAGAGGCTCGGAGTGGTGCTAAGGAAAGTCCGCGGTTCTGTGGCAAAGCCCGCATTGCGTGCCTCTGCCAATAGGATGCGCGCCGTTGCGCCAGAACTGATGGAAAAAGGCAATGAAGCGGCCGCCAGCCTTCTGGCTTCTGGCAAGACCGCGCAGGCTGCGAACATGTTTGCATCCATGGGCGAATACAGGAAAGCAGGAAAGATTTATGAGCAGATGTATAAGGATTCCTTTGCCGAGGGATTCAAGATGCTCCGTGCCTATTCGTCTTCAGGGTTGGACACATTCAGGAGAAATTACCTGATGTTTGCTGCAAGGATGTACAGGAAAGTCCCTGGCATGGAAAGGAGAGCCGGCGACCTGTTTTTGGCATCAGGCAACCAACATTTCGCTTTGGTGCAATACCGGAAAGCTAAGGCATTTGACGCCATTGCAGAAATTTACCTCAAGATGCCTTCTTCCGGCGCTGCGGCAGTCAATTTTGAGAAGGCCGGCATGAAAAGAGAGGCAAAAAACGCATGGAAAGGGCATGCCATGGAGCTGGAAAAGCTAAAAAAAGAGCATGGCTATACATTGCAACTAACCTATGAGGATATCTCAATGGCTTACCGCAAGGCTGGCATAAAGATATCCCCGGAAGAGCTTGCAAAAAGAAGAAGATGAAAGGCGCCATTTTTATTCCCTTTGCCGCACAAACGAGCCATGCAGGAAAAGCCGCTCTTGAAAAATTTGCCAGCAAAGAGGCCAGTCAGGCACAAAGCCGACATCATGCCAAGCGAGAAACCGGCATCGTCTAATGACCAGAAATGGCTCAATGACGAGCTTAGAGTTGCCGCGGTTGAAAACAGAAGCGAAAACATATTGCAGTTAATCAGCCAAGGCGCGGATGCGGCCGCAAAAAGCAGCGAGGGCTACACGGCTTTGTTTTTGGCCGTAGCCAATGGAAACGCAGACATCTGCGCCCTAATGCTGCAGAAATGCGCAAAAGGCGGCAGCCACATGAAGGAGCTGCTCGCTGAAACGAATGCTGCAGAGGGGTGGGCCATGCTCCATTGCGCTGCATGTTTTGGGCACACGGAAATATGCGCCCTGCTCATAAGGGAATACGCAAACGCCGGCGGAAACACAAGCGAGCTGATATTGGCAAAGGACGATGACGGCAAAACGGCATTGCATTATGCCAAAGCCAACAAACATGCCCAAACCGCGCGGTTACTTGCCAAAGTCCTGGCCGCGCGCTTGTCGGAAAGGAATCCGGAAAGCTGTTCGTCTCATTGTTCAACGAATGCCTCGCAGCCTGATTTTTAATCCCTTTGCCGCACAATAAAGCCAATGGAGAAAATAAGGGTTGCAAAGGAAAGGGCCGGTCCGTTCAAACGGATGAGGGACAGGATAGCCGTGTTCTTCAAGGACACATTCTACCCTGAGCCGGACGAGGAGCAGCTAAAGCGCATTGCCGCAAGGGCTACTGAAGACCTTTTCATGGCTTCGAGAAGAAATGACCTTGACGGCGCGAAAAACGCGCTTGCGAAGCGTGCGAATCCCAATTCAAGGGATTATGACGGCGTTACGCCCCTTATCCACGCAGTCCGCAACAAAATATATGCACCCAACAAAAACCTTAAGATGGTCAACCTGCTCCTTTCTGCCGGAGCAAACCCAAACATGGGCATGGCAGACACAAGGAAAGTCCCGCTACAATTCGTAGCTTTCAAAGGAAACACCGAGATATGCAAGGCCCTGCTTGACGCAGGGGCATACCCGGACGGCTCAACGCAGGAAATCGGAGAGCCGCTTTCCGGCGCAATCCTTGGCAGGCACTATGAGGCATGCAGGCTGCTCCTTGACGCAGGCGCAGACCCGAATGTCCAGGGTCATTCGTTATCCCCGAACACGCCAATGGGCAATCTTGTGATGCGTAAGGAGACCATATCAATATTCGCGCTCCTGGTTTCCCGCGGCGGCTCCATCGGGGGCATTCGGGAATGGGAACGCAACTCAATAGGCAGGGGATTGGCATGGACAGGGGAAGAGCGCGTGACGTTCCTGAGGGAATTCGGCCTGTGCATAAGCCAATAAGGCCAAAATGCGGCTTTGCTAAGAAAGTCCGTTTTGCTCATAAAGTAGCCTCTTTTCCTGACTTCTTTAGCAAAGCCCCAAAATGCAATAGCTATTTAAACATATGCCAACATCCCATATCCACTCATTCCTATGAAGGAAGGTGGAAACTATGGCAGAAAAATACGAGACACCCGAGGAAGTGAAAAAGGATTTACTGGAACTAGTGAAGGTTTCTTCAAGCACCGGCAAGGTCCGGAAAGGCGTGAACGAGGTCACTAAGGCCATTGAAAGGGGCATAGCCAAAGTCGTGGTCATAGCCCAGGACGTCACGCCTCCGGAAGTCGTGATGCACCTGCCCAAGCTTTGCATCGAGAAGGGAATCGCCTTCGGGCACGTAAGCACGAAGAAGGAGCTTGGCGAGGCCTCCGGGATAAAGGTCGGATGCTCATCCATAGCGGTTGTTGAGGCCGGTTCAGGCAATGACCTGCTGTCAAGCGTGGTCAAGAGGTTGCCGAAGCCCGAGAAGAAGGGTGAGTGACGATGGCTGGAGAGGACATCGGCTTCCTTGCCGAAATCGTTGAGGTCAAGGGCAAGACAGGCGTATACGGCGAGATATACCAGTGCCTGACAAAGGTGCTGGACGGCCCTGACAAGGGAAGGGTCATACTCAGGAACATAAAGGGGCCCGTTTTCAACGGCATGCTGATTGTCCTTAGGGAGACCGAAAGGGAAGCAAAGGAAATCAGGGCGAGGAGATGACCATGAAGTGCACATTCTGCGGGGAGGACATAAAAAAGGGCACTGGCGTTCTCTACGTCAAGGCGGACGGGGCCACTTTGGGGTTCTGCTCGGGCAAGTGCAAGACCAACCATCTCAAGCTTGAGCGCTCGGGCATCAAGACAAAATGGACCAGGGCGTACAAGGAATTCAGGGAGATAAACAAGGGAAAAAAGGCTGAAAAGTGATTCCCATGGAAAGGACTCTGATACTGATAAAGCCGGACGCGATAGACCGCGGGATAGCATTTGAGGTCGCAAGCCGCTTTGAGAAAAAGGGCTTCAAGGTCGTTGCGCTCAAGATGCTGAAAATGACGGGCGCAATCTCAAAGGAGCATTATGCGCATCTCGCAAGCAAGCCGTTCTACCCCAACATAGAGGCGTACATGACGTCAAAGCCCATGATAGCGATGATACTTGAGGGCAAGGACGTTGTGGATGTCATAAGGAAGATGGTCGGCAAGACGAACGGCAGGGAGGCCGAGCCAGGAAGCATAAGGGGCGACTTTTCCATAAGCCAGCAGAAGAACCTGATCCATGCCAGCGACAGCATAGAAACGGCTGAAAAGGAAATCAAGAGGTTCTTCAGGCCGGATGAAATCTTTGAGTACAAAAGGGCTACCGAAGACACGTTCTATGCCCGTGATGAGATATGATATTGACGACAAAAAAGGTCGAGGCCCACGGCATAATCAGCAACATGAGGGACGCAAGCGTCCAGAAGCAGCAGGCAGGCTTTGACCTTACGCTGGAATCGGCGTATGAGTTCATCTCAGGCGGGGCAGCCGATTTTGACAACAAGGAAAGGAAGATAGCGGACTGCAAAAAGATGGAGTACAAGGACGGCTGGCTTGATTTGAAGCAGGGAGCCTATAAGGTTACGCTGAACGAGAGGTTCAAGGTGCCGGCTGACGCCGCAGGCGTCTGCCTGACAAGGACAACGCTAATCAGGAACGGGGCATACCTCATAACAGGGCTTTGGGACCCCGGGTTTGAGGGAAAGGTGGAGATGCTCCTGGTTGTTGAAAACCCCTTCGGCATAAGGCTCAAGGAGCATGCCCGGGTAGGCCAAATCTGCTTTTTGAGGATGGAAGGCGAGGCCGAGCAATTATACCAGGGCATCTACAAGAACCTTGAGAAGAAAGGGGGCGCCTCGCATGCCGTCAAAGGCTGAGCTGGACGAAATCACGTCCTGGTGCGTGCATAGGAAGGCGCAGGAAAAGAGGCTCGCCATAGTCGAGCGCAACCCCTTCAGGGACAGGATAGAATGGACGTACCGCTATCCGCTGATAGAGATAGACCGGCCGACAGACTACGCGGACAAGTCCAGCCTTGTTTTCGAGTCGCTTTCAAAAACGCTTTGGCATTTTTTGAACGGCGACTGGAGGAAAATAGAGCCGGACTTCGTCATAAAATGAGCCGATATACCACAACCTTTAATAAGCTTTATTTATAAAACATAAAACGGTAGTATACCGATGAGCGACGCCCAAACGTTTTACGGCCTGATGAACCAGACGTTGCCGTTTCTCGGCGCAAGCTTCGGCATAGGGCTTTTCTTTGCGGCAATCTATTACATGTACGCCAAAATCCTCAATGACAAGATAGTGGAATCAAGGGCAAAGGCGGTCGTTTTCACGCTCTTCGAGACGATAGCGATATTCGCCTTCATATACGTAGGCAACATGTTTTTTGAGACGCTTATATACTCCCTTATCGGCCTTCCGGCAACCGGAAACGCCCCCTCAATGGCCATGCCGCACCTGAAGCTGGCGGACATCGCCATGAACGACTATTACGACAAGTCCATGTCGCTATACATGAGCATGATAATCAGCGAATTCGTGATTCAGACGATTGTCCAGATGACCAGCGTGCAGATACCGCTGACGCTGACTGCAGGGGGCGTGTCCTCGGTCGCGCTTGGCTCGGTCGGCATAAGCGTTTCCACCGACGAGATGTTCGGCCTCATCAATAACTTATACAACACGCTGATAAGGACCTGCATAGACATGATGCTCGTAACCATAATGAGGAAGTCCATACTAGACCTGGCGCTTCCTGCAATGGCGCTCATATTCCCGATTGGCCTGTTCCTCAGGGGCCTTTACATCACCAAGAGGACCGGCTCCAGCCTGATTGCGCTTTCAATCGTGCTTTATTTCGTCTATCCGCTTTCGGTCGCCTTTGGCTCGTACGTTGCCGGGTTCGTGCCTGCCGTCACGTTTGCCGACCTTACGCTCAACCCGATGGACCCCACAAGCTACAATTTCGCGTACAGCGGCGGGAACGTGGCAAGGGCATATTCGCCAATGGTTTCCGATGCTTCGGATGCCGTGCAGTACACCAAATGGTATGCCGTTCCCACGCCTGATGAGGCGGCCAATTTCGGCAAGGGCGAGGAAAAGGCCACAGTTTCAATAAGCGACCTGGAAAGCAAGGAGCTTTATCTGGCTCCTGGCAAATACCTGGGCGTGCTTGTGGCAAAATCGGTTGCATATTCGTCTTCGGCAGGAGCCATAAACTTCGCTCTCGGGTTCCTTCCTCCGGAAATGGCGGCAGTTACGATGGCAGGCCAGTTCCTGGTCAACCTTATAGCCGGCATCATAATGCTCACCTCGATAAGCTGGTTTGCGCTCATCACGTTTGCGTTCAACAGCGTGATAATCCAGGGAACGATAATGATGAACCAGCTCGGGCTGCTTATCATAACGACGGTGCTTGACCTAGTCATATGCGTCACCATGTACAGGATTCTCGCGGACGTGTTCGCGGGCGACAAGAACATCCTGGGCCTCTCGAAGGTGCTCTAGGATGGCCGTTCCGCTCGGATACGGGCTCCTGAACCCGTACGCGGCGCTCGTTTTCGGGGTGATGCTGCTTGCCATCGTAGCCGCAAGGATGCTGGGCAGGATGTCAAACAACAAGGAACTTATTGCATGGGCAAATATCGAGACGACGGAATACATCATGAACGCCCTTCTTTTTGTCTCAATATTCGTCATATACAGCACGCTTCTCGGCGTCGCGTATTCCTGGCTTGACACGAACCAGATAGTCCAGCTGCCTTCGGTGGGCCAGGGTCCCGGCCAGCAGCTTTCGCTGACAGAGGCCATAACGGCAAAGCTCAACCACGTGCTCTACTACCGCCTCATACCCATGGAGATAGACCTGCTCAAGACCAAGTTCTTCCTGCTGCTCTATTCCGGCTCAGGCCAGATATCCACAGGCCCGAAGTCGCTTGGATACACGATACCGGCATTCCCGGGCATAGGCATGTATCTCAGGGGCGTGGACACGCTGATAACCCTCTATTCGATGATAGCGCCCACGCTTGCGGCGCAGGTGATAGGCCTGGACCTGATAGGCGCGCTTGCCTACAACCTGCTGCTGCCATTGGGCATTTTGTTCCGTTTTGTGCCGTTTCTCCGCAACTTCGGAAACGAGCTGATAGCGATAGCCATAGGCATGGGCATAATGCTTCCTACTGCGTATCTGCTCATGATGAAGGCCGTTGACGACATAGAGACGCAGCACAACGTGCCCGGCGTGCTGAGGAGCGGCCTTTCCGAGACCGAATGGAAGCTGGAGGCCAACACCTACTACTATGGAAACACCTATGTCACACTTGCCCCGCTTGCCGCAACGGTGGGCATGAGCTTCGCAAAGGACGTGCTTGACACGTTCATGAATGTCGGCATAGGCAAGACGTTCGGCGAGCTTGGCTGGGTCACCAAGATAGCTGGCTCAACCGCCTACAGGGCCGTGTCCGGCGTCGGGGTTGCGGCATTGAGCCTGTTCTTCAACCTCACGCTGACGTTCGCAGTGTTCTCAGTTCTAATTCCGGCATCGCACCTTGGCGCCTTTGTCATAGCTGGCATTGTGATGCCGACGTTCGCGTTCATGCTCGGCATATCGTTCACTACGGCAATTGCGAAGCAGCTCAATTTCCAGGCTTCGGACACAGGGGTGCTGCTATGACGACGCCAATCACGGCTTTGCATTCAAATGTGCTGCCGTACGCCGGCATGCTTGTCGGAATAGGCATAGCGCTTGTCGCCATATTCTACATGCTGTCCAAGTTCCTGGAAAACAAGAAGATGGAGGCCTGGGCCAAGACAGAGGCCGCGCAGATGATGCTGCCGTTCCTCCTGCTTATCGTGCTTTTCATAATGGAGCCCCTCATAGCCCCGATTGTGCATGACATAGACCCAGTCAGGTACAATGCGCTGTGCAACGGAAACGTGGTTCCGGACAACATGTGCCACGTCGTGGTCGGCGAGGCCTACATAAGGAGCTTGACAGAGGAGACGCTGGACATCCAGCAGAACCTGCTGAGGCTCAGCTTCTACCTTTCGCTCTTCAAGTCCATGTTCGCGTCAACCGGCCAGGGCATCTTCTCCGCCGTCGGCGTAAAGATAACCAACAGCCTGGTCTATGCGTTCACGACGCCCTCGCTCGGGCTTTTGAACTTCCTGTCGCGCCTTGTTGCCACGACAATGATGGTTTCCGGCGGCTTCCTTGTGCTCTACCGGTTCCTCATATTCGGGTTCCTTCCGATAATAACGCTCGGCTTCCTGCTCAGGATAGTGCCTGCAACGAGGCTGCTTGGCGGCCTTCTCATAGCGATTGCGCTTGCGTCCTACTATTTCCTTCCGGTCATGCTTTCGGTGGCCGACTCCATATACCTGAACATACCGCCTGCGGCGAACAACCCGCCGCCAGGCACCGGCACAGGCATGCAATTCCGCCTCAGCAGGTTTGTGCCGACAGGCTTTGACGTCTACGACTTCAGCGGCGACGTCAGCGACATATCCAACATCTTCAGGAACCCTACGCAGGGCAACCCCCTGGAGACTGCGCTTGAGGAGACCGATGCCACAAGGAATATCATAACCAGCACACTCAGCAACAACGGTGTTGATGTCAACAGCCCGGCTGCGCTTTCAAGCCCGCAATCCAATTCCCTGGCCCAGGAAACCATCACAAGCATGGCGGGCGACGTCAGCAACCTTTTCTCAGGCAAGAGCCTGTCCATGGCAGTAGGCGTGCTGGAGGGCGCATACTCGTCGCTTGTGCTTGCGACGGGCGTCATATTCCCAAACACTGCGCAGGGCGCGCTGAGCTTTGACATCACGTCTGCGAACAACGGCCAGATATCGCACACTTACACGAGCCCGCTGGTGTTCATCCTGGTTGACGAAATAACCAACGTATGGGTATTCATAGGGCTGATGCTCTACATAGTGGTCATAACGCTCGTAGGGGTCATAAAGACCCTTTCGCCCCTGCTCGGCGGCGACGTGGAGATAGCCGGGCTTTCAAGGCTGATATGACATGAGAAAGGACAGGATAGTGCCGTTTGCGCTGCTCTTGCTGGCATGCGCGTCGTTCGCGCAACAGGCGCCGCAGCCCCAGCCGGCCGCATCCGACAACATCATATCGTCCCTTTTCAACGGCATAATCCAGAACTGGATAGGCCAGACCACTTTCCGCGTGCTTGCCGGCTCAATCAACCTGTGCGCGCCCAAGGCGGAATACAACAACATATACCTTGCGCTGGTCCAGCTTTCCATCATGGCAGTCATGGTCTCGCTCCTGCTTTCGGTCGTGCTTTACTTTTTCGGCAAAATCATGTACAAGGACACGTCAAACGTCCAGCCGTCAAGTTTCTTGGCTCTCAAGATAACGGACTCTATCGTAAGCGTCATACTCATACTGCTAATCGCGCTCGCCTATTTCCAGTCCGGCGGGCCGAACTACATTCCGCTGCTCAGGGGCATGGAGTACGTCTCGACGGTCATCTCGCTGACGGTCAACAGCTACTTCTTCATGATGGTGATGAACTGGATGATGCACTTCATCATGAACGTGTCCATACCGCTGGACATCATGTCCCAGCTCGGAACCAGGATGATGGGTCTCGGCCTGGACAAGATACTGAGCCCGGTTTCCACGCTTATAACGATACTGAGCACGTACTCCAACCTCGTTGTCGGGGAATTCATGACCCAATTGGGGCTGCTGTGCTTCATCCGCTCCTCGATGTTCTACGTTCTGCTGCCGCTCGGGTTCTTCCTCAGGGGGTTCAGCATTGGCAAGGGCGCAGGCAACGGCATAATCGCGCTCTGCATCGCGCTGCATTTCTTTTACCCGATAATGCTCACGATGAACTACGCGATATTCAACGTGGACATGGCGCTGGACGCGAATACGCTTTCATCCGTCGTGTTCGACTCGGCAACCAGCTACCTGAAGTTCGCCACGCTTCCGCTGATGCTAAAGGTGGCCACTGCGGCCGGCACGGGCCTCGTGGCCCAGCCGCTTGCGAATTCTGGCGTACCTACGTGGCTGAGCAGCAAGATACCGAATGGCATCACGTCGTGGTTCACGAAGGCCAGCGGAGGCTTTGTGAACCTGGTTGGCGTGATGTCAAAGTTCTCCTCGTTCTGGGTGCTGGCATACGTGACGCTGATATCCATAACGGTGTTCCAGGGCACTTATGGCATAATATTCTTCCTGGCAAAGATAATAGCGATTTACGGCCTGATTCTTACGGCCATTGACATCTTCGCGATGCTGACGTTCGCAAGGGAGCTTTCCGGCATATTGGGGACGCCGATAGAGCTCAGCGCGTTCATGAAGATACTGTGATGCACATGAAAAAAAGCCTGGCCGTTTTCCTGGTTCCGCTTCTGCTGGTTTGCATATCATTTGCGCAGCAGGCGCCGGCACAGACGGACCCGTTCGCGGACCCGGGCACATTCAGCGCCATAACGGACACGTTCAACGGCCTCATAAACAATGTAATGACGATAGTCGCGAACTCCCTGCTTCCGCTTCCGGGCGATGCGATAATGCAGAGCAAGATGTGCGCGTCAACGGGCAATTCCCTGCTCGACGTGTTCGCCTTCAACGTCAACATTTTTTCGCTTTCGTTGCTTGCGGCAGTGGCCGGCGCGCTCTTCATTGCGTTCATGTTCATGCTTGGCAAGCTGCTTGACAACAAGAGGTGGGTCGAATACGCCAAGAACGAGCTCTTTGAGATAGGAGTCACGATATTCGTGGTGCTTGTCCTGCTCCTGCCGCTGATGAAAGTCATAGGGTGTTACAACCCCTTCGAGCCCGGCGTGACCACGTACCAGGCCGCCTTCGCCTATCCGAAGGACATAATGGCGTCGCTCACAATATTCAGCATTGGGCTCTACCTTATCAACGGCGTCGGCCAGAAGCTGATACTTGGAACGCAGATAACGCAGAGCGTGTTCGTCCAGTCCACAGGGGGCTTCGGCTCAGGCGGCGACGACGCGACGCTCGGCACGTCCTCCAACGCCGGCATGATAGTCGTGGTGACGTCGGGCCTGGCCTCCCTGATGGCATACATACACGAGCTTGTCACATACGGGTTTGTGGCATACCTGCTTCCGCTGGGCATCGTGCTGCGTTTCTTCGCGCCAACGCGCCGCATAGGCGGCACGCTGATAGCGCTTACGTTCGGCATGGGCGTGATGGTGCCGTTCCTGTTTGCGATAGGCCACAGCGTGATTGCGAAGAACTATTTTCCAATCTATTATGAGCCGGGGGCCGGCGCCCTTGGGGGCGTACCGACGCCAAATCTCAAGGTGCTGACAACGGGGTTCAGCGGGCTTGCAGAACGTTTCGCTGCATTGGCCCTGACTGATGCGGCGGCCTCCAATTCGCAAAACACTTACGATAACGGTGCCTTTACGGCTACCGACAACGGCCAAGGCCTTGCAGACAACCAGAACCTCAATGGCCAGGCCTCCACTGGCACCCAGGACTCCCAGGGCGGAATAGTGGGATTAATCCAAAAACTCGTATACCTGGTGTTCTCGTTTTTCGGGGCCATGTTCGAGATAATAGTGCTTACGACCGGAGGTGGCGTGCTATGCTTCGGCGGCACGATATATCCCCTCATAGTGAGCATAATCCTCATCAGCGGAGTGAAGTACATGTCGTCCACATTGGGCGAGGAGATAGACGTCTCCAACCTTTCGAGGCTGATATGACATGGATTCATTGCAGACATGGCAGATTGTTACCATAATAATCTCCCTTATAGGCATAGTCGGGGCGGCAATCCTCTACCAGCTGTCCAAGATATTCCAGATAGCCGAGGCCGAGAGGATGGTGAAGGGCGAGCTGCTTGAATCAGCGCTGAACATTGCGCTCGCGCTCTTCATATTCTTTCCGCTGATGCAGTTCGGCAACTACTTCGGCGTGCTCTATGCGGAAAAGGTCATGGATTACCAGCACATGTCTTTCGCGGACCAGGACTTCCAGGCAAAGATATCGTCTTGCAGCCTGCTTAGCTGCACGGTGTCGCCTTCCCAGATAGTCGCCAAGATAATCTATGGGGACAACGTCCGCGGATGCGTGGAAAAGTACATGCAGTCCATGATGATGTTCTACTCCATGTTCAGCGGCCTTTACGGCATCCAGGGCGCCAACCTCGAGCTTACCGGCGCGCCTACTGACGCTTTCGTGACCACGTTCCAGAACCTTTACCTGCAGGCCCTCAACGCATACATACTGCTCATCTTCACTGTCAAGGTGCTGGCCTTCATGAACGCATTCGGCCCCATCCTCATAGCGGCCGGCATAGGGCTCAGGGCCTTTGCGCCGACCAGGAGCGCCGGCGCCTTCCTGATTGCCATGGGCATAGGCGCCACGCTCGTGTTCCCGATAGCCTACATGATGATGCTCGGCAGTTTCTACGAGGACACGGGGCAGCTTTGCAAGATGACGGACGAGATGAAGGACGTTTCCGGCATAGGGAGCCTTGAGAAGACGTTCGGCATAGCCATGGACAACCCGGTGGCGCTTCCGGTCAACTTCATTTATACTTCAGCGCGCGTGGTTGAGTTCGTCGTCAAGTACATACTTGGCGGCGCTTCCGGGTTCTTCGTTGAAGGCGTTTCAAGGACCATGATGACCATGTGCCTCACGCCCCTTGCCGCGTTCGCCATAATGATGACGTTCATACAGATAACGACGAGCATCCTCGGGGGCAGGATTTCCGAGATAGGCAGGGGCATTTTCAGATTAGTGTAATAGTTTTGCCGATGAAAGCCCCTTTTCTTTGCAAAGAAAAGGCCCTTGGGTTCAAAAGAAAGCATAAAGTCATGCATTTATGCTTATATATTATTCGCCCCAAGGATATGGTTGCCGATGATGATCAAGGTGATCTCTGATTCATGATGAGTGACGTGCGGTCTGAGGCAAAATCATTATCCCGGTTGGTGCATTTTTAAATATATAAGTATCTACTTATATCATGAATAGTGAAGTAATCAAGGCCATTGCCGACGAAACCCGCCTAAAACTGCTCAATGAAATAATGCATGGCGAGGTATGCGCCTGCGAACTTCCTAGCCGTGTAGGAATCAGCCAGCCAGCCGTTTCCCAGCACCTGAAAGTCCTTCTAAGGGCGAAACTGGCCAGCATGAGGAAATTGGGCGCCAAGCGGCTCTATTCGGCTTCGCAAAAAGGCAGGCATGTTCTTGCTGACATCTCAAGATGGTAGATGGATATTATGCTCCAGGAATTCGCAGATTGGATTAGTTACTCTGTTCTTGGCTTGGCCAAAGACAGCCAGATTGGGGCTGCGGCCAATTTCTTCATATATGACTCAATAAAAGTGACGCTCATGCTGGCCGTCATTATCTTCTTAGTCGGAGTTGTGCGCACTTTCATCACTCCTGAAAAAGTGAAGAAATGGCTCGGAGGCAAAAGCGAAGGCATTGGAAACGTGCTTGCCGCGCTTTTGGGCGTGCCTACCCCTTTTTGCTCCTGCTCCGCAGTGCCGCTTTTCATCGGATTCGTCGAGGCCGGAGTGCCCCTTGGAGTGACCTTTTCTTTCCTGATTGCTTCACCGCTGATAAACGAGATTGCGGCAACCATGCTTTTTGCGATGTTCGGCTGGCAGATTGCCGCGCTTTACATAATCAGCGGGTTGGCAATAGCGATAGTCGCTGGCATCGCCATCGGAAGGCTCAAGCTGGAGAATGAAATTGAGAGTTTCGTTTACAAAATAAAGGCGAAGAATGCGGTTGAAGGCCAGATGGGGTGGAGGCAAAGGCTTGGGTTCGGGATTTCAGAATCCAGGGATATAACGATCAAAGTGCTGCCCTATTTGCTTTTTGGCATCGCAATCGGCGGGCTCATCCATGGGTATGCGCCTGCGGATTTCCTTGCATCGGTTGCTGGCAAATCCAATCCGTTGGCAGTTCCGCTCGCAGTTATAGTCGGAATACCTCTTTACTCAAATGCGGCAGGGATGGTGCCGATAGTCGGCGTATTGATATCCAAGGGCATGGCAATGGGCACTGCACTTGCGTTCATGATGAGCGTCATCGGCCTTTCGCTGCCAGAGATGATAATATTGAGGAAGGTGCTGAAACCGAAGCTCCTGGCTGTGTTTGCGCTGGTGCTGTTTCTTTCGTTCGTGGCAACCGGCTATATATTCAATGCGGTTTTGGGTTGATAAAGCCCATCAAGATTAGACCAAATATAAGGTCTGAGGCAACTAACAATCCAGCTAGCCAGTCATCCAGCGCCGAGCAGCCCTGCGGCTATTATTATAATGCCAAGGGCAAACGCTACGTATGCAAGGTTCACCTTTTTCACGACCTTCAGGATGGCGTCAAGCGTCAGGTAACCGAAAACCAGGCTGGACAGCGCCAGCAGGATGCCGTCCAAAACCGGGAAGGACTGAATGCCGCTTCCGCCAATGTAAAAGACCAGTTCGGCAAACACCACCGTCGGGATGCTAAGCAGGAAGCTAAGGTTGAAGCTGCTTTCGCTGTCAAATCCGCGCCATATCAGCCCTGTTGCGCTTGTCCCTGCGCGCGAAACGCCCGGAAGTATGCTCAGGCCCTGCAACAGGCCGGTGAAAAGCCCGTCAAGCCAGGTCACGCTGCCGGCAGTGCGCATCATTGAGCCGGCCTTCTGCCTCAGAAGCAGAAACCCAGTGAGCAAAAGGCCAATTCCCATGACAGCGAACAGCAGGCCCCCGTTCAGCGTTGGAAGGAATTCCTTCTCAATGAGCAGCAGCGGAAAGCCGACAATGCCTGTCCCAATCAGCGCTGCCAGCAAAAAGCCGGGCTTGCCGTCCGTATAGGTTTTGGCGTCAGTTGGCCCTTTTGCGAAAGAAAGCAGCATTTCATGCAGCTCCTTGCGGAAATATATGATGGCAGCAAGAAGCGTGCCTATATGCAGATAAAGCAGGATGGGGACGACAGATGACGGATTGCCCCCTAAAAACGTCAAATAAACGACCGTGTCCTGCGTCTTTGAGCTTACTGGGACCCATTCAGTGATGCCCTGCACAAGCCCCAATACCAGTATTGAGATAAGGTCCATTGCCATCTGTTGAAAAGGATGGATTTTAATATTAATGGGCCTGGGGAAAAAGCCTTGCAGGCGCGCTGAACATGAAAGCCTTATTAAGGTTGCCAAGCCACATATGGCATGATGAGATACCTCAAATATGCGCTCATCGCCATTGTCCTGATATTGGGCATAATCGCATTGGCCAGCCTGGCAGCCCCAAAGCCGCTTGACAAAAACCAGTATGCAGGCAACCTGCACATGCACACCACCTGCTCCGACGGGGCAAACACATACGACGAGATGGTTGAGGAATCAGTGAAGCTAGGCTTCAAGTTCATAGCGATTACGGACCACAGGGTCTGCCAGGATTACATGGAAAGGTGCAGGAACGAGACGCGCCTGCTCTGCATTCCTTCAATGGAATTCACAACCCCGAACGGGCACATACTCGCAATAGACATAGCAAAGGACCCTGCGGAACAGGAGTGCGGCAAAAACAACGATACTGGAAAAAGCGAT
This sequence comes from Candidatus Micrarchaeia archaeon, assembly GCA_041500865.1. Lineage (GTDB taxonomy): Archaea > Micrarchaeota > Micrarchaeia > Anstonellales > J096 > JAPLWW01. Next base: position 3,967 of record JBGQMY010000001.1, on the reverse strand, counting down.
GAGCCGCCCTGCACTGGCGACCTGTCATTGTCCGAATCAATAAGGAGGATACATGCGCAGGGCGGGATAGCCATAGCCGCCCATCCCATGACGACATTGCCCAACAACTGGCTGAAGAAAATCAGCGCGGACGACCTGACAATGTTTGATGCGATGGAGTGCGACGCCCCTGGCTACACGCCTGCGCAATGGGTGGAATCAGAAAATATCAGGAAAAAAATCAACGTTCCCTGCGTTTTTGACTCCGACGCCCATGCCAAAGGGGACTTATGGGCCATGTATGACATATGCGAGCTGGAAAACCTGAGCAAGGAAGCGGTAAAGGACGCAATTGTGAGCAACAGGTGCCATTCTTCCGTGGAACGGTCCTGATTGGATCATAGCTTACAGATGCACCTCATAGCCATGGCTGGCGGTGTGCAAGACAATACGGATGTGTGCGAAACCGGCAAAACCTTATTAAGGTTGCTCTGCCATCAGTGATTTCATGGGAAAATCAATTGTGCTTGCCATATTGGTAGCGACTATGCTCCTTTTCGGATGCGTGACATCCCCGACTCCTGCGCCGCAGGGACAAAATGCCACGCAGAATGTTTCTGTGAACGAAACAATAAAGAATGAGACAGCGAAAAACACAAGCGTTGCCCCGCCGGCTGTGCCATTCAGGCCAATCCACCTGTCATACAATCTCTCAACGGGCTCAGGCTCTCAAGGCCAGCCGCAGCAGCTGGGCATTGACTATTATCTAACGGCAAATGCGACATGCAGCGGGAGGCCCGCGATTAATGGGTTCATGAAAGTTACTGATATGACTAGCAACAACAATATGGGATATACCAAGCTAACGGTGTATCTGGATTCCGGCGAGGCCGCCTATTCGGACGGAATCGGCGAATCTGACCTTGCGTTCAACACGGCAAAGCCGTACATCAACAGCCTTGATGTGGCGTTTTGGCCGCAGACGATTGCCGCAATCGGCGGAAAGAGCATCCGGTCAAGCGAGATATGGAATGGCACGATGCCTGTGCTGCTGACGGGCGTGGCGGCGATGCAGACCAACGGCGACTATTCAATCATTGCCGGCGGCATGGACAGCGTTGCAGGCATCAAATGCAAGAACATAACAATTTCTGCAAAGACAAGTTCTATGGACGGGCAGGTGGTGGCATGCATCGGCGTTTTGGAGGATGCAAACCTCTCGTTTGTCGCAAGCGCCAGGATGGCAGGGAACCAGGGGTTCCAATGGGGCATAAGCAGCGTTTCCAGGGAAGCCGCGCCAATCGTTTATTATCCGCAATGCCTGGCCCCAATTACTTGCCCAACAGTTGCAGCGCCGAGCCATGATGACTACAATGTATGCAACAGCCAGGGCAATAGCCTGGAAACGACAAAGGACAAGCAAGGGTGCGTGACCTCGTACGACTGCATAACGAACGCGGAGCGCGCAAGAAGGAACATAATAGGCAACCAGGCAACGGGCTGCGCGGTAAACGAGACGCTTGTCAGCCAGAATGCGGACTGCTGGGCCAACCAGGGCAATGTTGAGTATAGCCGCAACGGGCAGACCGGATGCATCATGGGCCTCAGGTGCAACATGCCAACACAGTCCGGGGGCAACGGTACGCCTTCGTAATCAGGCAACAACATGCCGCCGCAGCAGTAATGCGGACGAGCGCGGATAATTGAACGCAGCCTCTATTGGCGGTGCAGCCTATGCGGCATCGTCGCCCGGAAAGGAGGTGCTTCTTGACTAATGCGGCGGCAATCAGTCAATATACTCCAGCCTGTCGATTATCCTTATCTTCTCGTCCTCCTTCATCTTGAGCGAGGAGACTATCATCCTGAACAGGCGCGACGTCTCCGTTTTTGGATAGAACGCCCTAAGCCTTTTGAATATGGATTCAAGGAGCTCGAGCCTGAGCTTTGACAGCCCGTTGTATATCTCGTCGAACGACTTGAACTCAAGCGACTCGAAGAACCCGAGGTAGGACTGCCGCAGGTTTGCCGGAAGGGAGTCCATGAGCTCGGCGAGCCTGCGCCTTATGCCGTGCTTGTCCAGCGTCTCGTCCCGCAGGTCCGATATCAGCAGTATAAGCCTCTCAATCGTGTGGATGTCCTTCTGTATCATGTAAGGCATCTTGAACGAGTTCGGCGTAAGCCCGAAGCGGGAAAGGAAGTCAGTTACCACTCCTCTGGTGTACGGCGGCAGCTTCCTCAGGTCGGCGGATTCGGGCTTTGAGAAGATGGCTATTGCGTCCTCCTCCGAGCCTTCCTTCCCGAACATCGCGGATATCATGACAGCGAAGCGGGAAACCGGGTTTGGTATCCTCTTGCGCATGGCCTCGTCCATGAAATACCTCTTGTGCAGCCCGTTTATCTCCATCGCCAGGGCGCTGTACGGATTGTCTGTCCTGTACCTGTCCTTCAGCCGGCTCTCTAGGTCGGTTTCTATCGCATACTTCTTGACGAACTCGTAGAAACTGGCCAGGAAAGGGTCTTCCAGCATGGAATACGCCTCTGACTCCTTCTCGTACCTTTCCTCCTTTATGAAAATGTAGGATTCAATGAGGGACATCACGGCCCTGTCTGAAAGCTCGTCGGCCTTGTCGTATACAACGGAGAACTCGGTTGCGGCCTTGTTTATGTCGCCCCTTTCGCTGTATATCATGCCCAGGTAGTAATGCGAGTCCACCCTTGCAGGGTCTACATACGCCACGCGCTGGAAAAGCGTCTCTGCCTTCTCCGCGTATCCCTTGGCGCCCGGCGCGCTTCCCAGGCTCTTTGCCAGCCTGTAATACGCTATTGCCGCCTTTTCCAGGTTATATGGGGATTTTGAGAACTCGGTTGCCGAACTGTACGAGGATGCGGCGTTCTCAAGGTCGCTGTTCCCTGAAAAAACGTCCCCTGCCCTTGAGAATATAAGCGCCTCAAGCGACTCCGGCGTCTTTTTTTCCATGCTAAACCTCTTCCGCATAGCCTTCTCCGAGCAGCCACTCGGCCTCGTCGTTTGGCATCTCTGAAAGTATCACGCCTATGTTGAACGGGCCGTATTCCCTGTTGTCAAGGCCGCGGTATGCGTCAACGAACTTTATTATCCTTATCCTGCGCTTCGGCCTTTCCTCCTTCTTGCCCTCTTCCTGCGGGGCTGGCTTCGGCTCCTCTGCCTTGGGCGCCTCCGCATTGGCCACGGGCTCCACATAGGCGGATTCCCTGAGCTCCTTTGCGGACGCGGATACGGTCGCGTACAGCCCAAGCTCCTCGCTGGTCATGTTGTGCGCCTCCATGTCCCTTGAGGCAAAAAACGATATCTTCGATATCCTCCTTGATATTATCCTGTTTGCGAGCATCAGTATATTTTCGTATTCCCTTATCGTTATTATCCTGTTCGGGTCCATGGCTCCCCTTTTCGCCTTTATGAGCGTTTTGAGCCTTGGATAGAAGTCGCCTGGCACGTTGTGCAGCGCCGAGCCCTCCTTCTCCTTTGAGTCTATGTCCTGAAGCTCCGATAAGTCCATCAGTTGCCTTTGCCCTGATATCTTTTAATCCTTTCCGCTCAGTTGGGTTGTAACACTAATTTATACGAAAAGCCAGACTTTATAGATAAACCACCGAAAACTATACTTATTTATATGCTTTACTATAAAATTATTTTATGGACTCAAAGATTCTGATTGTTTTGTTGGTTGGAATAATATTCTTGGTGGGTTGCTGCGGTTTAACTGGGAGTAATTCGTCATCTACATCAGGAAAATCTCTTATGGCAGATGTACACTTTAACTATGGTTCAACAGGAATGATGACTGCAACAGTGATTAATAGAAATGATTTCACTTGGACAAATTTGAGTATCGTTGCAGATGATTATTATACATGCGAATACACGCCTTCTTCCTTGAATTTATTACCAAATGATTCTATTATTATTTATATGTGCAGTGATGGTCAGAATATACCTCTTACGAGTTTT